>CAYPZL010000020.1:0-44637 GCA_964415045.1 uncultured Pirellulales bacterium | reverse complement strand
CGAGGATACCTTCACTCTTTTGGTTGCGGCCGAGCGAAGCGAGGCCGCGCTGGGAAAATACCCTGGTAAGCGCGTGGCAGCGTCAAGCGGCAGCTTGGCGATGGTGGACTTCTCCGCTTCGTATGCCGCTAAAGGGTCCTTTGGCGTGGCGCCATCGCCAAGGCCTGCGGCCTTGACGCTGCCACCCCAGAGGCCGGCGAAGGGCAGAATCCAGGTTCCGCAAAAACTCTCATGCACACGCGCGGAAGGTCTCTGCGCCGGTGTTTGGCCCCGACCTCTGCGTTTCATATACTTTCCGTGAGCGTTGTCGTCGCGCGCGGCCGGGGAGCGCACGTCCCGCCGGCGGCGGGCAAGGCTCGCAGTTCCCATAATCGCAGAACGCAGGCAAGAAGGGGGGCGGTGATGAGAAAACCGGATACGGCAAACCTGAAATACATCGGGATCGGTTTCGCATGTTTCGTGGTCGCCATGGCGGTCCTGCGGACGCTGGGGCAGCTCGACTTAGCTCCGGGCGTCACCGGCGCGATCATGCTGTCGGTGCTGATCGCCTCCGGCGCCGAGAGCCGCAAGGCCGAAACGCCGGACGCCCCGTAGCTCCACCTCCGGCGACTCCCGCCGGACCAGCGCCTCATTCTCTATCAAGGTGCGCCACCGCCGCGCCCCGGAATGGTGGGATCAACGGAATCCATCCGGCCTCTTTTACTTCGACGCGCTTGGCATTCGAGCACTCGTTCGTGGCGCACTGAATCCATCTGATCCGATATGCTCCCGGTTCGATCTTCAGCATGAACTTCGCCCCTTTCGCGTCCGGCTGATAGGCCAGGTACTCTTTGCCGGGACGGGCCAGGCAGTGCTTCGTCGACGACAGCTCCGCATGCGGCTCGAATGCGGCCAGATCCACCCTCTCGGCCAGCGCGCGGGCAAAGCCCATCGCCCGGCGCGTCGGATCGTGCTTCGGGTCCGGCCTGTCCGGCGCGCCCATCCGGAAGTCCATGTAGTGATCCATCAAAATGAACTGGTTGCCGCGCATCAGGTTCTTCCACACCCAGCTCGGGTCGCTGTCCCAGGGGCGGATGTGGTCGTTGTCGTTGAGCGTGTCGATGACCTTGCGCACGTAGGCTTCCTGCAGGCGCGTGACATTGGGGTTTCGCAGTGTATGCGTCTCGCGGCCCTCGTTGTCGTCGTTGAGGTCGCCGTCGGTGCCGTTGCTTGATAAGCGTTTCTGATACCGTGATAAGTTTTGCTTATGGGGTATATTAAGGGAACCGGACTGACAAAACGCGCATATTGTCGTATGATGAATGCCGAGTAATGAGAAGGGGGCGGGTACAGATGCCTGCGGGCCTCTCGGCACATCTGGAGAATCGATGGCTTCGAGAATGCAAAATCAGGGTCTATACGAAACACAGTGGGAGCACGATGCCTGTGGCATCGGGGCGGTGGTCAATATTGCCGGCGGGCGCGACCATTCGATCATTGAATACGGCAAGCAGATTCTGATCAATCTGACGCATCGCGGCGCCGCGGGCGCGGATGAAACGACCGGGGACGGGGCGGGCATCCTGTTCCAGATCCCGCACGAATTCTTCGTACTCGAATGCGACCAGAAGGGCGTTTCGCTGCCCGATCCGTTTCGCTATGGCGTCGGGATGGTGTTCGGGCCGCAGAACGCCGAACTGCGGGCCAAATGCGATCGCGTGCTTGAGGAGGCGTTGACCTATTACGGTATGAACGTGTTAGCGTGGCGGGACGTGCCCACTGCCGGTGACTGCCTGGGCAAGATCGCCCTGGAGGCCGAGCCTTCGATCAAACAGGTCTTCGTTGACGGTGGCGGGTTCAAGGGCGAACAAATCGAACGGCGTCTCTATCTGGCCCGCAAGCGGGCCGAGCGACGGGTCGCTGAGCGATATGGGACGCCGGCCGAGGATTTCTACGTCGTGAGCCTGTCCTGCCGCACCGTCAATTACAAGGGCATGTTCATGGCCTGGCAGCTTTTCGAGTACTATCCCGACCTCAAGGACGAGCGCGTCAAATCGGCCCTGGCCATCGTGCACCAGCGGTACAGCACGAATACGTTTCCGAGCTGGCGTCTGGCCCAGCCATTTCATTGCATCGCCCACAACGGGGAGATCAATACGCTCAGCGGCAATCGCCACGCGATGCGGGCCCGCGAGCCGAAGATGGCCAGTGAGGCGTTCGGCGAGGACATCAAGGACCTGTTCCCGGTTCTGTCGCCCGAGGCCAGCGACTCGGCGTGCTTCGACAGCGGTCTGGAGCTGTTGGTGCGGGCCGGGCGAAGCATGCCGCATGCGATGATGATGATGATCCCGGAGGCGTTCGGTCCCAAGTACCATATCAGCACGGACAAGCGGGCGTTTTACGAGTATCACGCCGCCGTGATGGAGCCGTGGGACGGGCCGGCGGCCATGGTCTTCACGGACGGGCGGATGATCGGAGGCGTGCTGGACCGCAACGGCCTGCGCCCCTGTCGCTACCTGGTCACCACCGACGGTCTGGCCATCATCGGTAGCGAGGCCGGCGTCGTCGAGTTTCCCCCCGAGAAGATTCGACGCAAGGGCCGCCTCCGCCCGGGACGCATGTTCCTGGTCGATACCGGCGAGGGCCGCATCATCTCCGACAACGAGATCAAGAGCAAAATCGCCCGGCAGAAACCCTATCGTCGCTGGCTCGACGAGAACCGCATCGAGCTGCGCGGGCTGTTCGATGCGCCCAAGCTCGTCAAGAGCGACCCGCGCACCATCGCCCAGCGAATGCGGGCTTTCGGCTACACCCGCGAAGAGCTCAAGATGATCCTGACGCCGATGGCCGTGAATGGACAGGAGCCCGTCGGATCCATGGGCAACGATACGCCTTTGGCTGTGCTCTCCGAAGAGCCCAAGCTGATGTTTGCCTATTACAAGCAGCTCTTCAGCCAGGTGACCAATCCCGCGATCGATCCGCTGCGCGAAGGTCTGGTCATGAGCCTGATGGGTTTCACGGGCAAGAGGCAAAACCTGCTGGATGAGAGTCCGCAGCACTGCCGGCAGCTCAAGCTGCCGCACCCGATCCTGACCAACGAGGACCTTGAGCGGTTGCGTTCGGTGCGCCGGGACGATTTCCGCGTGGTCACGATCCCGGCCCTGTTCGACGCCGACGCGCCCGACCCAGGCGAGGCCCTGCGTCGCGGCGTGAGCATCCTGGTGGCCTCCGCCGAGAGCGCGGTCAAGGACGGCGCGGCGCTGGTAATCATCAGCGACCGCGACATCTCCGAGACCAGGGCCCGGATCCCGTCGCTGCTGGCAGTGGCGGCGGTCCATCATGGGATGCTCAACCACGGCCTGCGCAACGAGGCCGGCCTGATCGTCGAAAGCGGAGAGCCGCGCGAAGTGATGCACTTCTGCCTGCTCTGCGGCTACGGAGCCAACGCCGTCAATCCCTACATGGCGTTCGAGTCCCTCGACGAGCTCAACCGCGAAGGGGCCCTGCGCAAGGGGATGGAGCGGGTTCAGATCGCCGACAACTACATCGCCGCGATCAAGAAGGGCATTCTCAAGACGATGAGCAAGATGGGCATCTCGACGCTCCGCAGTTACCACGGCGCCCAGCTTTTCGAGGCCATCGGGCTCGATGCCGAGCTGGTCGCGCGCTATTTCACGGGCACCAGCTCGCGTATCGGCGGGATGGGCCTCAAGGAGCTGGCCGAAGAGACACTCGGACGCCATCGCGCGGCCTTCGCGCCGCGCCCGGCAGGGGCGCTGGACCTGGACTTCGGTGGTGAATATCACTATCGCCAGACGGGCGAGCGGCATCTGTGGAATCCAACGACGATATCGCTGTTACAGCAGGCGGTCCAGAGCGACGACGCGGCAACCTATGCGGCCTACGCCAAAGCCGTCAACGAGCAGTCCGAGGCCCTGTGCACGTTGCGCGGCCTGTTCGATTTTGCCGGCGGAGAGCCCGTGCCTCTCGAAGAGGTCGAACCCGCGACCGAGATCGCCAGGCGTTTCTGCACCGGCGCGATGAGCCACGGTTCGATCAGCAAAGAGGCCCACGAGTGCATGGCCGTGGCGATGAACCGCCTGGGCGCCATGAGCAACACGGGCGAAGGCGGCGAAGATCCGCAGCGCTACGTCCCCGAATCCAACGGCGATTCGAAAAACTGCGCGATCAAGCAGGTCGCCAGCGGCCGGTTCGGTGTCACAGCCAACTACTTAGCTCACGCCCGCGAACTGCAAATCAAGATTGCCCAGGGGGCCAAGCCCGGGGAAGGGGGCCAGCTCCCGGGCCACAAGGTTACCGAGGAGATCGCCCGGCTGCGGTACTCCACGCCGGGGGTGACGCTGATTTCCCCGCCGCCGCACCACGACATCTACTCGATCGAGGATCTGGCGCAGCTCATCTACGACCTCAAGTGCAGCAATCCGGGCGTGAAGGTCTCGGTCAAGCTCGTTGCCGAGGTCGGCGTCGGGACCATCGCCGCCGGGGTGGCCAAGGGCAACGCCGACGAGGTCCTGATCAGCGGACACGACGGTGGTACCGGCGCCAGCCCGCTTTCGTCGATCAAGCACGCCGGTTGTCCCTGGGAGCTGGGCCTGGCCGAGACGCAGCAGGTGCTCGTCAACAATAACCTGCGTGACCGGATTCGCGTCCAGGTGGACGGGCAGTTGAAGACGGGCCGGGACGTGGTCATCGGGGCGATGCTCGGCGCCGAGCAGTTCGGCTTCGGCACCGCCGCCCTGGTGACCCTGGGCTGCACGCTGCTGCGCAAGTGTCACGAGGGCGCCTGCGCCTTCGGAATCGCCACGCAGGACCCGGAGCTGCGCAAGCGCTTCGCCGGCAAGCCCGAATACTTGCAGCGTTTCATGCTCTTCGTCGCCGAAGAGGTGCGCGGGATCATGGCCGAATTGGGCTTCCGAAAATTCGAGGAAATGGTGGGCCGGGTCGATTGCCTGAAGATGCACAAGGCGCTGTCTCACTGGAAGGCCCAGGGCCTCGATTTCGCGGGCATCTTCCAGCAGCCGGACGTCTCGGACGGCAGGGGCATCCGCCTGGCCGTCTCGCAAGCCGAGCGTCTCGGCGACCACATGGACTGGCAGATATTGGAGCAGGCCGGCGCGGCGATAGAGAGCAAACAGAAGACTCGTTTGGAAATGCCCATCCGCAACGTTAACCGGACGGTCGGAGCGATTGTGAGCAACCGGATCGTCAAGGAGCACGGGCCGGAAGGCCTGCCTGACGGGACACTCGAAGTCGTGCTGCGGGGATCGGCGGGACAGAGCTTCGGCGCGTTCCTGGTGCCGGGTGTCACCCTGCGTCTCATCGGCGACAGCAACGACTATCTCGGCAAAGGCCTTTCCGGCGGGCGCATCATCGTGCAGACGCCCGAAAAATCACCCTTCCTGGCCCACGAGAACATCATTGTCGGCAATACGCTGCTCTATGGGGCCACCCGCGGCGAAGTGTTCATCAACGGCATGGCCGGAGAACGCTTCTGCGTGCGGAACAGCGGCGCGACCGCCGTCGTGGAGGGCGTGGGCGACCACGGTTGTGAGTACATGACCGGGGGAACCGTCGTCGTCCTCGGACAGACCGGATGCAATTTCGGCGCCGGGATGAGCGGCGGCATCGCCTACGTTCTGGATGAAAGGCAGTTGTTCGATACGTTGTGCAATCTCGATATGGTCGAGCTCGAGATGGTTTGGCAGGGCTCGGACAAAGAGGTTCTCCGCGACCTGATTGCGCGACATCTGGAATGGACCGGGAGCGAGCGGGCCGGCTACATCCTGAAAGCCTGGCCCGACATGGTCGGCAAGTTCGTGAAGGTCATCCCGATCGACTATCGCAAGGCGCTCGAGAGAATGCGGGCCGCCGAGCATCGCGACACCGAGACCACACCGGCCACCGAAGAGGTATTCTATGGGTGAGATCAAAGGATTCGTGAAATACCAGAGGCAGCCGGTCGGGCATCGACTCGTGGAGGAGCGCGTCTACGACTACGACGAGATCGATCTGCCGTTGACGCCGGAGGCGCTTCGCCAGCAGGCGGCTCGCTGCATGGACTGCGGCATTCCCTTTTGCCACGGCTCGGGCTGCCCCGTTTTGAACTCGATCCCCGACATGAACGATCTGGTCTACCGGGGACAGTGGGAGCAGGCCTGCCGGCTGCTGCACTCGACCAACAACTTCCCGGAAATCACCGGGCGGGTGTGCCCGGCTCCGTGTGAGACGGCCTGCACGCTGGCGATCAGCGACGAGCCGGTCCTGATCCGGCACATCGAATACCAGATCGTCGAACGCGGGTTTGAGGAAGGCTGGATCAAGCCGCTGCCGGCGCTGGAGAAGACGGGCAAACGCGTGGCGGTCGTAGGTTCGGGTCCGGCCGGCCTGGCGGCGGCCCAACAGTTGGCCCGGGCCGGACACGACGTCGTCGTGTTTGAGAAGGACGAAAAGGCCGGCGGCATGCTCCGCTACGGCATCCCCGACTTCAAATTAGGCAAACATATCATCGACCGCCGGCTCGAACAGCTCAGGGCCGAAGGGGTCGAGTTTCAGACGGGCGTCGACGTCGGCAAGGATATCTCGGCCCATTATCTGCGCAAGCTCTTTGACGCGGTGTGCCTGACCAAGGGGGCGCGGGCGCCGCGCGACCTCAACGTGCCGGGCCGGGATTGCAGCGGCATTCTGTTTGCCATGGATTATCTCACGGTCCAGAACAAGCTCTGTGCCGGCGAGCCGGCCCACGGCGACACCTCGATCAACGCCCGCGACAAGGCGGTGGTGGTCATCGGCGGCGGTGACACGGGCAGCGACTGCGTCGGCACCGCCCGGCGCCAGCGGGCCAAAGAGATTTACCAACTGGAGATTCTGCCCAAACCGCCCGATGCGCGTCCGCCCGATACGCCGTGGCCGACGTGGCCCCGGATCATGCGAACGTCGTCGTCCCATGAGGAAGGCTGCGAGCGGCGCTGGTCGGTCATGACGAAGGAGTTTATCGGTGACAACGGCCGGGTCAAGGAGCTGCACGGCTGCCAGGTCGAGTGGACCAGGGAAGGCGGATCGTGGAAACTGAAAGAGCGGCCCGGGACGGAATTCGTTCTCAAGGCGGACCTCGTGCTTTTGGCCCTCGGTTTTCTGCACGTGACACACGACGGGCTGATCAAGGATTTTGGCTTGCAACTGGACGAGCAGGGCAATGTAATAGTGCACGATTACCAGACGAGCGAGCCGTGGGTGTTTGCGGGCGGCGACACCGTCAGCGGCGCTTCGCTGGTGGTCAGAGCCATATTCAGCGGGCGCGGGGCGGCCGCCGCCATGGATCGCTGGCTGCGGAAGGGTGCTTGAGGAGACCTTCTCGCTCTCTGCCCGGCAAGCCCTTGCAACAGGGGATTACGGTACTGCGTGCGGTGTGCAGCGCACACCCGAATCGAGCTCCAGAGGATCGGACAACACGGTAGGGAAGTATGCCAAAACGGAAGGACATCCACAAGATACTGATCATCGGCTCCGGGCCGATCGTCATCGGCCAGGCCTGCGAGTTTGACTATTCCGGCACGCAGGCGTGCAAGGTGCTGCGCAACGAAGGCTATCAGGTCGTTCTGGTCAACAGCAACCCGGCGACGATCATGACCGACCCGGAGCTGGCGGACCGGACGTACATCGAGCCGATCACGCCGGAGGTCGTCGAGCAGGTCATTCGCCGCGAGAGGCCCGACAGCCTCCTGCCCACCCTGGGAGGGCAAACGGGACTCAATACCGCCGTGGCCCTGGCGGAAAACGGCGTTCTCAAGAAGTACAAGGTCAGGATGCTCGGCGCCAACCTGCGCTCGATCAAGAAGGCCGAGGAGAGGGACCTGTTCAAGAAGACCATCCAGGACATCGGCCTGGAGGTTCCCAGGAGCGGGTACGCCCATTCCTGGGAGGAGGCGAAGAAGATCGTCAAGGAGATCGGTTTCCCGGCCATCATCCGGCCCTCCTACACGCTGGGCGGCAGCGGCGGCAACGTCGCCTACAACACCGAGGAATACGCCGAGTACATTCGCTGGGGGCTGGCCCTGAGTCCCAAGAGCCAGGTCCTGGTCGAGGAGTCCGTGGCCGGGTGGAAGGAATATGAGCTCGAGGTAATGCGGGACCGTAAGGACAACGTCGTCATCGTTTGTTCCATCGAGAATCTCGATCCCATGGGCATCCACACCGGCGACAGCATCACCGTCGCTCCCGCTCAGACCCTGACCGACAAAGAGTACCAGATTATGCGGGACGCCTCGCTGAAGATTATCCGGGCCATCGGCGTCGAGACGGGCGGCTCGAACATCCAGTTCGCCGTCAATCCCGCCAACGGCAAGCTCTACGTCATCGAGATGAACCCGCGTGTCTCGCGCAGCTCGGCGCTGGCCTCGAAGGCGACCGGTTTCGCCATCGCCAAGATCGCGTCGCTGCTGGCGGTCGGGTATACGCTGGACGAGATACCGAACGACATCACGAAGAAGACGCCCGCCTGTTTCGAGCCGACGATTGACTATTGCGTGGTCAAGTGGCCTCGCTTCACGTTCGAGAAGTTCCCGCGGACGTCCCCCGAATTGACGGTCCAGATGAAGTCCGTCGGCGAGGCGATGGCGATCGGCCGGACGTTCAAGGAGTCGCTGCAGAAGGCCATCCGGTCGCTGGAAATCGACCGGTACTCACTGGAAAACAGGCACATCGACAAGGAGATCCCGCCGGGCGCGCTGCGCGACAAGCTGCGGACGAACTGCTGGGACAAGCTGTGGTACGTGGCCGAGGCGCTGCGGCGGGACATGTCGGTGGAGGAAGTCTTTGCCCTGACCAAGATCGATCCGTGGTTCCTGAACAACATCAGGGACATCGTTCGCATGGAGTCGGAGCTGCTGTCGGCGCGGGACGCGCTGCCCGAGCCCGCTCTGGTCGCGCGGGCCAAGCGGTACGGGTTCAGTGACAAGTACTTAGCCTCGGTGGCGGATGTGCCGGAAACGGAGCTGCGCCGGCACCGGCAGGCGGCGGGCGTGGACCCCGTGTACAAGATGGTCGACACCTGCGGAGCGGAGTTCGAGGCCGCCACGCCGTATCTCTACTCCTCGTACGAAAGCGAGTGCGAGGCCCATCCGACGGGCCGCCGCAAGGTCGTGATCCTGGGCGGCGGGCCCAACCGCATCGGCCAGGGTATCGAGTTCGATTACTGCTGTTGTCACGCCGCCTTCGCCCTGCGCGAGATCGGCGTCGAGTCCATCATGGTCAACTGCAACCCCGAGACCGTCAGCACCGACTACGACACCTCGGACCGGCTCTACTTCGAGCCGCTCACGTTCGAAGACGTCATGAGCATCTGCGAGAAGGAGAAGCCCGACGGGGTGATCGTGCAGTTCGGCGGCCAGACCCCGCTCAAGCTGGCGGTGCCGTTGGAGAAGGCCGGGGTCAGGATCATCGGCACCGCTCCCGACAGTATCGACCGCGCCGAGAACCGCGAGCGCTTCAACCGGCTCGTCAGGAAGCTGGGGCTGCGGCAGCCCGAAAGCGGAACCGCCACCTGCTACAAGGGCACGCTGAAGGTCGCGCGGAAGCTGGGATATCCCTTGTTGATTCGCCCGTCCTTCGTGCTCGGCGGCCGGGCCATGGACATCGTCTACGATGAGGACGCGCTCAAGGCCTGCGTCGATGAGGCGATCGAGGCCTCGGGCGAGCATCCGATTCTGATCGACAAGTTTCTCAACGACGCCACCGAGCTCGACGTCGACGCCATCAGCGACGGGCGGCGCGTCGTCATCGGCGGCGTCATGGAGCACATCGAGGAAGCCGGCGTCCATTCGGGTGACAGCGCCTGCTCCATTCCGGCCGTCAATATCAAGAAGAAGGTCCTGGCCGAGATCAAGCGACAGACGAAGCTGCTGGCCCTCGAATTGAAAGTCAAGGGGCTCATCAATATCCAGTTCGCCGTCAAGGACGACGTGGTGTACATCCTCGAGGTCAATCCGCGGGCGTCCCGAACGATCCCGTTCGTGAGCAAGGCCATCGGCGTGCCCCTGGCGAAGCTGGCCGCAAAGGTGATGACCGGGATGACGCTCGATGAGCTCAAGTTCACCAAAGAGGTGCAGCACGGTCATTTCGCCGTGAAGGAGGCGGTTTTCCCGTTTCTCAAATTCCCGGGCACTGACACGCTGCTGGGCCCGGAGATGCTCTCGACCGGCGAGGTCATGGGGATCTCCGACGACTTCGGCACCGCCTACGCCAAGGCGCAGATTGCCGCCGGCAACAGCCTCCCCGGCGCCGGCAGCGTGCTCTTCAGCGTCAAGGACGACGACAAGCGGCGGGCCGTGACGCTGGCGCGGCGCCTCCACGAGATGGGCTTCAAGATCATCGCGACCAAGGGGACGTGCATCGAGTTTATCAAGAACAATATCCCCTCGGAGTTCGCCCTGAAGATGACCGAGGGCCGGCCGAACATCGTCGATGCCATCATCAACGGCAAGGTGGACCTGATCGTCAACACGACCGTGGGCAAGCGTTCGATCCGGGATTCGTTCTCGATCCGGCGCAGCGCGCTGGACCGACAGGTCCCGTATGTCACGACCATCCGCGGGGCCGAAGCGGTGGTCAAAGCCATCGAGTCGTTGCAGGCCCGCAAGGTCAGCGTCAAACCGATTCAACTCTACTATCGTTAACGGGGACGGATTTCGTGAAAGCAGTCTTACTATTAGAGGACGGCACGCTCTTCGAAGGTGCCGCGTTCGGCGCCCGGGGCAGCAAGTGCGGCGAGGTCGTGTTCAATACGAGCATGACGGGCTACCAGGAGATTCTCACCGACCCGTCCTATCACGAGCAGATCGTTACGATGACCTATCCGCTCATCGGCAACTACGGGACCAACCGCGCCGACTGGGAGTCGCGCCGGGTCTTCGCCGCCGGTTTCGTCGTGAAGGAGAACTGCGACTATCCCAGTAACTGGCGCAACGACGCCACGCTGGACGCGTATCTGAAAAAGAGCAAAGTCGTCGGCATCGAGGGCATCGACACCCGCCGGCTCGTGCGGCACATCCGTACTGAAGGCGCGATGCGCGGCGTCATCTCCTCGGACGAGCTGGACGTCGAGAAGCTCGCCGCCAAGCTGCGCCGCTACCCCGGTCTGGTAGGTCGCGACATCGTGCGCAACGTCACGGGCCGCAAGCCCTACGACTGGGACGAAGGCGCGCTCGACGTTCTCAAGGGCGAGCAGGACCTGCCCGAGCTGCGATACAAGGTCGTCGCGATCGACTGCGGCATCAAGCGCAACATCCTGCGCCTGCTGCGCTCGCACGGCTGCGACGTCACTGTTGTCCCGGCCCGGACGAGTGCCGAAGAGATCCTGGCCCGCAAGCCCGACGGGGTGTTCCTGAGCAACGGGCCCGGCGACCCGGCCCCCGTGACGTACGTCGTCGAGACCGTCAAAGGGCTCCTGGGCAAGGTGCCTGTCTTCGGCATTTGCCTGGGACATCAGATTCTCGGCCTGGCCTTAGGCGGACGCACCTACAAGCTCAAGTTCGGTCATCGCGGTGCCAACCATCCCGTCAAGAACCTGCGGACCGGCAAAATCGAGATCACGAGCCAGAACCACGGCTTCTGTGTCGATCTCGATTCGCTCGCCGACAAGGACGTCGAGCTGACGCACATGAACCTCAACGACAACACGCTCGAGGGCCTGCGCTGCGAGGCGCTGCGGGCGTTCTCGGTCCAGTACCACCCGGAGGCCTCGCCCGGCCCGCACGATTCGCGCTACCTGTTCGACGACTTCACCGAGCTGATGGCCGCCGGGTAGGGCGGACACGGCGTTACAGGCCGAAGGCTTTTTCCATCTGCTTGCGCACCTGGGTCAGGCGTTCGACGTTGCCGCCGCGGACCTCGGCCGTCGCCCAGCCGGTAAAGCCGATGTCGTCGAGGGCCTTTTGCACCTGGTCCCACGGCAGATCGTCGTCTTCGCTGGTGATGTCGACGAACTTGTTCTTGGCGCGGCTGAAGCCCTTGACGTCGAGCTTGACGCAGCGGTGCCCGAAGGTGCGAATCCACTCGGCGGGTTGGCCGTACTTCCAGTGGTTGCCGATGTCGTAGTACATCCCCACCCACGGGCTGTTGAAGCTGTCCACGAAGGCCACGAAGCGTTCGGCGCCCTGGTCCGGCGGGGCGTTGTGGTCGTACATCATCTGGTTCCAGACGTTCTCGATCAGGATCATCTGGCCCAGGGAGGCCGCTAACGGCAGCAGTTTCTTGATTTCTTCGCGGGCGCGTTGCTCGATGACGTCCGTCGGTCCGTCGCCGCCCCGGCCGACCACGATCAGGACGCCGCTGCCGCCGGCCGCGTGCGAGACGCGGATGCAGTGCTCGATGTTGGCCCGCCCGCGGGCACGCTCCTCTTCCTTGGCGCTGGTGAGCCGCTGCGACCAGTGCGCGTGGTTGATCGCGTTGTGGACGAACACGCCCGATTCCTGGACCGCTTCGCGGGCCTGCTCGGGGGTGAACTCGCCGGCCTGGTCGAAATCGACGCCGTCGAAGCCGGCCTCGCCCGCGAGGCGGAGCCGGTCGGCGGCCGAGAGCTTCTTGCCGTCCAGTTCCTTCGGGATCATCCCCAGCTTGCACGAGAGCAGGATGCGCTTGCCCTCCGGCGGGGTCACGATGCCCGAGCCGCCAGCCTGGCCCGCTCGCGCCGCCGGCGCGCCGCTGACGGCCGCCGCTACCGATCCGGCGCCCAGCGCCAAAACGCTGCGACGACTCAAAGATGACGTTTTCTTGCCCATAGATTCAGTTCGCATAAGCATTCACCCTGTAAAAAAGGCCATTTCTACCCAACAGAGCCCAACCGGCCTGTCGCGACTCAGTCTACCGGCCCGCCCGCCGAATCTCAAGCCTCTTGCCGAGAGCTTGCAGGAGGCGGCAGCCATCGCCTGGCGACCGGCCTCTATCGCTGCGGGGGAGCCATTCCTTCCCACAGAGCGGCAGGGGACACGGAACAGAGCACCTAAACGTATTGCCATGTGGGATTTACACTTCTCTCGGCTCTCGGCAGTTTCTGTGTCTGGGTGGCCGCTTCCGGCGGTGGGGAAATTGGCTTCGTTTGACATTTACGCCCCTCGACGCTTCGCCGCCCACCCGGATTGGGTTCGTTTCGCATCCCGCGCCTCCTTCGCCCCAAATCCCCAATCCCAAATCGCGAGCGCCTCGTCGCGCAGATTGGCTTTGTTTCGCACGCTTGCCACGCCGGTGGGCGAATCGCTTTTGCCGGTGCGAAACCTGTCAGATGCGACACCTGGATGACGGCGTCGAACCGAACGCACGTGAAATGCGCGGGAAGCGGAGTTTCAGTTGTGCTCATCTTTCGCGTAGCCCGCGCATTTCGCGGTTTCAGAATATGTTGGTTGCTATACAGGTGTGCGGCGATGATTGTCTGGGCCTTCCTGATGCGGATGCATTGACACGGGGGGGGCTTGTTCCATATTGACAAATCCGGCCCTCTCGCATAGTTTCGGAGGCGTGAGAGGCAGAAGCGTGATATGGTCATTGAGCCAGTGACGCGCCCTGACATCATCAAGTACGGTCCGGAGACCAGGGCAATCGTGGAATATGCTCAGCGAGATCGAGGAGACGCCTTTCCTGTGATGAGAATTGGCGGTGTCCGGTATTTCTATAGAGTGTCCTCGTTGTTCGGCTCCCGTGCATATACCTGCGACGTGCGACACGGCACGCAGGATCGACACGGAAACGAATTTCTCTTCCTGCCTTGCTGACAACTCCTCAATGATTCTGTAGCGGGCTTTTTCTAATAATCGTAACAATGCCTCCAATGTCCGTTCCGGGCCGGTTGGGTGGTATTTTATCGGGGTGGATGCTTGCGGCGGTCCGCGGGCGGGGATTGTCGGCGGCAGGACAGTGTCTTTCTCGTTCGTTGTCATAGCGCATAAAGGTGTCATCAGAAATAATGACACGGAAATACGTAATTCCCCTAATTGCGGGATTTGCCTGGTTCTCTATACTCTTCGCTACCGGATGGGCGAACGCTGGAAGGCCGTCGCGGTTCCACGAATGGATTCGGTCGGCGGGTGGTTTTACCGTTGGAGGACCAAGGATGGTAGAGAGCATACAAGAGGAGTTGGTTTCTGAAGAGGAGTGGAGCGACCTCCGGCATCATCTCAATTTATCGCCCCGGCAGGCCCAGATTGTCAGAGAGATCCTCCATGCCAAATCAGACAAACAGATCGCACGCGAGCTGCATATCGCGCTGCCGACGGTGCGCACACACATGGGTCGTCTGTTTCGCAAGTTCGATCTGAACGATCGCACGGAACTGCTCCTGCACGTCTTCATGTCCCTGCGGGAGCACTGGAAGAGCAACAACCGCTCTCTTGCGAAGGGAGCGGTAGCGTGAACCTTCGCCACGGGGGAAATGCCATGGACGGGCAGCAGAGCGAAGGGCCGCAGACGCCCAAGCCCAAGTCCTTCAACGTGGAACGGTTTCTGGAAACCACCTTCGACAAGCTTCCGCCCGACAGCAAGGTCCTGATCGCTCTCTTCGGCGCCCTCAACAGCGCTTCGGGCCTGGCCAAGGGGCTCGATCTGTCGGACAAGGTCTGGAAGAAGGTGCGTTTCAACGGGTCCGGCCCCCTGATCGGCCAGTCAGAAAAAGTCAACTGGCTCAAGGGGGTCTGCGACGGCATCCTGCTCATCGCGGACTATTCCTGACGCCGCGGCTACACGGGCAGGCCGCGCTCGACGGACTCGTGCATAGAAGGTGACGTCTGTGCGGTTATCTGTTTGCTTCCGCCGCCGGAGGGGGCGGCGGCTGGTTGTCGTGGTGGCAGATGGCGATGGTGATGCACCAAGCCAGGCCGCCGTAGAGGATGAGGCAGCCGAAGAGGAACATGAGCCATGCGGACAGCGGCATTGGGGACCTCCCTTATTCGCTCGGCGCCCGTGCGGGGCGCTTCCATAACACGTAGCCCAGGACGGCCCAGAACAGGACGCCTCCCCAGCCGGCGACCAGCGTGGCCCAGCGGGGATAACCGCCGTATCCTTCCTTGATCTCCTGGACGAGGTTGCCGATGAGGATGACAGTCAGGACGGCCGGCGTGACGTAGCGCAAGGCCCAGATCCACCAGCGGCCCACGCGGACTTCGGACTGGGCGTTGAGGTAGTCGCGAAAGTCGCGGACGGGATAGAGGAAGCCCACGGCCAGGCATTGGACCAGGCCGGAGATGACCAACCCGAAGTCGCAGATCCATTTGTCGACGATGTCGAACCAGTAAAAGCCGCCCCGCGTGACGAAGATCAGCGACACGGGAAACGCTACGAGACAAAAGCCGCGGGCGAGCTTCTCGGGCGGGATGTGCCACTTGTCGTGGAACCCGGTCGTGAACGCCTCCTGGAGGGCGAAGGCCGAGTCGATGCCGAGGGTCAGCAGCGTCACGAAGAAGATCACCCCGAAGAGCCCGTTGAGGGCGGGCAACTGGCTGATGGCGGTGGGGAAAGCGACGAAGGCCAGGCCGGTGCCGCTGGCAGTGACGTCCGGGACGGGCAGGCCCTGGACGTTGGCGAGGTAGCCGAGCATGGAGAAGACGACGAAACCGGCGAAGAAGCTGGTACCACAGTTGGCCAGGCCGGTGATCAGGGCGCTGTTGGTGATCTCGGCCTTTTTTCCGAGGTAGGAGCCGTAGCCGATCATGACGCCGGAGGCGACGCTGAGCGAGAAGAAGATCTGCCCGTAGGCGCGGAGCCAGATCTTTACGTTGGCCAACTGGCCAAAGTCCGGCGTGAGGTAGTAGTGGATGCCGTCCATGGCGCCGGGGAGGGTCAGGCCGCGGACCAGGAGAATCGCCAGCAGCAGGATGGGCAGCGGGACCGTCACCATCACGACCTTGCTGACGCTGCGCACGCCCTTGCGCAGGATGAGATAGATTGTCAGCCAGGTCAGGCCCATGCCGATCACCAGCGAGAGGACGGGCCAGCCGACGTGGCCCGGGCCGGGCGAACGGTGCAGGACGCTTTCGACAAAGAACGTCTCGGGCTGCTCGCCCCAGGCCAGGGACGGGGCGTGCCAGAGGTAGACCCAGGACCAGGCCAGGATCGTCGAGTAGTAGATGACGATGCCGGCGCTGAGCCCGGCCGCCCACCAACCGAACCATTGCAACGGCTTTCGCACCGCCCCGAAGGCCAGCGGCGCTCCCTTCTGAAGGCGCTGTCCCAGGCCCATCTCGAGGATCAGCATGGGGATCCCGGCGGTGAACAGCGCCGTGAAGTAGGGGATGAGGAAGGCGCCGCCTCCGCTGGTGTAGGCCACGTGGGGGAACCGCCAGACGTTGCCGAGTCCGACCGCCGAGCCGACGGCCGCCATGATGAACGAGGTCCTGCTGTGCCACTGTTGACGCGTTGGGGGCATAGTCCTGCTCTTTCTCCGGTCACAAGCACCTGGTTCGGGACACTATAGTTTGGCCAAGGATAGTGGACTGTGACAAAAGATGGAAGCACAAAAATCAGCCCAACGGCATAAGGTGGGCTTCCGAAAGCGAATCTCGCTCCTTTACGCCGATGGCCACGTATCTGTCAGCCGATAACCCTCGGGCCATGGATCATCTGGGTCCAGCATGAACTGATGCGTTCCGGTTATCCAGGCGCGACCCGAAACGGTCGGGACAATCGCCTTGATCTCTCCGACCGAAGTCGACGAATCGATCCCGCACTCGAACTCCGATCCAATGATCGATCTCGCCCGATAGCGATCCCCGACCTGCATTTGTCCTCGCGCGTGCAGCACGGCCATGCGTGCGGAGCATCCGGTACCCGTGGGTGAGCGATCCACCTTACCCGGCCGGATCGCCACCGCGTTCGAACCGATCCATTCGCCGTTCTCCTCGACCAACGGCCCCGTGAACTGACAAAACGACACGTGATCCCATTCGCGTTGCAGAGGATGCTGAAATCCCAGTTGCTCGTTGGCCGCGGCCACGATCTTCATGCCGGTCTCGGCAATCTCGCGGGCTTCATCCGGAACGATGGCGAACCCCAGTGCCGCCGCATCGACGATCACGAAACTGTCACCGCCGTAGGCCGTGTCGACCGTGAGCGTGCCAAGGCCCGCCACCTCCAGCGCCGCTCCCAGTTGATCGGCAAAAGACGGCACGTTGGTGATCGTGATGCGCTTGGCCTTGCCTTCACGACAAGAAGCACGCGCCTTGACCAGCCCGCCGGGCGCTTCCATCACCAGTTCGCATTCGGGCGCGGTCATGGGCACGATGCCCGTGTCGAGAACGACGGTTGCCACGCAGATGGAGTTCGACCCCGACATGGGCGGGGTGTCGGCCGGTTCCATGATGATGTAGCCGATCTGAGCCCTGGGGTCTTTGGGCGGCACCAGCAGGTTCACATGTCGAAACACGCCTCCGCGCGGCTCGTTTAGCATAAAGCGACGCAGGCGATCGTCCTTCTCGATGAAACAACGCTGCTCCCAGATTGTCTCCCCGGGCGGCGGCGCCACGCCCCCGACGATGACATCGCCGACTTCGCCTTCCGCATGGCAGCTCACTACATGAATGATCTTCGACATTCTCATTGCCGCACTCCGTAATAATCGCCTTTGTCAGACGTAAACTGGCCTCCTGTTGCAGGACTTCAGTTGCAGTACTGCTCAACCACGTTTCTCAGTACGTCCTGGCAGACCTTGCAGTAGGCCAGCCCGCCGGCGCCCATGACGCAATGAAGGCAGGATCGGTACATGCCGGTGCGCGTGTAGCCGGCGCCTTCAAACAGGCCGACGGTGTGGTTGTATTCTTCCTCGGCGGGCGTGGGCAAGGAGGCCCCCGGAGTCAGCAAGCGGGCCCATTTGACGTAGCCGGGATTCAGATACGCGGTTATATTGGGTTCGAGCGGTTCTATGCCGCGAGTATAATAGACGTCGAAGTAGCCTTCGTTGATATACTCATCCGCCAGACCGGCAAAACCATGCCCGAATTCGTGAGTGAAGATTTCCTCACTGCGTTTGTTGTCCGAGGTAAACAGAGTATAGCTGTTATAGAAGCCGCTGCCGCCGTACTTCGTGGAATTGGCAAGCACGATGACGTGGTCGTAAGGGACCTTGCCGGCGATGTCCCGCATGGTTTTGTTGTCAAAGACAGTAAGATATGCGCCGGCGCCCAATGTATCGTAGGAAGCGTCCACTGCCGTGTTCTTGTACACGCGCTGAACCGGGATGTCCACGCCGCTTTGGGCGGACGGACGAAACACGCCGGAGATATTGAATCTCTGTTTCATCGTGGTAAAGGGCTCGACCGTAAAAAGATAGTCGACAAAATGCTGTGCATCCTTCTTGAATTTGTCGAACTCCTCACTCCGATAGCCTTCCGCCACAAAGACCAGATCGACGACATCATGGGGGTGGCCGTTCTTCAAGATGACAAAAGACGTATCCATCGCGGAAGCCGGCTCTCTCCGAATGCTCCTGTCGTTGGGGTCAATGATTCGGCGAAAGACGGGATGCAACATGTGGTGCTTATCCCGGCACTCGATGGTGAACAGGACCCGCCGTCTGGGGCAGGGGACCAGCGCGCTTTGATGATAGGTTCGTTTTTGACCTTCTCTGGCGGCATCTGTGCCTTTGTATTCAAAGACGATGTCCAGATAGTACCGGCTGTAAATGAGGGCGTTGGAGGCGATGTCCGTGACCTTGATCGCGTATCTGCCGTTCTCCGTTGGGGCCAGCAGCTTCCCGGGGTTTCCCGCCCAAATGCCGTTGACATAGATTTGATCGACGGCAATCTCATCTTTCGTCGCATGGGCCGTATGAAAGTAGTCGATGCGCATGGTGGCATCTTCAAAGTAGTCCCCAAAGTCAAGGGTCTGTGAAAAAGCGAAGGGGGCAAGTGAAATGACGAGAAGAAAAACACCGTAGGTATTCACCATTAGCTCTCCTATCCGAGATTTTCCATTTACTGTCAGGATTGGCACTCCTGCACACCATCAGGTCAACATACCACAAACGGGACCTCAATTCCAACGCCTCTGGCCATCAGCCCGGCTGTCCGTAGCTTCACGAGGACGGGCGTTGCGCCATCGCCGGGTCCTTCGGGCTCGACGCTGCCACCCGATGACGGGATGTTTTCGCGTGCCCCCGTCGGCTACGGCGTGCGGGGGGGGGCCGTTCTGCGACGGTGGGGGACGTTGTGGCATTGCGAGGCGGTTTGTGCTACGATATGGCGTCGCGTCCAGGAGCCGTTGTTTCTTTCGTGAGGGGACATGCGATGGATGAGAAGCTGGTTCGCAAGGTGCTGTCCTGGAGATGGGCGCTTTTCGCCGTTCTCGGACTGGCCTATTTCTTCGTTTACTTTCACCGTCTTTCCCTGTCGGTGGTCGCCGACGACCTGGCGAGGGACTTTAAGACGACGGCGAGCGTCCTGGGTCTTCTGGGCTCGGTATATTTCTACTGCTACGCGGCGATGCAGTTTCCGGCCGGGCTTTTGTCCGATTCGGTGGGGCCGCGCAAGACGGTGACGTTCTCGCTGTTGTTGGCGGCGGCGGGGAGTCTGCTTTTCGGCCTGGCGCCGGGTCTGGGGGCGGCCTTTGCCGGTCGGGTCATGGTCGGGCTCGGGGTCTCGATGGTCTTTATCCCCACGATGAAGATCCTCTCGCAATGGTTCCGGGCCGGCGAGTTCGCGGTGATGGCCGGGCTGCTCAACGCGGTAGGGGGCGCGGGCGTCCTGGCGGGTACCTGGCTTCTCGGCCTGCTGGCCACGCAGTTCGGCTGGCGAACGTCGTTTCAACTGATCGCCGGCTGCACGGTCGTCATCCTGGTCCTGGTCTGGCTGATCGTTCGCGACCGGCCGGCCGACAAGGGGTGGCCTTGCCTGGCGGAGATGGACGGGGCGGCCGGTGGCGACCCGCCGGCGGCGGAAAAGATCGGCCTCTGGGCCGGGGCGCGACAGGTCGTCTCGGAGAAGCACTTCTGGCCTATCGCCGTCTGGTTCTTCTTCGATTGCGGGATCTTCTTCGGCTTCGGCGGCCTCTGGGGCGGTCCCTACCTGATGCACGTCTACGACATGAGCCGGGGACAGGCCGGCAGCGTCCTGAGCATGATCGCCTGGGGCATGATCGTGGGCAGCCCGCTGCTCGGCGTGCTCTCGGAGAAGGTGCTCAGGAGCCGCAAGAAGACGTTTATCCTCGCCTCGGCCGCGCTGGCGCTGTTGCTGGCGTTTGTCGCGGCGTTTCCCGCCGGGCTGCCGCGCGGCGTGCTCTATGTCTGGTTCTTCCTGTTCTCGGTGTCTTCCTCGGCGATTGTGATCATGGGCTTCACCGCGACCAAGGAGCTGTTTCCCGTCGAGATTGCCGGCACGTCGGTCGGGACGGTGAACCTGTTTCCCTTCCTCGGCGGGGCGGTGTTCATGCCTCTGCTCGGGCGAATTCTGGATGCGTATCCCGCCACCGTCGCCGACACGTATCCCGTCCAGGCCTACCGAACGGTCCTGGCGGTCCTCCTGGTCGCCTCAATCCTGGCGCTGGCCTGCACGCTCGTAATGAAGGACACGTTTCGCCGATAGGGCGCGCAGGTTGACGATACGCGCGCACCCCACGCTGCTGGCAAGGGCAACGCGGGGTGCGTCCGTTTGGGGGCGGCGCGGGCCGCCCATGGTATCTGTTTAGCGAGTTGACCGGCCGACGCAACCGGCCCTCTAACTGCCATTTTATTCTACCCCCGCCCTACGTAATGCAAGCGATTTCCTGCGAAAAAAACTCATGTTTATCGGCCCTGCCGGCCGAACTACTTTGTGTTGCCGTTCGCGAAAGTCGCGATCAAACGAGCAACGCGAGTGGGTATCATGGCCCCGCCGACGTACCAGAACCTGATTGATGAGAACCAGCGGCTGCGGGAAGAAAACCGGCAACTCCGCATGCGGGTGGATACCTTGGAGACCCAAGTGCGTAAGCTCACCGCGTTGTTGGAACAGGCCCAGCGGACAGGCAAGCGTAGTGTCACGGATCGGGTTAACCCCGGCCGGTTATGATCGGGTCAAAACCAGCCAGTGTTCATTTTCAGTTCGTACCGGTTTCCCGTTCGCCATGCAAGTAGATTTGTGATCGCGGCGTCGTTCGATTGCAGAGGGGTGCAGGCCGAGTGGGCCAGGCCGGGCGGATGAGCCACAACTATGTTTATGATCGAGTCGTGCGCTTCTTGAAGAAACGGCGTAAGGTGTCGTCGCGAGGCACCCGGAAGTTTCCTGGGACCATGGTCTTCGGAGACTTGGGCGTCCAACGGCTTCGGTCGTTGGCCTATACGCGGCGGCCGTGTACCATGACATGAAAACTCGTCGGAGAGCCGGATGCGGCAAATCCGCATGTCCGGTTCGATGAGCGCGGGCGTGGAAGTCGGTTCTTTGTTTCGTACGGTCACCTTTTTGCCCGGGAGGATTGGCAATGGCGACATCCCCGAGCGCCACGGAGTTGCTCGACACGGTTCGAGCGTTTCAGGCGGCGTGTATCATCACGGCGGCGGCCGAGCTGGATCTCTTCACCGTTTTGGAGGCCGAGCCCCTGAGCGCTTCGGCCCTCGCGGCGCGAATCGAGGCCGATCCGCGTGCCTCCGTGGTCCTGCTGGATGCCCTCGTGGCGCTGGGCCTGCTGGAGAAGGAGGACGCGTGCTACCATGTCCCGCCGGGCGTGGCCGGGCTGCTCTGCGAGAGCGCCCCGACCAACGTGCTTGCCGGTGTGCGTCACTTGGCCAATTGCCTGCGCCACTGGTCGCAACTGGCCCGCGTGGTCCGGACGGGTCGGCCAGTCGAATGCGCGCCCAGCATCCGGGGTCCGGCCGCCGACGGCCAGGCCTTCATCGGTGCCATGGACAACTTCGCCGCCTCGGTGGCCCCGCACGTCGTCGCCAGGCTCGCGCCGCTGCAGTTCAGCCGGCTGCTCGATGTCGGCGGCGCCTCGGGCACCTGGACCGTCGCCTTCCTGCGCGCGGTGCCGGAGGCGACGGCCGTGCTGTTCGATCTGCCCGACGTCATCCCCCTGGCCCGCGAGCGCCTCACCGGCGCCGGTCTGGCCGACCGCGTGACGTTGGTGCCGGGAGACTACAATGCCGCCGAGCTGCCGGGCGGCGCGGATTTCGCCTGGCTCAGCGCCGTCGCGCATCAGAACTCGCGTCAGCAGAACCGCGCGCTCTATGCCAAGATTCACGCGGCCCTGACGCCGGGCGGGACTCTCGTGATCCGCGACATCGTGATGGCGCCGTCGCGCACGTCCCCACCGGCCGGGGCGCTCTTCGCCGTCAACATGCTGGTCAATACAGAAGCCGGCGGGACCTTCACGCTGTCGGAGTACAGCGAGGACCTGGCCTTGGCCGGCTTCGGCCGCATCGAGCTGCTGCACGAAGACGACGCCATGAATTCCCTCATCCGCGCCGTCAAGACCTGACCGCTGCCAGCCGGGCTCTCTACACGCGGCGCTCGACGTCGAACTCGTTGAAGAGGGCGATCGTCTCGAAGCCGAGTTTCTCATAACACCTCAGGGCGATCTCGTTGTCGGTCCGGACGTTCAGGCCGATGTGCTCCACCGTCGCCAGCAGCGACCGACAGAGCCTCGCGGTGACGCACCGGGCGTATCCCTTGTTTCGGTGGTCCGGGTCCGTGGGGACCAGCACCACCTCCTGCAACTGCCCGCCGTTCTCCCACCCGTACCACGTCGTCGCCGGCCAGAAGAAATCGTCCAGGCCCCCCCAGGCTGTAGATGCGCAGCTCCGCATCCCGCCGCAGCGCTCGGCCCCTATGCACAGGCGGTGTCGATGATGCGGACCAGCGTATCCTCGACTTCGCGGGCGACGTTCTGGAGCTCGGGGCTGTCGAAGAGGTTCAGCAGCATGGTCGGGCGGATGGTCGCAACCTTCACCTTGCCGCCTTCCGGGTAGATCGAGATGCGGCAGGGCAGGGCGGTGGAGATGGACATGTTCTCCTCAAGCACCTCCTTGGCCTTGTGCGGGTTGCACACTTCCATCACGCGGCACTCGCAAGCGAAGTCCACGCCCTTGGCCGCCATCTTCTCCTTGAGGTCGTGGATTCCCAGGCCGCCGAACCCGTTCTCGGCCGCCGCCTTTTCCAGACGGGCAACGACGCTTTCGATCGGGCCTTCCGTTTCTCCTACGTGGATCATGGCGCATCCTCACTTTCTCATCCCATCGCCCGTCCGCGGGCCAGGGACTCAGCGTGTTTCGTCCGGCGTCTTTTCTTGTCCCGAAGCCGGGCGGGTTTCAGTGAGCTTGCTGATGAGCGTGGCGGAGCCGGCGCCGCAACTGATGATCGACCGCATGGCGTCCTCCACCGAGACGTCCACCGGAAAGACGTTCTCGGCGCGGAGGTGGTAGATGTTGCCCGACGTCGGGTTGGGTCCGGTCGGCATGAAGACGGTGTAGCTGCCGTCGGCATGCCTGTCGGTGACGAAGACGGACACGAGCGTGTCGCTCTCGAAGATCCGCGCCAGGGCGACCGAGGAGAAGGGCGACTGCTTGTCCTTGTCCAGGAACTGCGCGACCGTCTCCTTGATCATGGAGTAGCCGGGCGTCTTGCGCAGCAGCCGGGATTCGATCAGGGCGTACGTCCATCGGCCGAGACGCGTCCGCACGAACATGCCCACCAGGAAGCAGGCCAGCACGAGCAGTCCGACGGCCACGACGTCGGCGATGATGACCTGCATCGTGGACGTTTCCATGATAATCTTTGTCAGGGGGCTGATCGCCTTGTGGACCAGGTTGAAGACCCAGACCAGGGCGTAGACGAGGATCGTCAACGGCAGCAGCACGAGCAGACCGCCGACGAGGGTCGATTTGAAGAACTCTCGCAATCTCTTCATGGCTTCTTACACCTCCCTGATGCGAACGTTTTGTCACTATCCGGCTGGGCGTCGGTAGCGGCGGCCGGCCCGCGTGAACGTGTGGATGTTCTCCAGCGGCGTCTCCAGCGGCAGATCGCAGCCGGTGCTCAGAACGAAATTACCGAACGGCTCCATGTTCCGCAACAGCTCGGTCACCTCGGCCTCGACGGAGAGATCCACCAAGGGGAAGATCACGTCCGGCTGGAAGGTTTGCGCCAGCAGCTTGACCACCTTGTAGTGCTCGCCGTAGTTTTGCTGGGCCAGCTTGACGGTGCATCCGGTCATATTGAGTCCCGGGAAACCGACCAGCGGCGCGACGAGGCGTCGCCCCTCGTTCTGTGCCTTCCGCGCCATTTCCCCAAAGGGCTTCTGTGCCACACATCACCTCTCTGTACTGCTACGGTGCATCTATTCCGCGACGCGCCGGTGACAGCATCACCTTACGCCAGCCGTTTGTTTCGACTGAGCCATTATGTTGACAATGCCCCCGTCGGGCAAGGGAGAACTGACGCCGGGAGCTGCTGCGCCATCGCCGGGGTCTGCGGCCTTGTCGCCGCCGCCGGCAACCGTCCAGGTTCCAAAACAATGGTGGCTGAAAGATCGCCCGGACACCGCAGAGTCCTTCCGGGCGTTTGGGCCTTGCCAATTTATCGTGCGGCCTCTATAATATGGATTTCGCAGGTGGACCGGCGTTACGCAGGGGCCGGCACCTTCCGGCAGCTTTCCAAAATGAGAGGACCGGCGTGTTTGAGTCGT
This sequence comes from uncultured Pirellulales bacterium, assembly GCA_964415045.1. Taxonomy (GTDB): domain Bacteria; phylum Planctomycetota; class Phycisphaerae; order Sedimentisphaerales; family Anaerobacaceae; genus CAYPZL01. The sequence goes on along the minus strand of CAYPZL010000020.1, from coordinate 20,010 downwards.
TAACGGAAAAATTCAATTCGGTATTCAAGTCGTTGTCGGGGCGCGGTCGGATTACCGAGACCAACGTGTCCGACGCCATGCGGGACGTGCGCAAAGCGCTGCTGGAGGCCGACGTCAACTACAACGTGGTCAAGCAGTTCTGCAAGGACGTGCGCGACGCGGCGATGGGGGCCGAGGTGATCAAGAGCCTCCATCCGGGCCAGGTGATGGTCAAGATCGTCAACGACGAGCTGACGCGTCTGATGGGCCCGGTGGACACGCGGATTTACTTTGTCTCTCCGGGCCCGACGATCATCATGTTGGCGGGCCTGCAGGGCTGCGGCAAGACGACGACGGCGGCCAAGTTAGGCAAGTATCTCGTCGCGAAAGGCCGGCATCCGCTGCTGGTTGCCGACGACCTGCAGCGTCCGGCCGCTATCGAGCAGCTCCGCATCCTGGGCGAGCAGACGGAAATCCCCGTCTACACCGACGAGAGCACCAAAGACGCGGTGCGCGTCGCCCGCGATTCGCTCAAGTACGCCAAGCAGAACGGCAACGACGTGGTCGTCATCGATACGGCCGGCCGGCTCCACATTGACGAGGAGATGATGGCCGAGGTGGCCAACGTCGCCAAGGCGGTCACGCCGCACCAGATCTACCTCGTCTGCGACGCCATGACCGGCCAGGACGCCGTCAACTCCGCCAAGGAGTTCAACGACCGCCTCGAACTCGACGGCGTCATTCTCACCAAGCTCGACGGCGACGCCCGCGGCGGGGCGGCCCTGAGCGTCAAGGCCGTCACCGGCAAGCCCATCAAGTTCATCGGTGTCGGCGAGAAGCTCGACAAGCTCGAAGAATTCCATCCCGACCGCATGGCCTCGCGCATCCTGGGCATGGGCGACGTCGTCACCCTCGTCGAGAAGGCGCAGGAGCAGTTCGACGCCGAAGAAGCCGAGAAGATGCAGAGGAAGATGGCCAAGGGCAGCTTCGGCTTCGACGACTTCCTCAAGCAGATGCAGGCGGTCAAGAAGATGGGCGGCATCAAGGACATGCTCAAGCTCATGCCGGGCATCGGCGGCCAGCTCAAGGACATCGACCTGGACGGCCAGGAGCTCAAGCAGATGGAGGCCATCGTCTATTCGATGACGCCGGCAGAGCGACGCGATCCGGACCTGATCGGCCCGTCGCGTCGGCGGCGCATCGCCGCCGGCTCCGGGACGCAGCCGCACGACGTCTCGGGCCTGGTCAAGACGTTCAAGCGCAGTCGCGACATGATCAAGGCGATGAGCGGCGGCAGCTTCGGCGGGCTCAAGTCCCTCTTCTCCGGCGGTTTCAACATGGACGCGATGAACGCCGCCATGACCCGCGGCCGAAAGATCAAGCAGCGCTCCAAGCGCAAACGCGTCATCAAACGCCGGGGCAAGATCAAGAAGAGGCGATAGACTCTTGCGTTGTTCGAGCAGCTTTTGAGGAAAGAGACTATGGGGCACCGAATCCTTCATCGGCGTAGCTTTTTGAAGTGGACAGGGGCGGCGCTGGCTACCGCCGTGCTGCCCGGTCGTGTGTGCCGGGCCGCGGGCAAGCCGCGCGACTCGGAGAAACCGAATTTCATCGTCATTTTCTGCGACGACATGGGGTACGGCGACGTCGGCTGTTTCGGCTCGACGAAGCACCGCACGCCGAACCTGGACCGAATGGCCGCCGAGGGGACGCGGTTCACGAGCTTCTACGTCACCAGCGGCGTGTGCACGCCGTCACGGTCCAGCCTCATGACGGGCTGTTACCCGCGCCGGGTCAACATGCACCAGAACGAAGCGGGCCTGTGCGTGCTGTTTCCCGTCAATCACAAGGGGCTGCACCCGCACGAGATCACCATCGCCGAAGTGCTGCGCGGGCAGGGCTACGCCACCGCCTGTGTCGGAAAGTGGCACTTAGGTGACCAGCCCGACCTGCTGCCCACGCGCCAGGGCTTCGACTACTACTACGGCATCCCGTACAGCAACGACATGGGGACGCGGCAGGGCCCAGGCCGCCCGCCTCTGCCTCTGCTGCGCAACGAGGAGGTGATCGAGGCGCCGGCGGACCAGAACACGCTGACGCGGCGTTACACCGAGGAGGTCATCAAGTTCGTTCGCGCCAACAAGGACCGCCCGTTCTTCGTGTACCTGCCGCACACGATGCCCCACAACCCGGTGCACGCCAGCGATGCGTTCCGCGACAAGAGCGCCAACGGCCGCTACGGTGACGCGGTCGAAGAGATCGACTGGTCGGCCGGACAGATTCTCGCGGCGCTGAAGGAGCTGGACCTCGACGACAAGACGCTGGTTCTCTTCACCTCGGACAACGGGGCGGCCAGTCGTTGGGGCGGCAGCAACGGGCCGCTGCGCGGGTGGAAGGGCAGTACGTGGGAAGGGGGCATGCGCGAGCCGTGCATCGTGCGCTGGCCGGGGAGGATTCCGGCCGGGGCCGCCTGCGATGAGCTGGCCTGCACGATGGATTTGCTGCCGACGTTCGCCCGCCTGGCCGGTGCCAGCGCGCCGACCGATCGCATCATCGACGGTAGGGACATCTGGCCGCTCATGTCGGGCCGGCCCGGCGCCGAGACCCCGCACGAGGCGTTCTACTACTACCAGATGGACCAGCTCCAGGCCGTGCGGTCGGGAAAATGGAAGCTCCATTTGCCGCTTAAGCCCAAGAAACGCAACTGGGGCAAGCCCGAGCCCGGCTGCCCGCTGCAACTGTACGACCTCGACGCCGACATCGCCGAGCAGAACAATGTGGCGGACGAGCACCCCGACGTGGTCGAGCGCCTGCTGGCTCTGGCTGAGAAGGCCCGCGACGATCTCGGCGACACCGGCCGCAAGGGCAAAGGCCAGCGACCGGCCGCTTTCGTGCCGCACCCGAAACCGCTGCGGATGTCCGCAAAATAGCCTCGGGCTCCCGTCTATGAGCGAAAAGGACCCTCATTTGGCCGAAAAAGAAAAAATATCTGTCCAGCAGTACCTCGAAGAGGTTGCCCGATTCAGCGAAAACGAGTATGGTAACAGGTTTCGCAGCCGGTTTCGGGATATGCGCGGCACCAGCGAGCTGGCGATGCTGGCATGCCCGACGGCCGAGGAGCTTCAGGAGCTGCGCCGGGCGGTCGCGATCATGACGCCCGCCGAGCGGCAGAACGCCGAGACGCTCTCGGACGAACAAATTGAGCGAATCGCCGCGGATGCCCGGATCGACCGGGCCAATCTGGCGATCTTCTTCAACGGTTACGCGTTGACGTGCAAACGTGTTTCGTGACCCGCACAGGGCGGATCGCGGAAATTGATTATACGCTGTTACGAAAGGCAAAACATGGCAGTGAAACTCAGACTCACAAGAATGGGCAGACGGCATCGACCGTTCTTCCGGATCAACGCGATCGAGTCGCGCAACCCGCGCGACGGGAAGATCCTCGAGAAGCTTGGGCACTACGATCCGCTGGTGAAGGACCCGGAGAAGCAGGTGGTCCTGAACCGGGAGCGGGCCGAGTACTGGCTGGGCCAGGGGGCGGTCCCGAGCGATGCGGTCTCCGAGATCTTGTTGCGTCACGGGATCAAGCATAAGTACGCCGAGGAGAAGGCCGCCCGCCGCGCCCGCGCCAGAGCGATCGCACGCAAGCTGGGCAAGCCCTTCGACAAGACCGACAGGGTCCTCCTGGAGAAGAAGGCGCAGGCCGAGGCCGATGCGAAGGCCAAGGCCGAAGAGGAAGCCAAGGCCAAAGCCGACGCCAAAGCCAAGGCGGAAGCGGAGGCCAAAGCCAAAGCCGAGGCGGAGGAAAAGGCCAAAGCCGAAGCCGAAGCCGCTGAGGCGAGCGAGGCCAAGGAGGAATCCTCGGCCGAGTAGCCGAACGCGCGATGCGAATCGACGTCCTCACACTGTTTCCGGAGATGTTCGAATCTCCACTGGGCTATTCGATTCTCAAGCGGGCCCGGGATCAGGGCCTCGTCGAGATCGCGCTGACGAACATTCGCGACTTTGCGAAGGACAGCTACCGCAAGGTTGATGACAAGCCGTACGGCGGGGGACCGGGCATGGTCATGATGCCCGGCCCCGTCTTCGATTGCTTCGAGCACGTCGAGAAGCTCGCTCCCGAAAAGGGCCGGGTCATCCTCCTGACACCCCAGGGACAGCCCTTCAACCAGGCCCGGGCCCGGGAGCTGGCGCAGGAGGAACGGCTCATCCTCATCGCCGGGCGGTACGAAGGGTTCGACGAGCGCATTCGCGTGGGCCTCGACGCCGAGCAAATCTCCATCGGCGACTACGTCCTCAACGGCGGCGAACTGCCCGCGATGGTCCTGATCGACGCGGTCGTCCGCCTGCTGCCCGGCGCCCTGGGCGACGAGGATTCCGCCAAGGACGACTCCTTCAGCGAAGGGCTCCTCGAATATCCCCAGTACACGCGTCCCGAGGTCTTCCGTGACATGAAGGTCCCCGAGATCCTGCTCTCGGGCGACCACGCCAAGATCGCCGCCTGGCGCCGCCAGCAGGCCCTCGAACGAACTCGCCAACACCGCCCCGACCTCCTTGACGACAACCCTTCGGCCGAATAACATGTCTCTCAGAGCGGCGGTGAAACCCGCTGCTCGGGTCGCAGCCGGCGGACCCCAACGATTCCCTCCTCGTCAACGATCCGGCCGTTCCGCGGCCTTGACGGCCCTGAGTGCCGGCAGGTCAGGGTTGCGTGACGTGGGGGGCTGTGGTATACTCCGGCCGCTCATTTCGGTTGGTTGCCTGGCGTTGTGTGGTCCAGGCGAGGTGACCTTCTTTCCTTTCGGGTGGTGGACGTGGCGGCGTCGTACGCGGCCGGGCCGGTTCTCACGGAAAGGACCGATGGGCGGGCTTGTGTGAAACGCGACAAGGTGCAAGGCCTGCATGGGACGAATTCGACCGGGGAGACAATTTGTTCGGCGGTATCTGAAGCTGACGCCGGCGACGCAGACGGTACTGTTTGCAGTGGTGATCGGCCTTCTGGGCGGCTTCGGTGCGCTGTTTTTCAAGAAGCTGATCTTCTTCCTGCAGGAGGTGTTCTGGGCGAGGCCGGACATGGCGCCGGATTCGCTGCTGGCGGTGGCCTGGTTTCGGCGGCTCCTGATGCCGGCGGTGGGCGGCTTGATCGTCGGTCCGCTGATCTACTTTCTGGCCCGCGAGGCGAAGGGCCACGGGGTGCCCGAGGTCATGATCGCGGTGATCACGCGCAACAGCGTCATTCGCCCGGTCGTGGTCGTGGTCAAGACGCTGGCCTCGGCGGTAAGCATCGCCAGCGGCGGCTCGGTCGGCCGGGAAGGGCCCATCGTGCAGATCGGCGCGGCCATCGCCTCGACGGCGGGCCAGTTGCTCCGCGTCCATCCCGTACAGCTCAAGACCCTGGTCGGCTGCGGCGTCTCGGCCGGCATCGCGGCGACCTTCAACGCCCCGATGGCCGGCACGCTGTTCTCGCTGGAGCTGATCGTCTCGGATTTCGGCCTCAGCGCCTTTACGCCGATCCTTGTCTCAGCGGTGGCCGCTACCGCCGTGACCCGGCAGTTCCACGGTGACATTACCGAGTTCGTCCTGCCGCAGTTTGCGATGGTCTCGCCGTGGGAATTCGGTTTCTACTTAGTCCTCGGACTCGTCGCCGGCCTGGTCGGGTATGTCTTCTCGCGCAGCATCTACATCGGCGACGACGTTTTCGAGCGGACGAAGCTGCCGCAATGGATTCGTCCCGCTCTGGGCGGCCTGCTCGTCGGCGCCGCGGCCATTGTCTACCCCCACATCATGGGCGTGGGCTACGAGGGGATTCGCGTCCTCTTCGACGGGCAACTGGCGCTGCACGTTATGCTGCTGCTGGTCGTGCTCAAGATTCTCGCCACCGCCGTGACCATCGGTTCCGGCGGCTCGGGAGGCGTCTTCGCGCCGTCGCTTTTCATCGGCGCGATGTTAGGCGGCGCCTTCGGGACTATCGCCAATCGCCTCTTTCCCGGCGTCACCGCCTCCACCGGCGCCTATGCCCTGGTGGGAATGGCCGCGGTCAACGGCGCCTGCACGCTGGCGCCGCTCTCGGCGATCATCATCCTGCTGGAGCTGACCGACGAGTACAACATGCTGCTGCCGCTGATGTTCACCGTGGTGATGGCGACGTTCGTCTCGCGCAAGCTCAGCGCCGAGTCGATCTACACGGAGAAGCTGCGCCGCCGGGGCATCCGCGCCCATCACGGGGAAGACCTCAATATTCTCCGGGCCATCGGCGTCAAGGACGTGCTGCGCCACGACGAGGCGTCCATCTCCGAGACCGCCCCGTTCGAGTCGCTCGTCACGCTGGCGCTGAACACGCACCGCAACGTGATCTTCACGCTCGACACCCGCGCCCGGCTGACCGGCGGCATCCTGCTGCAAGATCTCAAGCACGCGCTGAGCCATCCCGACGACCTGAAGCACGCCTACCACGTCAGCGACTTCAAGCACGACATCGCGCCCGTGCGCGTCACGGAGTCGCTGGACACGGTGGTGGACCGCTTCGCCGAGACGGGGCTCGACCGCCTGCCCGTCGTGGACGGCGAAGGCCGGCTCGTCGGCTCGGTCATCATGAGCGATATCATGCGACAGTACAACCAGCAGGTCGCCAACCGCAACATCGCCATCGAGCTCGGCGCCCGCATCAGGGCCCACGACACCTCGCAGACACTGCACATCGGCGGCGACACCGTCGTGGCCGAGATCGAAGTGCCCCGGTGGATGGCGGGTCAGAAGCTCGGCGCGCTGGAGCTGCGCTCGCGCTACCACGTCTCGGTCTTCATCGTCAAAGAACGACGCGAGGCGGGCGAGCCGCAATTCGTCACCCCCAACGCCGCCTACGTCTTCCGCGCCGGCGACACCCTCCTCGTCGGCGGCACCGCCAAGGACATCAAGGCCCTCCAGCAGCACATCTGATACGGTCCCCTGTTTGCGGAACAAAGTCACACAGCGCCGGCCAGGTGATGGCGCAACGAACGCCGCGTTGTCATGCTGAACGAAGTGAAGCATCTCGCCCGCGAATGCGACAGAGGTCTGTTCTCAGTCTGTGCCCAGATTCTTCGCCTTCGGCTCAGGATGACAAATCCGGCGAAGCGTTCCACTATCGGAAACGGCAGGGTGGGTTCTTGACCCACGCGGAAAGACGTCGCCTGCAAAAACGCGTGGGTCAAGGACCCACCCTGCAGGTTCGGCGAAGCGCTGCGGCATCGGAATCGTGCCAGGGGATTTGGATTTGTTGCTTGTCATCGGCGGCGGGGGCTGGTACAATCGTTGTCGTTGACGCGACGAGGAAAAACGGTTTCGGGAGAGAAAAGGCTTTTTCCGGGATCGTCGATCCATGAGGTCCTTTAGTGGAGGACGTGCGGAATGAGACGGCGAATCGATGCGAGGCGCGTGATGCGCGCCGATGTCCTGGTGCTGGCGGTTCTGTGTGTGTTTCTCTTGATGATCGTGCCGGCGCTGTTTGCGCGGACGCGGGAGGCGGAGGTGCGGGTCGTCTGCGGGGCCAATCTTGGCCAGATTGGCAAGGCGATGCTCGTCTACGCCGAGGATTACGATGGCGCCCTGCCCCGCACCGGTGGGCCAAGCACTGCCTGGGGCGCGCCCTACAACTGGATGGCGCCCGACCGTTACAGCGCTTTTGGCCTCAGCCGGGCTGATGAAAGCGGCGGGAGGGCGAGCATCAGCTCGTGTTTCTACATGCTCGTCAAGTACATGGAGATGCCGACACGGGTCTTCGTCTGCGGGGGCGACGAAGGGACGACCGAGTTCAAGCTCTCCGAATTGAGCGGTATCCCTTCAGACTTCGAGCTGACGGACGCGTGGAGTTTCGGTCCCCACCATGAGGCAACCGAGCACTGCAGCTACGCCTACCATATGCCTTACGGGCTATACCCCTTGACGACGTCGCGCGACCCGAACCTGGCCGTCGCGGCCGACCGGAGCCCGTGGATCAAAAGCCCGGCCGCCGAGCCCTGCGAGTGGTCCTTTTTCCTGCCGGATATCCCGCCGTATTGCGGGTCGGCTGAAATGGCTCGCGCCGGCAATGCCGTGACCCACCGGAACGACGGCCAGAACGTCCTCTTCCTCGACGGACGCGTACACTTCGAGATACGATCCTACTGCGGCGCCACAAGCGCGGACGCACCAGCGGTTTTTGGGGGCGCACCGGACAACATTTATACGATCTCGCTGAATGTCGATGCCGGAGATTCGTACGGTACGGCCCCTCCGACGTCCCAGTTTGCCCCGGCGAACGAATGCGATTCCGTCCTGGTCCACGACCCGCCCGACTTCGGCGGGGGACGACGCTGACGGAATTCTCGCTGCGGCGACGGTCCAGCGCATCCGGACGCCCATCGTCAAGACCTGCGGTCTTGGCGCTGCCACCCGGGACGGGTCGCTTCGTGTCTCTCTCACCGTTGGCGGCTATATGCTGTTGGCGCGGCGGCCCTGGGGCATGGGGTGGAGTTTGGCCCGCTGCTTCTTGGCCTCGATGCTCTCGGGGCTTTCGCCCGGATTGATGTACCACCGGCTGGGTGTGTGGGCCTCCTTCATGATGCGCGCGATCTTCTCGACGACATCGGGCCGCTCGGCGGCTTTGTTGCTGTTGCACTCCGGGTCGTTGACGATGTCATACAGTTCCATCGGTTTGTCCGGGTGGGGGCGAAACGCGTGCCACTGCTCCATGCGGACGCTCTGGGCGTGCCTGGTATTGTCGTGCTCCCAGTAAAGGTACTCGTGTTTGGGCTGGGCGGCGGGGCGGTTCTCCAACTCGGCGACGATGCTGATGCCGTCTGTTTCGGGGGGCGTCACGCCGGCTAAGTCGGCGGCGGTGGCGAGGAAATCCCAGAAGGCGGTGACGTGCTCGCTGATACGCGGCTCGATTCGGCCCTTCCAGTAGACGAAGAAGGGGACGCGCAGGCCGCCCTCGCGGTTGCTGAACTTACCACCGGGCCAGGGACCCTTGTAATGGAAGATCGGATCGTCCTCGTAGCGCTTGTTGTTCAGGTACGACGGCTCGTACCCGTTGTCGCTGGCGAAGAAGAGGATGGTGTTGTCGAGCAGGCCGTGGGTTTCGAGGCAGGCGACCAGCTCGCCGACGTGACGGTCGAGGTGGTCGATCATGGCGGCCCATTCCTTGTGCTTGAGGTCCCACGGCGCGTCTTTGAAGCGACCCAGGTCCTGGGCCACGAGCGGCCCGTGCGGAATCTGCGTGGCGTAATACAGGAAGAACGGGCGGTCCTTGTTTTCCCGCACGAACTCCAGGGCTTTGGCGTGGATGCAATCCTGCGAGTTGACGGCCTTATGTGGGTCGGCCACACCGTCCGGGACGAACCGGCCGTTCTCGTCGTACCGGTTACGCGTCTCGGGCGCCATCTTGTCCAGGGACTTGCGGTTGTATTCGTAGATCCGCGCCATGTTGAAGCCGCGATTTTGCGGCAGGGCGTCCTTGCGCCCGTTGTGCATAAGATACTCGGGGTAGTAGCCATGGGCACGCCGCTGGTCGTAGAATCCGTAGGCCAAATCGAAGCCCTGCTTGTGCGGGACGCCTTCGGTGGTGGGCAGGCCGATGCCCCACTTGCCGACGAAAGCGGTTCGGTAGCCGGCCCCCTTGAGGACCTCGGCGACGGTGATGTCCTCGTCGAGGATGTAGTCCTGCCCGCCCCGCACGGAGGCGTTGTGGCGGACGCGGCAGTGGCCCAGGTGCATGCCCGTCATCAGCACGGCCCGCGACGGCGCGCACATGCTCGCACCGGCGTAGGCCTGCGTAAAACGCACCCCGCCTAAGGCCAGGCGGTCCAGGTTGGGCGTCTGTCGGGCCTTTTGCCCGAAGGCGCTGAGGTCCTTGTAGGCCATGTCGTCGGCTAAAATGAACACGATATTGGGCCGGGAGTCCGAGAGCGAGCGGCCCGCGGCCTGTGCGCCGCTTCGCTGCCGGGAGGAACAACCCGTGGCCAGGGCGGCGAACGTCACGCCGACCGATCGAATGAATTCCCTGCGGTTCATCGATTTCTCCATCAAAAGGACTGCTGTGCGAATCGTCCCGCAGTATAGCCAGTGGGGGCTCGGCCGCAAGGCGAATTCGTGAGGCTCGGGGCCCGCCGCCGGTTCCATCGGCTCGTGTCGCCAAGTCGAGGCGGACGCCGGATCGTGGAACAACGAATTTTCGGGGTGATTTATAAAATATGAACCGGTCCGGCAAAGGCGGCGTAGGGGAATTTGGGCCCGATGGAAGGTACCAGATAAGAAAACTGCCACCCAGACGCCCATAAAGGACGATTCACGACGGGCGTCGCGGCGCGGTTTACTGGACGCCGGGGGGGCGATTTGGTATGCTGTACATTGGCAACAGGAGACTCGGAACGGATTCCTTCGCAGACGGAGCTTTTCTTTGAAAGGATGGGACGATGAATACGCGGAAGATGATCGCAGGTACATTTCTCTTGCTTTCCGGGGTTTGGAGCGTGGCCGAGGCGGCCCGCGTCTCATGGATTTCGGGCCAGTCTTCGCCCAAGCAATGGAACATCGACCCGGCGGACCCCAGCACTTCGGATGTCATCACCTTCTCGGGCCCGACGGATGTCTACTCGAATTCGTGCGTGGGCGAGGGCCAGTTGGGAGGCACGCCGGAACTGCTGATCGATCCGGGCTCGCGGGCGATCTTGTTGTGGTTTCGACCGCCGGCCCCGACGATCTGCCCGACGATCTGGGACCCGGTGTCCGGTCTCGAAGGCGAGTTCGGACCGCTGGCCCCGGGAGAGTGGCTGTTCGCAAGTCTCTCCAAGGAGATAGATTTCAATATCCGGTTTACCGTGCTGGATGCGGTGGCCCACCACGTCGACGCCGACGCACCTGGGCCCCTGCACAACGGCAAGAACTGGGCGACGGCTTTTCGCACCCTCCAGGAGGCGCTCGAGGTAGCCAACAGCGGGGACGAGATCCGCGTGGCCCAGGGCATCTACAAGCCTGACGACGGGCCGGGCGTCACCGCCGGCGACCGCGAATCGACCTTCCAGCTCGCCGACGGCCTCGTCGTCCGGGGCGGCTTCGGTGGGTACGGAGAGCCCGATCCCGACGCACGCGACCTGCTTCTCTACGAGACGATCCTGATGGGAGACCTGGGCGGCAACGACCTGTGGGGCATCCTGAACCGCGACGACAACAGCTATCACGTCGTCACCGGGCCCGCGGGCCACTCGGGGGCGGTATTGGACGGCTTCACGGTCACGGCCGGAAACGCCGACGGCCCCGGCGCCCGGCATTACGGCGGCGGACTGTACAATCCGGGAGGCCATATGGAAATCGTGGACTGCACCTTCAAGGGCAACACCGCCGCCTTCGGAGGCGCGATCATGAATGAAGGCGGACCGCTGGCGATGGTCAACACCCAGTTGGTGGGCAACCGCGCCTTTGTGCTGGGCGGCGGGCTCTACAACTCCGAGGGCGACGCGACGATGCACAACGTACGGATCGTGGGCAACACCGCCGGGTACGCCGAGATTGCCGGCGGCGCGGCCGTCTACAACCTCAACGGCAATCTGACCCTGATCAATTCCACGGTGGCCGACAACCTCTCGCCGACGGGACGGGCCATCGCCAGCTTTAGCTGGGACTTTACGGCCGCATCCAATATCGAGGCGGCCAATTGCATCCTCTACAACGGCGGCGATGAGCTGTGGAGCAACAATCCCGGTGCGGTCGCGGTGAGCTACAGCGCCGTCGAGGGCGGCTGGCCCGGCACCGGCAACATCGACGCCGATCCGCAATTCGTCAGCCCCGGCGCCCGTAGCATCGAGGGCGAGTGGATCGACGGGAACTACCGGCTCCAGGCCACGTCGCCGGCCATCGACGCCGGCAGCGACGCCGCATTGCCGGCCGATATCTTCGATCTCGATGAGGACACCGACGTCACCGAACCGCTGCCCGTCGATCTGGACGGCGAGCCGCGCATCGAGCAGATGCAGGTGGACATGGGAGCGTACGAGCAGCTCGGACAGAAGCCCGGTCCGGGACCGAACGTCGATCTGATCGTCTGTATCGGAGGACGCTGCTTCCCGCTACTGGTCGATCCCGGCGCTTCCAATACGTTCATCGGCAGCATCGAGTTGCCGCTGGAATCGAATTTCAGAGCGCGGCTGACCGCCCAGGTGACGCCCGATCCGTCTATCAACGGGAAATGGACGGCGTGGCTGGACCCGGACGTCGTCGGTCCGGGCCAGTCGAGGACGACGCTCTGGGTCAGGGCCGAGGGCCTGGACCTCAGCGGTATCCCGGGCGGCTCCAAGGACGTGCAGGTGGCTACCGTCAGTCTGTTCGCCCAGCCGGCACAGTGACGGCGCCAACGGTGCAGCTATGAGATGCGCGGCAGAGAGACCCGCATCGCGGTCCGGATGGTTGAATGAGTCGTCGTACGGCTCTGTCGTTCGTCATACGAGGATTGGCATCCTGGGCGGACGCGAAGGATTGGACACCGTACGTTTCTTCTCGTACAATGCAGACTTCTCCTTCTCAGCCCGGATGCTTCACTTTGTTCCGCATGACAACCGTCCAATAAGTTGGGTCAGAGCACTACTGCGTGGCGGCGAGCTTTTCCCGGGCTAATTGGGCTATGGCCTGGCCCATCGCCTGCACGTCCTGCATTCGGCCGGGTTTGGCCATGGCCTCTCCGCATCGTTGCACCGCGGCGAAGTGGGCCTTGGCGCCGTCGGTATCGCCGGCGGCGGCCTTGGCTTCGCCCGTCGCGATCATGTGCGCGACGATGATGCGCAGGAGATCGCTGAGGTTCTGTGTCTCCTTGACGATGCGGTCCCGCTGCTCCGGCGACAGCGCCGCCAACTGTTGCTCGGACATCACCAGCATCGGAATGCCCTGAAATGCAGTGGGGGCGTCCCATTGAATGGCGAGGAACTTCTGGACGGCCTCGTCTCTCTTGTTCGTGTTCCACGAGACGAGGACCTCGCCGAGAAATCGGGGGCTGGGGGGCGCTGTCTCGGCCGCAGCGTTTGCGTCCTCGACCGCCGGGGTCTCTGCCTGAGTCGGTGCGGGCTTTTCCACGGGCGGCGCCGCAGCGCCTTCGGGGGCGGTTTCGGGGGCGGGCGGTGCTTGCCCCCCGGACGTATCTTCTTTCTTGCCGCAGCCTGCCAGAAACGTCATCGCCATCGCTGCCGCGACCAGCACGGCTATGGCCTTTTGCCTTCGCATCAAGGTCTCCTTCGAGTGAGCCGTTTCATTTCGCGCTGTCTTCGAGCTACAGACACATCGCCGACAAGGATACCGGCGTCAGGTGTGATTGCAACGGAAAAGTGCGCCGGCCTGCGAAACCGCGCGAGGTGAACCGGGCTTGCTCCATAACGAGGCGACCAGAACGGCACGCCACACGAACCGACCGCCTTTCCCTCGTGGTCTCATCATGCCCGCCTTTCATGCGCAGGGACCGGATTGCACCATGACGTGTGATGGCTGGGGGGGGGCAATATACCGGTCTGAGACGGCGGCGCCGAGATCTCGGCCGGCCAACGAGGGCAGCAGGTCCGGGGCGGTCGCCTGCGGGAACCGGCGGACATGGGGCGGGCCGCGACGTTACGGGCTATGAATTCAGAGAGGGGCGGGAACGCACAGATTGTCTTCGCTTCGGGCCGTCCGGCCGCAATGACCGCAGCGGAAGTGCGGTTCCGCGACAAGGCTCTGGTATTCCCGTTCATCCGTGACATTGAGGCCGAGGGCGATCATATAGCACAGGTGTTGGTCGTGCCGCTCGCAGTCGCAGTGTTTTTCGCGTCGCATCTCTTGGTCAGCCATTTTCTGCACTCCTTCATAGAAAGCACTGCATGTCCACAATTGGAGCATACGTGCTGCGGGGCGCGTGGTTCACTTCTTTTTTGCCGAATATATTTCGAGGGCGTTTTTCCGGCGCCGGCGTGACAATCCCTTGCGGCGGCGGGGCGGTTGCGGTAGTCTGGGCCCGCGCGACCGGCGGCAGTGAATGAAAGGTGATCCGAATATGGTCAAGACAGAATATGTACAGGTCAGCACGAAAGGCAACAGCGACGTGGTGAATATCACCGATCCGGTGGCTGAGGCGGTGGCCGGTTCCGGTCTGCGGGCCGGGGTGGCCACGTTGTTCAACGTCGGCTCGACGGCGGGGATTACCACCACCGAGTACGAACCCGGGCTGGCGAACACGGACCTCGCGGCGGCCTTCGAACGAATCGCCCCCGAGGCCGGGGCCTATGAGCACGAAAAGACCTGGCATGACGACAACGGTCATTCGCACGTGCGGGCGACGCTGCTGGGGCCTTCCCTGAGCGTACCTTTCACCGAAGGCCGGCTCGTCCTGGGCACGTGGCAGCAGATCATCCTGGTGGATTTTGACACGCGGGCGCGACAGCGGACCGTGGTCTGCCAGCTCATCGGCGAGTAGCGCATGCCTCTCTCAGACCTGATGCGATTGACATTGGAGGACGTTGAAGGCTACCGACGCGCCGGCTTGGCTGCGGACGACGGATGGTGCCGGGGAGGGCCCTGCGATTGCACCTGAATAGAGTTGACGGCCATCCGATAAGGGGGTAGCATGGCGATGACTTTCGGTCATCCCGATTCTGTGGTTATGGCGATATATGCGGAGACATGAGAGTGTTCCGATTGAAAACGTTCGTTGTCGTGAGTGTGCTGGCGTTGCTGTCGTTGGGAGGCTGCCGGCGGAAGGAAGTTGCGAAGGACAGCCCGATCGAGCTGGTGCCGGCCGAGAAGTTGGGCCAGACCGTGGGTATGGTCGCAGAGGTGCCGAGCCCGGCGCCGGTGCCGGTGCAGGGCTACGGGATCGTGGCCGGCCTGGCGGGGACCGGGTCGTCACATTGCCCGGTGCCGGTCCGCAAGTATTTGGATCGCTACGTTCGGACGGAGCTTGCGGGGCTGCACGTCAACGTGGAACAGCTCATTCAGAGTCGAAACACGGCGGTCGTTCAGCTTGAGGGGGTGGTTCCGGCCGCTCCTTCGCGGAACGAACGCTTCGACGTCCGTGTCTCGCCCGTGGAAGGGTCGGACGCGACCTCTTTGAACGGTGGCCGGCTGTACCGGGCGGAACTGTACCCCGAGGGGCTGGTCGGTCTAAAGGGCCGGCTGGCCGGGACCGTCGAAGGCGTGGTCTATGTAAACCTGATTGGGACGGGCAGCCCCGATCTTACCACCGGGTACGCGCTCGGCGGCGGGCGGGCGGCGTACGAGTACCGCAGTATCCTGCAGTTGCGCCGGGCCCACTTCGCCGTGGCCAACCAGCTCCGCAATCGGATCAACGAGCGCTACGGCTCCGGCACCGCCACGGCCATTTCTCCCACGGACATTGAGCTGCGGATCCCTCCGCAGTACCGCTGGCGCAAAGAGCGGTTTATCGAGCTGCTGCGGGCCACCTATCTGGAGCAGACGTCCGAACTGATACAGTCGCGAGTCAACACGTTTGTGCACACCCTGGCCGTCGGCGAGGAAAAGGCGGCCGCGGAAATCGCGCTGGAAGCCATCGGACGGGCCAGTCTGCCCAAGCTCGGGGCGCTGCTGCATTCTTCGGATGAGGAGGTCTGCTTCCGGGCGGCGCGGTGCATGTTGAGCCTCGAGGATGACCGGGGGCTGGCGGCGCTGCGCAACGTGGTCATGGACAAGGATTCGCCGTACCGGCGGGGGGCTCTGGACGCGATCGCCGTTCTGGCCCGGCGCCGAGACGCGGCGCTGTTGGTGCAGCGGCTCCTGCGGGACGACGATGTCCGGCTGGTTCTGGCCGCCTACGAGCACCTGCGACGGATGCAGAATCCGGCGGTGACACAGGAGCTTGTGGGACGCAGCTTCTATCTGGAACAGGTGACGCAGACCTCGCACAAGGCGGTCTACGTCTCGCGGAGCGGCCAACCGCGTATCGTCATCTTCGGCGGCCCGCTGATCTGCCGGGACAACCTCTTCGTGGAATCGCCGGGCGGAGGGGTGCTGATCGATTCACCGGCCGGCCAGGATTACGTGGCGATCACGCGGAGTCGGCCGTCCGGGCTCGGAGTTATCGGTCCTGTCAGGGCGGGCTTCGCCCTTCGTGACATCGTGCGGACCCTGGGAAGCGAGCCTGCGGCGGCGAAAGGGACGCCCGCGGGCCTGGGCGTCAGCTATGGGGAAATTGCCGTGCTTTTGCAGCAGTTGGTGGCCAAGGACGCGGTCGATGCCGCGTTTTGGGCCGGGCCACTGCCAAAAATCGGCCTAATTGTCAAGAAATGACGTCCCTCGGGCCGATAAAAGTAACACGTGCTGCCCAAAAAACAGCCCTGTGAGGGGGCGTTGTCTTCTGATTATGAAGGGTGACGATCAAATAAGCTATGCGACTTGAGAAGATTATACTCGACGGATTCAAGAGTTTTGCGGACAAGACGGAATTCGTTTTCGATGCGGCGGTGACGGGAATTGTCGGACCGAACGGGTGCGGCAAGAGCAACGTCGTGGACGCGGTCAAGTGGGTGCTGGGCGAGCAGCGGACCAAGAGTCTGCGCACCGACCAGATGGCGGATGTGATTTTCGGGGGCAGCGGCAGCCGCAAGCCGCTCGGCTCGGCGGAGGTGACGCTGGTCCTTTCGAATCCGGAGGGCAGCGCCAGCGGCCGCCTGGCCATCGACGCCGAAGAGGTCCAGATCTCGCGGCGCATCTACCGCAGTGGCGAAAGCGAGTACCGCATCAACAACAAGGTCTCTCGCCTCAAGGACGTCCGCGAACTGTTCATGGACACCGGCGTCGGGAACCGAGGGTATTCCATCATCGAGCAGGGGCAGGTCGAGCTGCTCGTGAGCTCCTCCAAGACGGACCGCCGGGTGATTTTTGAAGAGGCGGCCGGCATCAGCAAGTACAAGGCGCACAAGAAAGAGGCCCTGCGCAAGCTGGAGCGCACCGAGCAAAACCTGCTGCGTCTGGCCGACGTCCTGGCCGAGGTGGGCAAGCGGCTGCGCAGCGTCAAGCTCCAGGCGGGCAAGGCGCGCAACTATCTCGAATACACCAGGCGGCTCAAAGAGCTGCAGGTCAATTATTCGCTCGTGGAGTACGGCAACAACCAGGAAGGGCTCGACAGCAAATCGGCGGCGCTGCAGCAGGCCGAGGAGATTCTGCTGGCCGCCAGTGCCGCCGAAGCCGGCGCCGAGGCCGAGATGAGCCGCCTGGGAAACGACATCATCGACAAGGAACACAAGCTCAGCGAAACCGGCAATGCCCTGGTCGCCATCCAGAGCAAGATCGATCAGAAGCTGCAGCGGATCGATTTCCTGCGCTCGCGCATGACCGAGCTGGAGCAGCGCAGGGAATCGGCGGGGGCCGAGATTCAGCGCCTGCGCGAGCAGGGAGACGTGCTGAAATCGGACCTGGCGCGCCACCGCGAGGAGCTGGCGGCTTGCGACCGCACCGTAACGCAGCGCGGGGAAGCGATTGCGGAACTGCAGAAGGTCGCGCGGGAGGCGGACGCCCAGTTGGCGTCGCTGGAAGCCGAGCTGGATGACGAAAAGTCGGGCATCATCGACATCGTACGCCGCACCGCGCAGCTCCACAACGAGATCCAGAGCATCTCCAACTATCGCAACAACCTGTCCAATCAGCGCGATCGGCTGGCCGGCAGGGCCGAGACGGCGCGGAGCGAGCTCGAACGCCTGCTGACCGAGAAAGCCCAACACAACGCCCGGCTCGGCGATATCACCCGCGTCCTGGCGGAATTGGAACAGAACCTGGAGGCCAAGCGGCAGAGGATCGAAGAGGCCGAGACCTTGATCGTCGAGGAGGGCAAGCGGCTGGCCCACAGCAAGGAAGCCCGCAGCGCGCTGAGCAGCGAGCTGACCGTGTTGACGGATATGCAGCGTCGCCACGAGGGGCTCGGAGGCGCGGTCAAGACGATCCTGACGGCCCAGCGCGATGAGGGACGCAAGCTGGACTACGTCGACGGCATTCTGGCCGAGCGCATCGGCACGGACGTGCAATACGCGGCCGCCGTGGAAGCGGCTCTGGAAAACCATACGGATGTGCTGCTGATTCACGGTGCCGACAAGCTGCTGAGCGACCGCGAGACGCTCGAGAAGCTTGAGGGACGCGTGCATTTCTACGATCTGGACGCCGTGGAGCCCTTTACGGACACGCGGGACTTCTCGGCGTATCCCTTCGTCCGCGGGCGGCTCGTCGAGTTTGTGCGCTACGAGGGCAAGTACGCCCCCCTGATCTGGAATCTGCTGGGCAAAACCCTCGTGGTGGATTCTCTGGCAGCGGTGGGGCAGTTGCCGGGGGCCTTGCGCGCAGGCTATACGTTTGTGACTCTCGAGGGCGAGTGGCTCGGCGCCAACGGGCTGATTCGGCTGGGCCCGGCCGGCAAGGCGGCGGGACTGATCTCCCGCCAGAGCCGTATAAGCCAGTTGCAGGAGACCATCGCCGGGATCAATGCCGAGATCGCCGAGCTCGAGAGCACCGTCGAACGCAACACCCAGACCAAGACGCACCTGGAGAAGCTCTGCAAGGACTTGCGCACCGCCATCTATGAAGCGAACACGGAAAAGGTGCAGGCGACCTCCAAGCTGGCGCTCTACGAGCAGGACATCACGCGTCTGAAAGAGGAAGAGCCGCTCATCGTCAGCGAGCTCGACTCGCTCGAATCGGAGATCGCCGAATCCGTGCAAAAGGAGTATGACTCCAAGCAGCGTCTTGACGAGCTGGAGACCGTCAACAACGAGCGAAGAGCGCACATCGAGGATCTGGAAACCCGCTACGACGGGCTGAAGGAACAGCAGTTGGGTCGCACGCAGGAGCTGACCGAGTTGAAGGTGCAGTTGGGTCAGGTGATCGAGCAGCAGAAGGGGCTCAGACAGATCATCGAGCGGATGCAAGGCCAGATCCAGGCCATCGCGCACACGTTGGCCGGCGCCGAAGATGAGGTGCAGGCCAGCGGCGGGCAACTGGCTGAGGCGCGGCGCGATATCCTCGCTTGCGAGGCCCGGGTTTCCGAGCTGTTCGTCGACAAAGAGGCGGCCCAGGTGAAAAACCGCTCCCTGCAGGCCGAGCTCGAGCAGTTGGTGGCCGATCAGAGGACCAAGGACGAGCTCGTCCGCGCCAAGCGTGCCGAGAAGGAGGAGATCGAGCACAAGATCAACGATATTCGCGTGGAGCTGGGGCAGCTTCAGGTCCGCCAGCAGGACCTGGTCGAGCGCGTGCGGGACGAATTGCAGATCGATCTGGCCGAGGTCTTCGGCAGCCGCACCACCGGCGACGTAGACTGGGAAGAGGTCCGCAACGAGATCGCCGAGCTGCGCGGCAAGATCGAGAGGCTCGGCAACGTCAACCTCGACGCCATCGACGAGCAGGAGGGCCTGGAAGAGCGGCATAACTTCCTGACCAGCCAGGTGGAAGATCTCAACGCCAGCAAGACGCAACTCCAGCAGCTCATCAACCGGCTCAACAAGAAGAGCCGCGAGCGGTTTGCCGAAACATTCGAGCAGATTCGCGTTAACTTCCAGCAGATCTTCCGCAAGCTCTTCGGCGGCGGCAAGGCCGACATCGTTCTCGAAGACGCCGACGACATTCTCGAAGCGGGCATCGAGGTCATCGCCCGGCCGCCCGGGAAGGAAACGCGGAGCATCTCACTGCTCAGCGGCGGTGAGAAGTCGATGACGGCGCTGGCCTTGCTGTTCGCCGTGTTCCGGACCAAGCCGTCTCCGTTCTGTTTCCTGGACGAGGTGGACGCGGCCCTGGACGAGGCGAACAACGAGCGTTTCAACCTGTTGCTCAGGGACTTCGGGATCGAGAGCCAGTTCATCGTGATCACGCACGCCAAGCGGACCATGAGCATCGCCGACGTTCTGTTCGGCATCACGATGCAGACTCAGGGCGTCAGCAAGAAGATCGCGGTGCGTTTCGACGAGTACGGCCACGAGCCGGCCGCGGCGTAGAGCGGTCGGCTCGGTCTGGCGTGTCATTTCGGCAAGCGTGCATGAAGTAGGATTTTTTTGGTGGTATTGTCAG
>CAYPZL010000019.1:0-44712 GCA_964415045.1 uncultured Pirellulales bacterium | reverse complement strand
CAATCCTGTTCCCCACGCCCCAGACCAATCGAAAAAGTCAGTCAACTTGAGTATACTACTAACCTCAAACATCGTTAAGTTTTTGACAAAGATTCGACGTAAATCAATGTAACCTCCTGTCGTTGCAGTAGTTACGATAAGGCTTAGAAACGGAGTTTTTGGTTGCGGCCGAGCGCAGCGAGGCCGCGCTGGGTATATGAACGGTTGGAAATCAATTTGTTCTCTCCGCAGCGGCCTTCTCGGCCTTGGCAGCCTGTTGCTGCGCCGCTAAGGCGCAGATAACGGAGCTCCCACAACTCGTTTTGTTTCCACGTCTTACGCAAATCCGTAGCATTACGGCCGTGGTTGCGGCATAATGGCCCGCACTTGGTCTTTTTTTCGGAGAAGCAACAATGTCAGGAGAAAAGGTACTCATTTTCGACACGACGTTACGCGACGGCGAGCAATCGCCGGGTGCGTCGCTTTCGATCCCGCAGAAGCTCGAGATCGGCCAGCAGTTAGCCGCCCTCGGAGTGGACATCATCGAGGCGGGCTTCCCGGTCTCGTCGCCGGCGCAGTTCGAGGCGACGCGGCTCGTGGCGGAACAGGTACAAGGTCCTACCATAGCAGGACTTGCGCGGGCGCACGAGAAGGACATCGAGGCGGCGGGCCAGGCCATCGCCCCGGCGGCGAAGAAGCGGATCCACACATTCATCGCGACCTCGCCGATCCACATGAAGCACAAGCTCAAAAAGGAGCCGGACGAGGTGGTCCGCATGGCGGTCGCGGCCGTCAAGGCGGCGCGGCAGTTCACCGACGACATCGAGTTCTCGCCCGAGGACGCCTGCCGCAGCGAGATCCCGTTTCTCATCGAGATCCTGGCGGCGGTGATCGAGGCGGGCGCCACGACGCTAAACATCCCGGACACCGTGGGTTACGTGCTTCCGTACGAGTACGGCCGGCTCATCGCCACGCTCAAGAGCGACGTGCCCGGCATCGACAAGTGCATCATCAGCACGCACTGTCACAACGACCTGGGCATGGCGGTGGCCAACTCGCTGGCCGGCGTGCGAAACGGCGCCCGGCAGATCGAGTGCACCGTCAACGGCCTCGGCGAGCGCGCGGGCAACGCGGCCCTCGAAGAGGTCGTGATGGCGGTCCACACGCGGGCCGATTTCTTCGCCCCGACGGGCGCCGACGGCCTGTCCACCAATATCAAGACGCAGGAAATCTACCGCACGAGCCAGCTCGTTTCGCAACTGACCGGCTTCGTGATCCAGCCCAACAAGGCCATCGTCGGCGCTAACGCCTTCGCGCACGAGTCGGGCATCCACGTCGACGGTATTCTCAAGGAGCGAAGCACGTACGAGATCATGACGCCGCAGACGATCGGCCTGGGCGGGTCGCGCATGGTGCTCGGGCGTCACACGGGCCGGCACGGCTTCGCCGACCGCTGCCGACAGATGGGCTACAAGCTCAGCGAGACCGAACTGGAACAGGCGTACGCCCGCTTCGTGGAGATCGCCGACAAGAAGAAGGAAGTGTTCGACGAGGACGTCGCGGCCATCATTAACGACGAGGTCCGCGTCGTCGAGCACGTCTACCGCCTGGACTATCTTCTGGTCGCCTCGGGCACGGGGACGCTGCCGACGGCGACGGTGCGGATGCGTGTCAAGGACGAAATCCAGCAGGCGGCGGCCTACGGCGACGGCCCGGTCGACGCGGCCTATGAGGCCATCCGCTCGGCCACCGGGCTCTCGCCCAAGCTGCAGAACTATTCGATCCGCGCCGTCACCGGCGGCAAGGAGGCGCTCGGCGAGGCGACGGTGCGCATCACCGACGACGGACGTACCTACATCGGCCGGGGCATCTCCACCGACATTATCGAAGCCAGTGCCAAGGCCTACGTCGACGCCCTCAACCGCATGGTCACCGCCCAGGGCGGACCGCCGGAAGTGAAAGCGGAACTGTAATCGGCTATGGCCGCAAAGCCCGAATATCGAAATCCGAAATTCGAAACAAATTCGAATGACCGAAGCTCGAAATGCAAAACAATACGACCTGGAAGACCGGACGCTTGCCTTCGCACGCGACGTACGTGCGTTCGTCAGGGAATTGCAGCGAACGACGGCCAATATCGAGGACGGTAAGCAGCTCGTTAGAGCGTCAGGTTCCGTCGGGGCCAACTACATCGAGGTGAATGAGGCTCTGAGCAAGAAGGACTTTCTGATGCGGATTAAGATATGTCGGAAGGAGTCCAAAGAGAGCCGATACTGGCTCAGGCTTGTTGAGACCTGCAACGATCAGGAGCAGGAGGCTCGGCGACACAAGCTGATACAGGGAGCTACGGAGTTGATGAATATCTTCGGCTCGATAGTGCGTAAGACCGAGTGAGGTTTTGAACATTCGGCATTTGAAGATTTGGATTTGTTTCGGATTTCGAAATTCGGATTTCGAGTTTCCCAGTGAATAACGATCGATACGAAAGGACGAGGTGGCAATCGCGATGGGAATGACGATAACGGAGAAGATATTGGCGCGGGCGTCGGGGTTGGATTTTGTGGCGCCGGGGCAGTTGGTGGATGCGAACATCGACGTGGTGATGTGTCACGACGTAACGACGCCGCCGGCGATTTCGATGCTGATGGAAAAAGGGATCGACAAGGTTTTCGATCCGGAGAAGATCGTGGTGACGCCGGACCATTTTCAGCCGGCCAAGGACGTCAAGAGCGCCGAGCTGCACAAGCGGCTCGACGACTGGGCGAAGCGCCATAAGATCAAGTACTATTACAAGCTGGGCCGGGCCGGGGTGTGCCACGCGCTGCTGCCGGAGCAGGGTCACATCCGCCCGGGCGAGGTGATCGTGGGCGGCGATTCGCACACGTGCACCTACGGCGCGATGGCGGCGTTCAGCACGGGGATCGGCTCGACCGACCTGGCCGCCTCCATCGCCACGGGCAAGCTCTGGTTCAAAGTGCCCGCCTCGATCAAGTTCGTCTTGAACGGCTCGCTCGGGCCCGGGGTCTACAGCAAGGACGTCGTCCTGGCCGTGATCGCGCGGATCGGCACGGACGGGGCCCTCTACCAGGCGATGGAATTCGTCGGCCCGGCGCTGGCGGAGATGTCGATGGAAGCGCGCATGACGATTACGAACATGGCCATCGAGGCCGGGGCCAAGAACGGCGTCATCGGATTCGACGACGTCACGAAGGCCTATCTGGACGAGCATCTGAACGACAAAAAGGACTACACCGTCTTTGCGTCGGATGAGGATGCCGAGTACGTCGCTACCGAACCGTTCGACTGCTCGGTAATTGAACCGATGGTGGCCCTGCCGCACTTACCCAGTGGCGGGGTTGCCATCGGTAACTGTGCCGGCATGGCCATGGACCAGGCGTATATCGGCAGTTGCACGAACGGGCGCATCGAGGACTTGCGCATCGCCGCCCAGATCCTCGACGGCAAGCAGGTCGCGATCCGCACGCTGATCGTGCCGGCGACGCCGACGATCTGGAAGCAGGCGAAGGACGAAGGGCTGTTCGATACCTTCTACAACGCCGGCTGCGTCATCGCCGCGCCGACCTGCGGCGCGTGTCTGGGCGGGTTCATGGGCGTCCTGGCCGAAGGGGAGAAATGCGTCAGCACCACCAACCGCAACTTCGTCGGCCGGATGGGAAGCCCCAAGAGCGAAGTCTACTTAGCCAGCCCCGCCACCGCCGCAGCCAGCGCGGTGGAAGGAAAGCTGGCGGATCCCAGGCAGTATCTTTGAGAAATCAAAGATCAAAAAGCAAAATGCAAAACGACAAAGAAGAATTCAAAAAGGAGTTCAAGAAACGCCTGTACGGCTTCACGCTGAAGCTCGTTGAGTTCCTGGATACGCTTCCCAAGGACAACGTGTCACGGCGTCTCGGCGATCAACTGCTGCGCAGCGGCACAAGTATCATTGCCAACTACGTCGAAGGGCAGGCGGCCAGCAGCAAACGCGACTTCACGAACTTTTTCAACATCGCGTTGAAGTCCGCGAACGAAAGCAAGCTCTGGCTGGCACTGTTGCGCGACACCAACCGGGCCAAGCCCAGGGACGCCGACTGGTTCCTCAACGAACTGGACGAAATCTCCCGAATCTTCGCCTCCAGCATCCTGACGCTGAAAGGCAAAAGATGATTTTGCTATTTGATTTTGACCAGTGACGAAGAGCCAATGATGTTTGGAGCATTCGGCAATTTGAATTTCGGAATTGTTTAGGGTTTAGGAATTAGGATTTCGATTTTCCATCTCACAAGTGAGGATGTTATGGCAAAAGCACATGTATACCAACGTGACCACGTCAATACCGACGAGATCATTCCGGCTCGGTATTTGAATACGGATGATGAGCAGGAGCTGGCGAAGCATTGCCTGGAAGACCTCGATGCGGGATTCGTCGCGAAGGTTGCGGCCGGCGATGTGATCGTGGCGGGCGAGGATTTTGGCTGCGGGTCCAGTCGCGAGCACGCGGTCTGGGCGATTCGCGGGGCGAAGGTGCAGACGGTGATCGCCAAAAGCTTCGCGCGCATCTTCTACCGCAACGCGATCGACTGCGGGTTCTACCTGATCGAGTCGGCCGAGGCGGTGGAGAAGATCGGCGACGGCGACGAGATCGAGATCGACTACGACGCCGGCACGATCAAGGACACAACCAGCGGCGTCGAGATCGGCTTCCAGCCGCTGCCCGATTTCGCCCTGGAGATCATCAAAGACGGCGGATTGCTCAACCACATCACCAAAACGAGTGCGTGACATGTAGGAGCCCGGGAAAAATGAAGTACGATTTTTTGAACAGGCGCGCGTTTCTTAAGGCCGCAGGCGCCGCGGCCGTGCTGGGACTGGGTGGCAGCGTCAAGGCCGCAGGCCTTGGCGATGGGAGCAAACGACGAGCGCCGTCGAAAAGGCCGAACTTCGTGTTCTTCCTGATCGACGATATGGGCTGGAAGGACCTGGGCTGCTACGGCAGCACGTTCCACGAAACGCCGAACGTCGACCGCTTAGCGGCGCAGGGGATGCGTTTCACGAACGCCTACGCCGCCTGTCCGGTGTGCTCGCCGACGCGGGCCAGCATCATGACGGGCAAGTATCCGGCCCGGCTCGGCATCACGCAGTGGATCGGCGGGTCTCAGAAGCCCACGGCCTACCGCGAGTACATGCCGCTGGAGGAAGTGACGATTGCCGAGGCATTGAAGGAAGCCGGCTACGCGACCGGCTTCGTCGGCAAGTGGCACCTGTCCACGCGGGACGAAACGAGGCGCACGTACTATCCCGACCGCCAGGGCTTCGACGTCAATATCGGCGGGGATTGGTCCGGCGCGCCGCCGACGTACTTCTACCCCTACGAGAAACGCAACCGCAAGCTGGAGACGATGCCGCCGGGCGGGAAGGAGGGCGAATACCTGACCGACCGCCTCACGGACGAATCGCTGAAATTCCTCGAAGCGAACAAGGACAAACCGTTCCTGCTTTATCTCTCGCACTACGCGGTGCACACGCCGCTGGAATCGAAGAAGGAGCTGGCGGACAAGTACAAGGCCAAGGCCGAGGACCTGCCCAAGCCGGCGGGCCCGCACGCCAAGGGCGTTTACGGGCGCTACAAGACGCGGATGGTGCAGGACCACGCCGTCTACGCGGGGATGGTTCAGAGCGTCGATGAAAGCGTCGGGCGCGTCCTCGACAAGCTCGAAGAGTTGGGACTGGACGACAACACGGTCGTGATCTTCATGTCCGACAACGGCGGGCTCTCCACCGTCGGTCGCGAGGGGCCGACATGCAATCTCCCGCTGCGGGCGGGCAAGGGCTGGCTCTACGAAGGCGGCATCCGCGAGCCGATGCTGATCAAGTGGCCCGGCGTGGTCGAGGCGGGCAGTGTATGTCACGAGCCGGTGACGAGCACCGATTTCTATCCGACGATGCTGGAGATGGCGGGCCTGTCGCGCAGACCGGAGCAGCACGTGGACGGCCTCAGCCTCGTGCCCCTGCTGAAACGGACGGGCACGTTGCGGCGCGACGCGATCTACTGGCACTACCCGCACTACCACGGCAGCGGCAACCGGCCCAGCGGCGCGGTGCGAGCCGGGGACTACAAGCTGATCGAGTGGTACGAGGACGGGCGCGTCGAGCTGTACAACCTCAAGACCGACATCGGCGAGCAAAACGACCTGGCCGCCAAGATGCCCCAAAAGGCCGCCGAGCTTCGTCGCATGCTGCACGCCTGGCGGACCGCGATGAACGCCCGCATGCCCGAAGGCGAGCCGCGCGACGATTATCCAACGTGGGTGGATTCCAGAAAGCGCGCCGCAAGATGAGCGAACCGCCTGGAAAATCGAGGAGAAACATATGAATCGACGTGATTTCTTGAAGGCCTTGAGCGCGACGGCATTGCTGCCGGCGACCGGGGCGACGCCGCGACTGTTCGCAACGGAACGAAAGAGAACGAACTTCGTGTTCTTTCTCGTGGACGATTTGGGCTGGACGGACCTGGGCTGTTTCGGCAGCACGTTCTACGAGACACCGAACGTGGACCGGCTGGCGGCCGGAAGCATGCGTTTCACCAACGCGTACGCGGCCTGCCCGGTCTGCTCGCCCACGCGGGCCAGCATCATGACGGGCAAATACCCGGCGCGGCTGAGGACGACCGATTACTTCGGCGCTCCGCAGCCTGACAGGGTGGGACGTCGCTGGCCAAAGAGCAGGCGGCTGCTGCCGGCTCGCTACCGCGACCGGCTGCCGCTGGAAGAAGTGACGCTGGCCGAGGCGCTCAAGCAGCACGGCTACGCGACGTTCTTCGCGGGCAAGTGGCACTTAGGCGGGGAGGGTTTCTATCCGGAGGACCAGGGCTTCGACGTCAACAAAGGCGGGCTCGAGCGGGGCGGCCCGTACGGGGGCAAGAAGTACTTTTCCCCGTACGGCAATCCCAAGCTCCCGGACGGTCCGGCCGGCGAGCATCTGCCCGACCGGCTGGCGACCGAGACGTGCCGGTTCATCGAGACCAACAAAGACCGGCCCTTCCTGGCGTATCTGTCGTTTTACTCCGTTCATACACCGCTGATGGCGCGAGCGGATCTGCGGGCCAAGTACGAGAAGAAGGCCGAGAGCGTGGAGCACGAAGGTCCCGCCTGGGGCAAGGAGGGGGCTCGCAAGGTGCGCCTCGTGCAGAACCACGCCGTCTATGCCGGCATGGTCGAAGCGATGGACCAGGCGGTCGGCAAGGTCCTCGACGCGCTGGAGCGCCTGGACCTGGCGCACAACACCGTGGTCTTTTTCATGTCCGACAACGGGGGGCTTTCCACCTCGGAAGGCCACCCGACCTGCAACCTGCCCCTGCGGGCCGGCAAAGGCTGGCTCTACGAAGGCGGGATTCGCGAGCCGATGATGGTTCGCTGGCCCGGACAGGTCGAGGGCGGCGGTGTTTGCCACGAGCCGGTGATCAGCACGGATTTCTACCCGACGATCCTGGAAATGGCGGGCGTGCCCGCGAAACCGCAGCAACATCTGGACGGACGCAGCATGGTCGGCCTGCTCCGGCGACGCGGCCGGCAAAAGGGCCGCGCGTTCTACTGGCATTATCCCCATTACGGCAATCAGGGCGGCTCTCCAGGCGGCGCGATCCGCCTCGGCGATTACAAACTCATAGAATTCTATGAGGACAACCACATCGAACTGTATAATCTCCGGGACGACATCGGCGAGCAGCACGACCTGGCCGCCGCGATGCCTGAGATGGCGGGCAAGCTGCGACGGATGCTGCACGAATGGAGAAAAGAAGTGGACGCGGCGATGCCCACGCCGAATCCGAACCATAAGGAATAAATTTCAGACGACAGTCGTTTGACGTTTTAGAAAAGGAGAATCGAAGGTGTACAAAATTGCAGTAATTCCCGGCGACGGGACCGGGCCGGAAGTAACGGCCGAAGCGGTCAAGGTGTTGAAGACCGCCGCCGACAAATTTGATTTCAAAGTCGAGCTGACCGAGTTCGATTTCGGCGGCGAGCGATACAAGCGTACGGGCGAAACGCTGCCCGACAGTGCCGTCGAGGAGCTGCGCCAGTTCGACACGATTCTGTTGGGCGCGATCGGGCACCCGGACGTGGCGCCGGGCATCCTGGAGAAAGGCATCCTGCTCAAGGCTCGCTTCGAGCTGGACCAGTATATCAACCTGCGGCCGGTGAAGCTCTACCCGGGCGTCGAGACGCCGCTGAAGGACAAGGGCCCGGCCGAGATCGATTACGTCGTGGTCCGCGAAAACACCGGCGACGCCTACACCGGCACCGGCGGATTCACCATGAAGGGCACACCCAACGAAGTGGCGGTCCAATCGGCGGTCTACAATCGCTTCCAGGTGGACCGCTGCCTCAAGTACGCCTTCGAGTACGCCAGGAAGCACGGCAAGAAGGCCCGCGGCAAGGGCAACGAGAACACGCTGGCCCTCTGCGGCAAGACCAACGTGCTGACCTTCATCTACGATCTCTGGGAGCGGGCCTTCCATGAGATGGGCCAGGCCGAATATCCCGACATCCGGCGCGACTACTACCACGTCGACGCCACCTGCATGTGGATGGTCAAGAATCCCGAGTGGTTCGACGTGATCGTCACCGGCAACATGTTCGGCGACATCATCACCGACCTCGGCGCCATCACGCAGGGCGGGATGGGCATCGCCGCCGGCGGCAACATCAATCCCGAGGGCGTCAGCATGTTCGAGCCCATCGGCGGCAGCGCCCCGAAGTACACCGGCCAGGGCGTCATCAACCCGCTGGCGGCCATCTGCTCGGCCCAGATGATGCTCGATACGCTCGGTGAAACCAAGGCCGCCGAGGCCATCGAGAAGGCCGTGATGTGCGTCACCGGTGAAAAGCTCAAATCCCTCGCCGCCGGACGGATGGGCTACTCCACCAGCGAAGTCGGCGACCTCGTCGCCGAATTAGTGGCAGGCTGAATCATGTCGAATGAACGCTGCATGCTGAAGGACAGAAATGACGCTGCCGAGGCGATTCGACGTCTGGGCGAAGAGGACCTGCGTTTTCTCAATCGCCTGATCGTCGAACGCCTCAAGCTAATCGCCCAGGCGCGAAGCACGGCGCTCATGTCGCGATTCAACATTGGCGACCGGGTCGAATTCCAGGCGCCGAGCAGTGAATGGAAGCGCGGCGTCGTTCAGAAGCTCAACAAGAGGACGGTCACCGTCATGATCGATGACAGCCAACGCTGGAACGTCTCGCCGGAATTTCTGATCCCGGCGGGACACACGCCTGAACGCCGAGCCGGTGGTTCATAAACACCGAGAGGGTCGGTTATGTCGGGCCAAACCCCGCCACAATTCGGCGCGAGCGATGCGCCGGCAGGGCAAGCCGGGCGAAAAGTCCCATGCTGACTGAAGGCACACCGCAAGCATCCTGTTCTGGATAGGAGGAAGCAATGGAATACATCTCGCGTTGGCAGAGATATGCACTGTTTGCTGCGGTTGTCGTCCTGATTCTGGAAACATCTCCTGGAGCGGCGGACCTCTCGATAACAAAGGACATTACTCTGGAAACCTTGCTGGAGGAGATGGTGGACCGCGACGGTCCGGCGCGGTTTCCTCGTCCGCGGTACCGGTCGCTTCAGGCGTCGAGCTACAATCGCGCCTCGGTGCACCGGGACCAGCCGGGCTGGTTCGCCGACAGCGACGGGCTCGGCTTCATCCGGACCGAGACGGTCGGCGGACAGACCGAGTGGGTCGTCATGGAACACGACGGGCCGGGCTGCGTCACGCGCATCTGGACGCCGTTTTTCTACTACAATTTCAACGAGCGGGTCGGCCCCAACGTCAGAATCTACCTGGACGGAGCGGCCGAACCGGTCATCGAAGAAAGCCTCATCAAGCTCGTAACTGCGAAAGGATTCGTCAAGCCTCCCTTTGCCGCCTTTACCGCGCGGGCGGGCGATCTGTATCTGCCCCTGCCCTTTGCCAGAAGCTGCAAAATCACGATGACGGGAAAGCCCTTCTATCACATCATCAACTACCGCGGCTACCCGCCGGGAACGCCGGTGGAAACGTTCAGCATGGCCCGCTACGAAACGGTGGATATAGAGAGATTCGGCAAGATGCTTTACGAGAAGCCCGACGCGAAAACGGGCGCATCTGTAACGCTCGCTCCGGGTGAAACTCACACAATGACACTGCCCGCCGGTCCGGCCGCCGTACGAAACGTCACGATCCGGCTCAAGGCCGACAAACTCAATACGGCCTTGCGCTCGACCGTCCTGACGATGACCTGCGACGGCGAGCCGACCGTCTGGTGTCCGGTGGGCGATTTCTTCTGCTGTGCCGACTCGCTGCATCCGTTCCACACGTGGGAGCGCACCGTCGCAGAGGACGGGACGATGACGTGCCGCTGGGTCATGCCGTACAAGGCGTCCGCCAGGATCGAGGTCCTCAACCTGGGAAAGCAACCGGTGGCGGTGGCCCTGAGCGCGGAGGCGAGACGCTGGGATTGGGACGCGCGGTCGATGCACTTCCACGCCCACTGGCGACCCGACGAGATCGTGCCGGGAACGCCCTTTGCGGATTGGAACTTCGTCGACATCCGGGGCCGGGGCGTGTACGTCGGGGACGCCTGGACCGTGCTGAATATCGAGGACGGCTGGTGGGGCGAAGGCGACGAAAAAATCTACGTGGACGACGCCTGGGACAAGGGCTTCCCCACGCACTTCGGCACGGGCACCGAGGACTATTACGGCTGGGCCGGCGGCGTGAATCCCACGCGCGCCGACGAATTCGACGAGCCCTTCATCGCCAACGTGCGCGTGGGCGGCTTGGGTCCGGCCGGCTTGACGCGCGGCTACAACATCTGCACCCGCACGCGCAGCCTGGACGCCATCCCGTTCGACCGCCGCCTGCGGTTCGATATCGAAGCGTCCTTCGGCGTGCAGATGCGAAAGCCGTGGGACCTGCTCGGATACTCGGCGGTGACGTTCTGGTACGCCCTGCCCGGCGCGACGTGCAACCGGCCGCCGCAACCGGAGGCGGCCGCCCGGCCCATCGTGTCCATCCCCCGGTTGCAAAAGGCCGCCGGCGAGATCGAGCGTAAGGCAAAGCAAGCCGACCGGTGAGTTTCACAGACTTTGGAGCACATGATGCCTCAGACGACTACTGCTTTCGGAAAAACGGTTCTTGTCCTCACGTCACTCATTGCGGGATTGGGGGCCCGCGCCGAAGAGACGAATCTCCCGTTGCCCAACGCGCGGCAGCTCGCCTGGCAGGAAGCGGAATTAGGCGTGGTCTTCCACTACGACCTGCACGTCTTCGACGGCAAGAAGTACGGACAAGGCGGCAACCGCATCACGCCGATGCCCGACTACAACATCTTCAACCCGCAACGGCTCGACACGGATCAGTGGATCCGTGCGGCCAAAGCCGCCGGCGCGCGATTCGCCATCCTCACGGCGACCCACGAGACGGGCTTTGCCCTCTATCAGTCCGACGTCAATCCGTATTGCCTCAAGGCCATCAAGTGGCGTGAGGGCAAAGGCGACGTCGTCCGCGAGTTCGTCGACTCGTGCCGCAAGTACGGCCTCAAGCCGGGCATCTACCTGGGGATTCGATGGAATTCCTTCTTCGGCGTGCACGATTTCCAGGTCAACGGCGAAGGCAAGTTCCGCGACAATCGCCAGGCCTGGTACAGAAGGATG
The DNA here is from genome assembly GCA_964415045.1 of uncultured Pirellulales bacterium. Classification (GTDB taxonomy): domain Bacteria; phylum Planctomycetota; class Phycisphaerae; order Sedimentisphaerales; family Anaerobacaceae; genus CAYPZL01. The sequence continues at coordinate 33,033 of CAYPZL010000019.1, read as the reverse complement.
TGCGAGGGCATGGTCCGCGAGCTCTGCACCCGCTACGGCGAGCTGTTCGAGATCTGGTTCGACGGCGGCGCCAGCCATCCCGACAAGGGCGCGCCCGACGTCCTGCCGATCGTCAAGAAACACCAGCCCAACTGCCTCTTCTATCACAATGAACAATTGGCCGAGGCCCGCTGGGGCGGCTCCGAATCGGGGACGGTCCCCTACCCGTGCTGGGCAACGTTCCCGAATTTCTACTCGCACGGCAGTGACAGCCCAAGCGAGCATCTCAGATTGCTTCGGACAGGCGACCCGGACGGGGCGTACTGGATGCCGGCGATGTCGGACGCGCCCCTGCGCGGATACAACGGCCGACACGAGTGGTTCTGGGAGCCGGGCGACGAGGAGCACGTCTATCCGCTGGAGAAGCTGGTGCAGATGTACTATCGATCCGTGGGGCGCAACTCCACGCTGATTCTCGGCTTGACGCCCGACCCCAACGGCCTGATGCCGGCGCCCGACGTGGTGCGCCTCAAGGAATTCGGGGACGAGATTCGCAGGCGCTTTCGCGCGCCCGTCGCGCAAGGCAGCGGGGAAGGCGACACGCTCGTCCTGGATCTGAAACGGCCGCAGCGGATCAACCACGCCATCCTCATGGAAGAGATCACGAAGGGCGAGAGAGTCAGAGCCTACGTGCTCGAAGGCCTCTCCGACGGAAGCTGGTGCAGGCTGGCCGAAGGCAGTTGCATCGGCCACAAGCATATTCAGCAGTTCGACGACGCGACGGTGACGAAGGTCCGGCTCAAGATCACAAAGGCCGTCGCCAGACCCCTCATTCGGAACCTGTCGATCTTCTGTGTCCGATGACCGCAGGCGCACAACGAACCAGGAGGCGTTATACCATGAAGACCTCTCTGTCGATTCTCACGGTATTGCTTAACTGCCTGCCTGCCGCCGGCGCCGAGAGCTTCGCGGCCCACTGGGAATTCGTGGGCGTGGCCGTCTCGGAGCCGGGCTATCACGTGTGGGGATCGTCCCCTATTCTCGACGCCGAAGGGAAGGTGCATCTCTTCGTCGCCCGCTGGCCCCGGCAGTACCGCGTCGATCCGGGGTGGCGCTCCCACAGCGAGATCGCCCATTACGTGGCGGACGGACCCGAAGGGCCGTTCCGGTTCTGCGAGGTGGCCCTGGCCGGGACGGGACGGGATACGTGGGACAAATACGGCGCGCACAACCCGGCCATTCACAAGGTGGGTGACCGCTACGTCCTGCTGTACATCGCCAACGACGATCCGCGGCGACCCGCCCATCCTGCGAACCAGCGCATCGGCATGGCCCTCTCGACGAGCCTGCACGGCCCGTGGCGAAAAGCGGGCGCCGACGGGATGATTCTGGCGCCGCCGTCCGATTCGAAGTACTGGAACTACCGGGCAAGCAACGGCGTCAACAACCCGGCCTTTCTCCAACACCCAGACGGCGGATTCTTCCTCTACTTCAAGAGCCAGGGCGGCAAGATGGGACTGGCCGTCGCGCAACAGCTCGAAGGACCCTATGTCCAGTTGCCCTTCCCGGTGACGCGGAACGACCGGGCCGTCGAAGACGGATACGCCTTCATCATGGACGGCAAATTCCGCCTCCTGACAACCGACAACCACGGCCTGTTCAAGACCGGCGGCGGCATTCTCTGGACCTCCGACGACGGAATTCACTTCGACCGCGCCGAGCCCGGTTTCGATCTGATCGAAGCCTACGTCGGCAAAGAAAAGCTCAAGAGCGCCGTGCGGCACTACGGCGGCAAAATCAAGTTCGAGCGCCCCCAACTCCTGCTCATCGACGGCAAGCCCAAATACCTGTACGCCCCCTCAGGCTACAACATCTTCGGCGGCGACAGTACCGTAAGCTACGTCCTCCGCTTCAACGAACAATAGGAAGAGCGCCTGGCCGACTATCCGTGGAGCAGCTACCAGGCTCTCGCCTACAGCCGCGGCGGTCCGGCGTGGTTCGATCGGCGGTTGGTATACGAGCAGTTCGACATGGACGGCAAGAGCTTTCGCGCGGCGGTGCGACGGTACGACGAACGACAGGATGATCTACTGTCGCGATTGTACTACGGACTGGCGCTGGGTAGTGCGCAGAGCGTGGAAGAACTGCGCCGCCGTCTCCAGGGGCAGCAGGACCGGGAGAAACCGCAATTGCACGCCCTTGGGTCGCACGGATCGATCCCGGAGCGGCTGGCCCAGTACGCCCACAGGCTGGGAATCGACGCACAGGAGCTGGCCGAGTTGTCGCGTCCGAGCCGGCGCCGGGAGCGGCCCAACCGTGATGCACTGATGTACTTGTTATGGCGGGACGGCCACTTTCGCCTGGGCCAGATCGCGCCGCATTTCGGTGTGAGCTACGCGGCCATATCGCAAGCTTGCCGCAGGGCCGAACAACGATTGAAGACGGACCGCAATTTCCGGCGCAGGCTCGAAGCGGCTGCAGAATAACTTATAATTCAAGATGTGACCCCTTGCGGAGAAAAGCCCGGGGACCGGCGTGCGATCATCGGCGAATTACGGTATAATGCCGCAGGTGGTCTTTTTTTTTCGAGAATGGTGATTCTAAGGTTGTTTTTGCCGATATGCCCGCGAATTTAACACCGGAGTACTTCAACGCCGAGAAGTGGTACCGCAGCGCCACGACCAACGACGAGAAGATTCTCGCACTGGAACGGATGCTGGCGGTGATGCCCAAGCACAAGGGGACCGACCATCTCAAGGCCGACCTGCGCCGCAAGCTCAGCAAGCTCAAGGAAGCGGGCCCGCAAAAGGGCAAGGCGGGCAAACAGGTCGATGTCTTTCACGTTCCCGCCACCGGGGCCGGCCAGATCGTCCTCCTGGGGATGCCCAATACGGGCAAGAGCGCCCTGGTCGGGGCCCTGTCCAAGGCCAAGGTGAACGTGGCCGATTTTCCCTTCGCCACGCACGCGCCGGTACCGGGGATGGCCAAGTACGAGGACGTGCAGATCCAGCTCGTGGACATGCCTCCCATCACCGCCGACTACATGGCGCCGGGACAGGTGGGAACGTATCGCAACTGCGACATCATCGCGCTGGTGGTCGACCTGTCTCAGGACGTCGAGGAGCAGCTTCTGATCTTGCTGGATTTTCTCGAATCCCGCAGCCTGCTGGCCGACGAGGAGACGCCCACCGTGGACAGCCAGGGCAACGTCCTGGGCCGTCGGGCCCTGTGCATCTGCACCAAGGCCGACGAAACCGACGACGGGGCGTTCGAGCTGGCGCAGAAATCGTGCGATAAACCCATGAAGTTCGTGAAAGTCTCCGTCGAAACGGGCGAGGGAATGGACGAGCTGCCCGAGTTCCTCTTCAGGGAGCTGAACGTCATTCGCATCTACGCCAAGCCGCCGGGAAAGCCCGCGGACATGAACGACCCCTTCACCCTGCCGGCCGGCTCAACCGTCCACGACCTGGCCCTGGCCATCCACCGCGAGCTGGCCGAAAAGCTCAAGTCCGCCCGCATGTGGGGCACCGGCGTCTACGACGGCCAGCAAGTCCAGCTCTCCCACACCCTCCACGACAAAGACATTGTCGAACTCCATTTCGGATAAAGCGCGTGCCGTGTTTGCGCGCGGAGCATCTGCCGGAAGATACGCCGTCCGTGTGTTTCTGCGATGCTCGGTCGGGTCGATATCGGGTTTAGTAGGGCTGGTTCGCGCCGTCGTAGGTCGGGAGCGGATTACCCCTGGCGACTTCTTCGGCGGCGTCTTCGAGCTTTTTCTCCGACAGATCGTCCAACTGATGCAGGAGATCGCCGACGGCGAAGACCGCTGCGCCCACGAGGGCGCCGTTCTCGCACTCGTCGGACTGGTACCCTACAATCGCCCCGATCGCGGCGCCGCACAGGGCTGCCTGGTAGATCTTGTGGGATTTCAGGCCGCTGCATCCGCCGCACAGGGAAACCAGCAATACCGCGATCAGCAGAACCGCTATCCATCTGTTCTGACGTGCTTTTGGCATTTCTGCCCTCCAGGCAAATAATAAAAACTACTTGAACGTCACTCGTCCCATGTTTTCCGCCGTTCAGCCTTATTCTACCATCGCAACGGCAGATTTCAAGCATCTGCGCAGCATTCCCAACCTCCCTGATAAGGCACCATCGGCGCGAAAGGTAACGATACGCGCGACATTCTTCTGCCGATAAGCACAGATTTTCGTCACGAATCGCCAAAATCACCGTCGCATGAAGCAGGATCGATCATTTGAGGATGGATGTGCGTCTCTTTGAATGGAGCCGGGCGTGGGCCTCGCACCGGCCGGATTGGGATTTGCCGGGGAATCTGACATGGAGTACGCTGGACGCACCGGCGTTTCGGACCCGGTTGGGAGGTACCAAGACCATGGTGAGCGACGACTTACACTTGTACGAAGCGATAATCCTGCTGGCCTTGCGGGACGAGGAAGGGACGGTGGAATCGGGAGCGATGTATCACTACGCGGTCAGCGGGGCCATCCTCGCCGAGCTGATGCTGAGCCGGCGGATCTGCATCGAAGAAGCGAGGAAGAGGAAGCCGGTCACGCTTCTCAGCGCCGAGCCGCTCGGCGACGACCCGATCGACGAATGTCTCGAACGCATCGCGACCGCCACCCGCAGGATGGGCTTTGGCCCATGCGGTTTCTCAAAACAACTCGGGCGTGGACCCGTTTGTGAGAACCTTTTGAATCTCGGCGGGACTCTTGCAAATGCAATCGGGCTCGGCGGCGGCCAGTTCTGCCAGGTCGCCAAAACCATAGGTGACGCCAACGGTCCGCGTGCCGTTGGATTTGCCGGAGGTGATGTCGCTGGCGCGGTCGCCGATCATGACGGTCTCTTGGGGCTCGAGGGGCAGGATTTGCAGGATGTGCGCGACGAGTTCGGTCTTGTCGTCGAAGCGGCCGTCCAGCTCCGGGCCGAACACATCCTCAAAATGGGAATCGATGCCGAAATGCCGAATGATGCGGTTGGCGTAGACCGTGGGCTTGGAGGTCACGACGTAGAGCTTGAATCCGCGCCCCTGCAGCGCGGCCAGCATCTCCGGGATGCCCAGGTACATCTCGTTCTCGAAAAGACCGACGTCGGCGTAGCGCACGCGGTAATGCCGGATGGCCGCCTCGACCAGGTCCTCGTCGTCGGTGCCGAGCAGCCGGGGGAAGGTCCACCGCAACGGCGGGCCGATGTACCGCACCAGCTCGGACTGCTCGGGATAGGAACGCCCCAGGCGCTCGACCCCGTACTGCAGGCATCGCGTGATCCCCTCCCGCGGATCGGTCAACGTCCCGTCCAAATCAAAAAACAGCGTCGAAACCATGCGTTCAGGTCCACTCCTCAAAACGAGAATGCAAAATGTAAGCAGCGTGAAGCGAAGGTGGATCCGAGATACGCTTCACGCGTTTTGATCTTTTGAGCCGGCCATTATCAACGTTCCGCAAGGAACGTCAAGGATGGATCGCGGATTCTGCCCGGAGTGACGCGCGCCTCGTTGCAATGCCGCCTGCGCGTCGGGTCATTCCAGCAGGACGTCGATTTCAGCGGCCGAGGTGAAGGGCTGGCCGCTAACTTCGCTCAAGGCGAGAAGCTTGAGGTAGCGAGTGGTAGCCGGCTGCTCGAAGCGCACGGTCTTGCGCTCGGCGCTGTTGGGCCAGCGTCCGGCGGCCCGTTTCTGCCAGTTATTGCCGTCGTCGCCGACGTAGACCTCGAATTCAGCGATCCGCCCGTTGGTCTGGTCCTGCCGGGGCAGATACGTCAGGCCGAAAACGCGGCGGGCTTGGCCCAGATCGATGATGAGATGATGAGGCAGCGGATCGCTCGGGCTCCACGCGGTGTGCCACATCGTCGCCGGATCGCTGTCGATGGCAAGCCGGGCTTCGTAGCCGGCGTGCGCGCTGTCGGCACTGACGGTCGCGCCGATTCGCTCCAGCACGGTCGGCTCGCGGTACAGACTGCGAATTTGGTCTATCGTCAGCTCGATGTCCGGATCGAATTCGTCCGAGGCCATGTAGCGAAGCAGGCTGCGGCGCAACTGCTGTGCGGCCGGCCGGGTATCGAGATCGCGCGTCAGGTCCGCCGAGCAAACCAGCACCTTGCCCCGCCCCACGCGACACTCGAACAGCAGGCCCAGCCTGCGGTTGGTGTTCCAGTCGTCGATGACCTGCACGATGGGACGCAGGCCGCGAGGAAGCTCATCCATCACCAGGGCGTGAGACTGCGCGAGAATCCCGGCCCATTGCCAGTCGCTGTGGAAATCGGTCGGAAATCGCTTCAGCGCGGGGTGGCCCGGATCGCAGAGCAAACCGAGCGTCTGTGTCTGCTGCGTGTTGAACATGAAACGATTCCAGAAGATCGGCGTGAACGAGCCTCTGGGAAATTCCGGCGGCGTCGTGGTTACCATGAGCAGGACCTTACCCCCGTCGGCTAAATGGGCCCGCGTCGGCTCGTCGAGTTCGGAACTGACCCGCACGTCGCCCGGCTCGGTCTCAACGCTTGCGGGATACACCCAGAGCCGCCAGTCGTTCTCGAACGGCGTATCCTTGAGACCGATGACAAGCCTGTACGTGCGCGCGGTCGGCCACGTGCTGCCATAGGCAAAGAGCGTTTGCCAGGCGAAGCTGATTTGGCCGATTTCAATGCCCCGGTCCACGGGGATGTCCCGCGCCGACCAGGTGCCGCTGACCGCCGCCACGCCGGCATCGTCCACGAGCTTCCAAACCGGCACAGCGCCCCGAAGCGGCTCGGCGCCGAAGTGGGCGAGGGTCACCTCCGCAGTGAATCTTTCGTTCGTCCTCCAGAGGCGCTTCTCCATGCGGGCTAAAGGCACGGTCGTGTTGTAGAACCGGCGAAACTCCTCCGGCGTGACGTAGCCTTTGCCGTCCCAGAAGGCATCGAGAATGCCGACCAGCGCCGTGCCCTGGCCCGGGAAATCGTGCAGATCGAGCAACTGGACGCCGCCGACGCCGGGCGTGCGCAAAGCCGCCTCGATCTCCTCCTTGTAGCAGAGGACCTGGAGCTTTCCGGAAGCCCGCAGGAAATCCCGCCACTGGTCCAGCATGCCGTGCTCGGTGAGCGAATCGCGGAAGATCTCGAAATTCTTCGGCTTCAGCGGACCGGTGTACTTTTCGATCTCGTCGAAGTTCGGATAGACGCACCACTGCCCCATTTCATGCACGATGGCCGGGACGTTGTGATCGCGGACCTCGGCGGCGTAATCCTTGCCGCCCCAGCCCCTGGGGCCGCGCGGATGGTAGTCCACGTGGTACTCGTTGACCGGCAGCAGCGGATAGGCCGAGGCCGTCGTGCACAGCCGGCGCGGGTCCTTCTGCTTCCAATGCGCGACCCACTTGGTGAGATACTCCTCGCGCTTCGGTCCGTGCGGCTCGTTGCCGCTGGCGAACAGCACGAACGAAGGATGGTTTCCGTAGGCACGCACGATGCGCTCGCTCTCGTTCCAGAGCCACTTATCGACCGGGGTGCCGTTGCCCGGGTTCGTCCAGACCCCGCACTCGACCTGGTAGTAGAAGCCCAACTCGTCGGCGGCGACGAAGGCGGCCTCCGGCGGGCACCAGGAATGGAACCGGATGTGATTGAGCCCGTGGGCCTTGCAGATGCGAATGATCCGCCTCCACGGCTCGATGTTTGTGGGAGGATAGCCGGTCAGAGGGAAGATGCAGCACTCGAGCGTGCCGCGCAGAAACGTCTTTCGCCCGTTGATTGCAAAGAGCTTGTCGGGCGTGGTCGAAATCTCGCGTAGACCGAAAGTGACCGCCCGCTCCGTATCGGGTCGGTCCAGCTCAGCGGTCAGCCGATACAGCGCCGGGTGAAACTCGTCCCACGTCCGGGCGTCGTTGCCCAGGGCGATCTCGGCGGTGAAGGTCCCGCCGCCCATATCCCAGAGGACGTGGATGCGACTTTCGATTGGAGATTGGGGATTGCGGATTGGGGATTGGCGTTCTTCGGGTTCGACCGTCAGCTTCACGACAGCCGAGCCGGGCTTTCCGGAGGCGTCCATGATGCGTCCGTTGACAGTGATCGATTTGGTCGCCACGTGGGGGTACACCTGGAGGTCGTCGATCCACACGTCACCGCGGGCGGACAATTCGATGCGGCCGACGACGCCGTTCCAGTTACCCTGCGTATGATCGCTGACGCTGTGCGACCAGTCGCCCACGTCCACGATTACGCGATTGTCCACGCGCAGGGTCAGCACGTGCCGGCCGGGCGAGAGCCGGCCGAGGTCGTACTCGTGCGGCGTGCACAGACTGTCGTCGCGGCCAACATACGCGCCGTCGAGCCAGACGCGTGTCTCCCAGTGCGGCCGTTCGAGCGTGAGAATCACACGCTTGCCCCGCCACGGCGCGGGGACGTCGATCCGTCGCTGGTACCATGCGGCGCCGACGTAATGCTTCTCGGGCTGCAGGCAGAACGGCACCTTGATATTGCCGGGCCGGCGGTACTTCTCATAACGCCGATGGTTCCGCCAGACCTCCTCCTTCGCGCTTCCGGTCCACTCGGTCTGGACCGTGACGTCGTCGCCGAAGCCCTGGTTCTGCAACGCGCCGGGCATCTCGAGCCGGTCGGGAAGCTCCCTCTCGTACCATCGCCCCTCGACACCCGCGTCGTTCGGATCCAGCGCAAAGCCCCAGACGCCCGACAAATCGATCGTCCCGCCACACGTCACCGACGCGACGGACACCAGGACCACCGCGAACACTCTAATCGCGTTACCCATACCGACTGCACTCCCTTTTCCTATGATGTTGACGCCTCCGACGCGGGCATGACTTCCTCAACCGTAATCTTGAACCGGCTGCGTCAAGCTTCTTCGAGCGCGTCCAGGAGGACGTGGCCGGTGCGATGCAGTTTTTCCGCAAGCTCGGCCAGCGCCGCGGTGGTCTCGGCCGCTTCGACCGCCGCAAGAATGTCGCGCAGCTCACCCACACCCCGGAGGCGGTCCAGGGCGTTGTTCTCCACGGTGACCAGGAGCTGTCTCAGGCGGTTGGCCAGGCGTTGCCGAAAGAAATCACACCGGCTTTCGTCGAGGGCACCGGCCTCAAACGCAGGCTCGAACTCGTGAAACGCCGTGCAGGCCTTTTGAAGATAGAGCAACACCATGCCCTCGGCGGCGCGGCCCCGTGAGAGGATTCGCGCCCATTGGAACTCTTCGTTGCGCCAGTGCTCGTCTTCGACCGTCGTCCTGTATTCGATGCGTTCGTCCGTCATGCGAGCGATTCTACCGCACGCGTGCCGAAAACTCCAGCACGACGGGATGGCTGGCAAATACCGCGCGCCGAGCACAAGCAAAATGTAGGACGATCTCGCGAGTGCAGATTCTGGGGAATCTGTACCCCGCCCTGCGTCAGGTTCTGCGGTGGCAGCGTCAAGGCCGCAGGCCTTGGCGATGGCGCAACGCCGGTGCTCGACGCTGCCACGCGTATGTCAGGATAGTCTCCGATACGCGCCTACCGACTTCGGCACGTGGAGCAGATTTCCACGATGGCTTTACAGTCGTCGCAGACGTGGACGGTGTCGCCGGCGGGCCCGCCGACGTACGCTTCCACTCTGGCCCGCGTTGCAGAGTCCAGGGTCGAGACTTTCTTGCACGAGGGACAGATACAGGTCGTGTAGGTCAGCCCGGTAATCGGCTGAATTCTCGTCTGCGCTTCACAACCCGGGCACACTTCGGTGGTCCCCGTCGCAACCGACTTGCTCGATGAATGGCAGCCGGAGAGCAACACCAGAACCGCGACACAAGCCACAAGCAGCGAACCGGCAACAGTCTTTGTGCAAAGGTGTGCTTTCATAACAGGGTCTCCTTACAAATGGTTTCAGTCCACCATCGGCTTAATACGCCACTGATGCATACCGTTTATTCCTGCTTGGGTTCGCTCTTTTTTTCACGGGGGCGGAGGCAGACCCCATTCGGGAATTGCATTTGGCCCCGGGCGGCGTAGAATGGCGTATCGCTGTCACAGGATTTTCCGCAACGACACGGTCAAAAGGAGATACGGTGAATACGACACCCAACCTCAAAACAATCGTACTTCTCGCGGTCCTGACAAGCTTTCTACGTCCGCTGGGAGCAGCCCCGGCGCGGGACTACCCGATCCGGCCGGTGCCGTTCACCGAGGTCAGGCTCAACGACACGTTCTGGGCGCCACGAATCGAAACGAACCGCACGGTGACGATCCCGTACGCGTTCGGCAAGTGCGAAGAGAACGGGCGCATGGACAACTTCGCCATCGCCGGCGGCCTCAAAGAAGGCGAGCACCGGGGCAGTTATCCTTTCGACGATACCGACCCCTACAAGATTCTCGAGGGCGCCGCGTACACGCTGAGCGTCCAGCCGGACCCCAAGCTCGAAAAGTACCTGGACGACCTGATCGCCCTGATCGCCGCGGCCCAGGAAGACGACGGCTACCTGTACACCTGCCGGACCAATAAATGCGACCGGCTGAAGAACTGGTTCGGCGACGCACGCTGGGAGAAGCTGGGCGGCAGCCACGAACTCTACAATATGGGCCATCTGTACGAGGCGGCCGCCGCCCACTATCAGGCGACCGGCAAACGAAGCCTGTTGAATATCGCGCTCAAGAACGCCGACCTCCTGAACAAGGTGTTCGGCCCGGGAAAGAACGAGGACGCGCCGGGCCACCAGGTCATCGAGATGGGGCTGGTCAAGCTCTACCGCACGACCGGCGATCCGCAGTACCTGAAGCTGGCAAAGTTCTTCCTGGACACGCGCGGGCCCGGCGGCAACTTGTACCACCAGTCGCACGAGAAGCCTTTCGACCAAAGCGAGGCGGTCGGCCACGCCGTGCGGGCCTCGTACATGTACAGCGGCATGGCCGACGTCGCGGCCCTGACCGGAGACCGGCGCTACCTCGAAGCCATCGACCGCATCTGGGACAACGTCGTCTCGAAGAAGCTCTACCTTACCGGCGGCATCGGAGCCACCGGCCGGGGCGAAGCATTCGGCAAAGCCTACGAGCTGCCCAACGAGACCGCGTACTGCGAGACCTGCGCGGCCATCGGCAACGTCATGTGGAACCACCGCATGTTCCTCTTCCACGGCGACGCCAAATACATCGACGTGCTCGAACGAACGCTCTACAACGGCCTGATCTCCGGCGTCTCGCTCGGCGGCGACCGATTCTTCTACCCCAACCCGCTGGCCTCACGCGGCCAGCACCAGCGCAGCCCCTGGTTCGGGTGCGCCTGCTGCCCGGGCAACATCGCGCGGTTCGTCGCCTCCGTGCCCGGATACGTCTACGCCCAGGCCGGCGACAGACTCTACGTGAATCTCTTCGCCCGCGGCTCGGCGACCCTCACTATGGCGGACCGGACCGTCGCCGTGACGCAGGAGACCCAATACCCGTGGGACGGAAAGATCAGGCTCACCATCGATCCGCAGCGGGCGGATCGGTTCGTGCTGTGCGTGCGCGTGCCCGGGTGGGCCCGGGGCGAGCCGGTGCCGAGCGATCTGTATCGCTACGCCGATCCGCAAGGCGGGGACATCCGGTTGAAAGTGAACGGTAAAGACACGCGCCTGCACATGGAAAAGGGGTTCGCCACGATCGATCGCCTCTGGCAAGAAGGGGACGTGGTCGAGCTGGATTTGCCCATGCCGATCCGCCGCGTCTTCGCTCATGAGAAAGTCGAGGCCGACGCCGGGCGTGTGGCGCTGGAGCGCGGCCCGATCGTCTACTGCGCCGAATGGCCCGACAACGACGGGCACGTCTTGAACCTCGTGCTGCCTGACGACGCCGGGCTGAAAACGCAGCAGCGCGAGAAGCTGCTCGGCGGCGTCACCGTCATCCGGGGGCGGGCCACCGCTGTAGGCTACGCCCGGGATGGAAAAACGCTCGAAAAGAAGCAGAAGGACTTCGTAGCCATCCCGTACTACGCCTGGGCCCATCGCGGCGCGGGCGAGATGGCCGTCTGGCTGGCCCGCAACGAGTCGGTCGTCGAGCCGGCGACGCCGCCCGGGATGATCCGCAATCCCTCGTTCGAGCAGGTCACCGGCAGCAACCCCGTCGGCTGGGAGCGCCGAACCTACGGGGGCCGGGCCGAGTTTCGCTGCGTCGAAGGCGGACGCACGGGCAAGCGCTGCGCCATGATCTCCTCCGAAAGCGGCGCCGACGCCGGGTGGCTGACGTCGGTTAACGTCAGGCCCTTCACGCGCTACCGGCTCAGCGCCTGGATCAAGACGGAGAATCTAAATGCCGGTTCGGGCCGGGGCGCTTTGCTGAATCTGCACAATCTCCAGCCCACGCAGACGCTGGCGGTTACCGGCACGAAGGACTGGACCCGCGTCCAGGTGGAGTTCGAGACCCGCTCGCAGCCGGTGCTCGATATCAACTGCCTCTTCGGGGGGTGGGGACAGTCGACGGGCAAGGCCTTTTTCGACGACATGGCCCTGGAGCCGCTCGGACCCGCCGTGAACGTGCCGGGCCGCCCGCGCATGTACTACACCGACGACGACTACGGCAGGCGCTTCGCCAAGGACCCCGACGTGGTCTGGTTCAAGGGCCGGTACCTGATGTACTACTCCATGAGGCGGGGCAGCAAGGGCATTGCCATCGGCATCGCGCAGAGCAACGACCTGACGAACTGGAAGAAGGTCGGCGAGATCCTGCCCGAGGCCGACTACGAGCGCAAGGGCCTGGCCGCGCCCGGCGCGCTGGTGCGCGGAGGCAAGGTGCACCTGTTCTACCAGACCTACGGGACCGGACGAAAGGATGCGATTTGTCACGCGACCTCCGACGACGGGCTTCACTTCCGACGGAACGAAACGAATCCCATCTTCCGGCCGACGGGCGATTGGAACTGCGGCCGGGCCATCGACGCCGACGTCATCGAGTACAAGGGCCGGCTGCTTCTCTACTGCGCGACGCGCGATCCGGAGATGAAGGTTCAGAAGCTCGTGGTCGCCGCCGCCCCGGCCGATTCTGACTGCAGCCGCAGCCAGTGGAAACAATTGTGCGACGAGTCGATCCTCGAGCCCGAGCTGTCCTGGGAAAAGAAGTGCATCGAGGCGCCGTCGCTGTGCGAGCACGACGGCCGGCTCTACATGTTCTACGCCGGAGCCTACAACAACGAGCCCCAGCAGATCGGCTGCGCCGTTAGCGACGACGGAGTCGCCTGGAAGCGGCTCTCGAAGTACCCCCTGCTGCCCAACGGACGCGCCTCCGAATGGAACGCCAGCGAATCGGGCCACCCCGGCGTCTTTGCCGACCGCGACGGACAGATGCACCTGTTTTTCCAGGGCAACAACGACAAGGGCGCGAGCTGGTATCTCTCGCGGATGAAGGTGGCATGGGACGACGAGGGCAATCCCTCCCTGGTGCGGCCGCGCGACGGAGAGACGTTCGTCATCAAAGAGACGCTCAAGCCGCGCGTCACGATCGACGCGGGCGCCACCGGCGAGCCGGTATCGAAGTACATCTACGGCCAGTTCATCGAGCACTTAGGCCGCTGCATTTACGGCGGCATCTGGGCCGAGATGCTCGAAGACCGCAAGTTCTACTACCCCATCACCGCCGACTACAAGCCCTATCGCAACGGCAGGCGTGTAACGAAGGAAACGCCCTTCCCCGTCATCGCCGCCTCACCCTGGCAAATCACCGGGCCGGCCGATTCGGTCGCGATGGTCAAGGAAGATTCCTTCGTCGGCGAACACACGCCCCTCATCCAGTCCGGCGGCGGCATCGCGCAGCACGATCTGAGTCTGTGCAAGGGCAAAGAGTACGTCGGATACCTCTGGCTCAAGCCTGCACAGGAGAAGACCACGGTACGCGTCTCGCTGTGCTGGGGTGAAGGACCGAAAGAGCGACAGAGCGATGCCATCGCCTGCTTCGGGAGCCAGTACGTCAAGACCCCGCTGCATTTTCGCGCCCTGGCCGACACGGAGCACGGCAGCATGCGCATCGAAGTCATCTCCCGCGGTCCCTGCTTCGTGGGCACGGTCTCGCTCATGCCCGCCGACAACGTCGAGGGCATGCGGGCCGACACGCTCGAGTTGCTCAGGCAGCTCGATTCACCCGTCTACCGCTGGCCCGGCGGCAACTTCGTCAGCGGCTACGACTGGAAGGACGGCATCGGCGACCGCGACCGCCGGCCCCCGCGTAAGAACCCCGCCTGGACCGGCGTCGAGCACAACGACTTCGGCATCCACGAGTTCATGCGCTTCTGCGAGCTGCTCGGCACCGAGCCCTACATCGCGGTCAACAGCGGCTTAGGCGGGGTCGCCAGCGCCGCCGAGCAGGTCCAGTATGTCAACGGCACCGCCGGCACGCCGATGGGCGCGCTGCGGGCGAAGAACGGCCATCCCGAGCCCTGGAAGGTCACGTTCTGGGGCATCGGCAACGAGATGTACGGCGGCTGGCAGCTCGGCCACATGCCGCTCGAAAAATACGTCGAGAAGCACAACGAATTCGCCGAGGCCATGCAGAAGGCCGACCCGTCGATCCAGCTCGTGGCCGTCGGGGCGGTAGGCCAGTGGTCCGAGACCATGATGCGCCGCTGCGCCGACCATATGGATCTGATCAGCGAGCACTTCTACCGGCAGTTCCGCGAGCCGGTGGTCGAGCATGTCCGGCAGGCCCCGCAGGCGGTGCGCCACATCGTCGAGGCCCATCGGCGCTACCGCGAGCAATTAGACTCGCTCGAAGGCAAGGACATTCGCATCGCCCTGGACGAGTGGAACTACTGGTACGGCCCGCACGTCTTCGGCGAGCTGGGCACGCGCTACTTCGTCAAGGACGCCCTCGGCATCGCCGCCGGCCTCCATGAGATGATCCGCAACAGTGACATGCTCTTCATGGCCAACTACGCCCAGACGGTCAACGTCATCGGCGCCATCAAGACCACCCGCACCGCCGCGGCGTTCGAGACCACCGGCCTCGTGCTCAAGCTCTACCGCAAGCGCTTCGGCACCGTCCCCGTCGCCGTCGAGGGCGAGCTGTACGACCTCGACGTCGCCGCCGCCTGGACCGCCGACAAAAAGGCCCTCACCATCGGCGTCGTCAACCCCACCGAAGTGCCCTACGATATCGAGCTAACCATCGACGGCGCTACCCTTACCGGCGCCGGCCGCGCCTGGCACATCGCCCACAAAGACCCCCTCGCCTACAACCACCCCGGCGAAAGGCCCAAAGTGACTATCACAACAGAACCGCTCACCCGAAGCGCCAAAAAAGTAACGGTCCCCCCCTACAGCGCCAACATCTACACCCTGAAAACCCGATGAAAACCCAACCGCCACGCACGGCACACCCTGCAACATCACTCACCGCAGGGTGTGCCATGCACGCCAATTCCTTTCGTACCGAAGCCGTACTATCTCACACAAAGCCTGCAGCATCCTTTTGGTTCGTGCCCATAAGGAGATCCTGCTAACTCCGGGATTGCGCGCGGTCCACTGAGCATCCACAGTATTTGCACTTCCATTCTTCACAGTACCGCTTGAGTAGGCCGTGCCCTTCACTTCCTGTTCTTCCAGTCCACCGCAGTGCCCAACGCCTGCCACATTTGGGACAGCGGCATCGGACGTAGAGAAACACTACCATTGCCAACCCGAGAACAACTACGGCTGCGATCCCTGCGATGGGATTTCCGGTTTTGGAAGCCACGCTGTATCCTGTGACGAGAAGGACGACGACAAGTAGCAGGGCCTTTAGCATGCGTTAGCCCTTTCTCTGTCTTGGAGGCTCACGAGTAAGTTGGCGCGGATATTCGGCTTCATAATCGGTGTTCCTCCACGCCATACTGCCAATGGTACTGCGGTAGGAGATCCGATGTCAACACGTCCCGCCGGCTATCAAACCGCCGGCTCGTCGATTACGTATCGAGTATCTTCCGCTGGTCGACGTCTTCGCTGTGTCGGTCGCCCGGGCATCTGTGCCAGCAGTACAAACCACCCAAGACAGCAGCCACCGTGATTGCCACAGCGCAGATCTGCCCAGCCGTATTCCGGGCCAAGACCGCATTTGCCGTGAGAATAAGCGACGCCGGTAAGACAGCTATCACCGCCACTCCCAGAGAATTCAGAAGCTCTCCCGGATCAGGGAAGTACCAGGAAGCCATTACGATGAAGGCAACCGCCGTTCCCAGAGCCGAGAGGACCATTGGTCTCCGCAGTTCGCGCGTCAGCTCCGCCACACGATTGTCGGCCAGCTCTTTCCTCCTCTGCAGAAACAGCCGTGCCGCGGCCCGTTCTTCCGGCGGCACTACGATGCAAACCTTCATCGGGCCGCGCGGCTCCACGCCCGTGTCCCTCTTGTCCACACGATGATAGGCCCCGCCAACATCGTCAGCCAGCGCCGGATGAAACCCCTCCTCCCGCAGCATATCCATCACCACTTGGACCATGGGTGAACTGTTCAACTCATAAACCACAACCATATCACTCATCGTCTCTGTCCCTCTCGAATCACGTCACGCCCAATTTGTGGCCGTGAGAAGAACTGTAGACCAAGTCATGGAAAGCCACGTCATGGACAGGTCAAAATACTCCGGTTGCCCGCGCAAACGGCAGTCCGGCACACTCTACAGACGACTCATGCTCCTTTGAGCGCGATCTTCTTGAAGTCGAGCATGTGCTCTCCCCTGGTATATGCGACGCCCATATCCCCCCGTTCAATCTCCCGAAAGAGTTTCAGGCCGATGTGGTAGTATTGCGTGTCGCCATCCCGTGTTTCGATGCACGCAAGCAATATGACGCCGCCGCTCATCAGGTCACCGCCGGCATAGGGCCTCTTCGACTTGTCCACGACCATGGCAGGCAAGCGTTCCAGTGGGGACGACTCGAACTTCAACAGATCGAAAGCTTGCTTATGGTCAAACCAAATCTCTGCGGTACAAGGGGGGGACTCTGCTTCTGAATAATCAAGCGGAACGAGAAGATGCTCGTCATTTCTGCGCCTGGGGAACAACTTGCTCGGCAGAAACGCCAATGATCGAAACACGCGAAACGCAAAACAAAGCCAATTTCCGGCGGGGCCGATGTCACGGGCGGCGGCGATGGCTTTTGGGCTTGCGTTGCGGGGGTGCGGCGAGCAGAATATGCCCCTGCCTCGGTGGTTGGGCCGGGCGGTGATACGCGTGCTCGCCCCCTGGGGGGCGCACCATGGAGTCTTGGGTAAGGTAGGAATTCAAGGATGTTTCGGTTCAGTCGATTCCAGGAGGCCAGCGGCTATTGCGGCAAGTGCCTCAAGCAGGTGGCAGTCGGTCGGCAAGGGATCAATCACACGCCGCACCTGATCCTGACGCTGCTGACCGGCGTCTGGGTGATCTTCTGGATTCGCGACGCCCGCCGAAAGCGCGAATGGCAGTGCCTCGAATGCGGCGCCACCGTCTACAAAATCATGAGCAACCCGTTTGAGAAGACGAAACGACGAAAAAGGAACAGGTAGGCTGGGTCCTTGACCGGCGCGGTTCGGCGCAAGAAGTCCGACGCGTGAGTTGAGAACTCACCCTACGCGCTACAAAACGATTTGTTGTTGGACAACAGGAGATACGATTCGTATGGAATGCCAGAAGGAAAAGAACCTGGAACACTGCAACTGCTCGTATCCCGGCTGCGACAAGAAGGGCATGTGCTGTGAATGCCTGAGCTACCACCTGGCCATGAAGCAACTGCCCGGCTGCTGCTTCCCCGACGAGGTCGAGCGCACCTACGACCGCAGCTTCAAAGCCTTCGCCAGGGCCTGGAACCTGTGAAAGCGCGCAGCGTAACAGGGAAAGTCACTCCGATGCCTACGTGTCACGGTCGTAGTAAACGATGTAGTCGCCCTCGTGGTTGCTGGGCGTCAGGTCGTTCCACTTGACGAAGCGGGCGGCGCCGTCGAGGTAGCCGACGACGAGGCCGTCGGGTTCGGGCTTCATGGGTCGGCCGACGGCGTGCTGGAACGTGCCGCCGACGTGGGAGCTGTACCACGCGGGCCAGTTGCCGCCGGGGCCGACGGCGTCGTAACGATTGTAGCAGAAGCACGTCACGAGCGTGTTCGAGGTCGGGTTGTCCGTGACCTTCTTCGCGGTGACGTACTTCTTGCCCGTGTTGCGGTCGGTCCAGTCGCCGCGATTGCCCCAGTAGATCCAGCCGACGTAGGCGGTCTCGACCAGGGGCCGGGTCGCGGGCAGCGGGCTGAGCCAGTCGTCGGTGGACTCGAAGTACTTGCGGGCCGTCTCGCAGGTGGCGTGCTCCTCGGTCAGGCCGTAGGCGCCGAAGGCCTGCATGGTCTGGTAGTTGATCATCGTCAGCAGATCGGCGCTGTCCCAGCTCTTGCTGTAGCCCGGCGCGGACTTGTCGATGATGTTGCCTTCGGGCAGGAAGCCGTCGAAATCGCCCGCGTACATGTTGCCCGCCACGAGGCCCTGGTGCAGGTTGTTCTGGCAGGCCACGCGCCGGGCATGTTCCTTGGCCTTGCGCAGACCCGGGAAAAGGATGGCCAGCAACAAGGCGATGATCGAGATGACCACCAGCAGCTCCAACAGCGTGAAGCCCAGCCGGCTTCTCCGTGTGTACGAAGGGATAGACATTCCGTGCCCCTTTCTGAACAAAAGACACAATAGGTCCTATAGGTCCTATGGGACCTATTGCCTTGTGCGGCGTTCGTGCAGCTCCCGCCAGGTTGTGAGGACAATCTTTTCGCGCTCGATGAACGACCTGACGTCGGGATCGGTCATGAGGCGCAGCTCCGCCGCGCGGGCCGCACCCGAACCGGAGATGCGCGCGAAGACCTCCGTCGGCTCGGTGCAATGCACGATGATCTGCGTGACACCCGGCTTCATGTCCCGCAGCAGTGCGATCAGCTCGTTCTTGCGCCCTGCGTAGTCCTTGGCCCTCGTGGGTTGAGTGACGAGATCGTCGAGCACCGGCAAGCCAGCGTCCCAGAGCCGCCGGGCCAGCGCGCGCACCATGGGCTTGAACTGAGCGGCCTCGGCGCCGATGTGCTGCATGTGCCCGCCGATCATCATCACGGGGATCTTCTTCTCGATGCCGATCTTGACGTAGCGTTCGATGTAGGACGGCTGGAAGCACGTCCCCATGTGACTGTCGAGGTGCGTCGGCCGGATGCCCATGGCCAGGGCCTTGTCGACCTGGGCCCGCATCTCGGTCTCCACCTCGTCGGCCGAGGCGTGGGTCGCGACGTCGGAGACTCGGCGCCAGAGACAACCGGCCTCGTCCACCAACCCCGGCACGGCCGGCTTGCCGGCGACCGGCCCCCAGCGGTAGTTCTTCCACTCCGACGTCAGCGTCAGGTGCACGCCCGCGTCCACCTCCCGGTTCTCCTTCAGCCAGGCGGCACATTCCGGCACCCACGAGCACGGCATCATGACACTCAGCGACGTCGCGACACCATCTTCGATGGCCTTCTTCGCTCCCATGTTGGAATCGTGGGACATTCCCGCGTCATCCACGTGAAAGATCACCGCCCGCGTCCCCGCCGGCCAGCCCAGCCGCTCGGCATAGGTGACCTCCTCGCCGCGCGCGGCGCTGAAGCCGGCGGCAACTACGGTCAGCATCATAACAAGCACCCGCCGTCCCAGGTTGGCAGAACCGTTCCCTGTCTTGTCGTCCTGCATCGCAGCCTTCCTTCCTTCGAATCGAGAGCCTTTTCATACACGCCGATTCAGGCCCCTTCTCAGACGGCGCAACAACCCGGAGAAGAAGCGCGTTCATTCTACCTTCCGAGATCCATGGGGGTCACGGCCCGCCCGCCGGCATCCTTGAGAAACATGTAGGCCAGGTTGGTTTCCCCCGTTTCCGACTCACTCAGTTGCTCCGCGAACGCATCCGGGTCAAAGAAGACTCCATGCATCTGCTTGGAGTAATCGATCAGCGCGTCCACGCATGCTCCGCTGGTCGGATCCCAAATGCGAATTCCCACGGGCAGCTTGCTCCTGCGCAAGGCGTGAATGCGCGCCCACGCCGGATGGGTGTCCGACTGCACGTCGAAAACGACAAGGTCCTCGCGGACGGTGGCGTCGGCATTCATCAACGGGGTGACATCGAGCAGTTTGCCCCCGGAGATGAAACTGATCACCGTTTCGATGGAATATCCGCCCTGGGGATCGAGCCTCTCCAGCAAGTCGGCCGCTTCGGCGTTCGGCTCGGTCTCTCGCCGGCGGAGAACGTCGAACGCCCGGGTCACCTTTCCGTCCTTGCCGAAGATGACCTGCGAGCCGACGCGCATGCGAGCGTAGCCTCCTTGAGCCATCCACAGCTCGAACTGCGCAGGCCGGGCCAACGCGTCATTCTTCATATAGATCGAGGCGTAGAAGAACGGCACGGACTGGAAGTGCTGTGTGACCTCAGCCCAGGCGACGTTGCCGGCGGTAAGCATAACGCCGAACTGGGCGACGAGGGTGGCCAGCGCCAGGAGGATGACGGCGGCCGCGGCAAACCGGGCCACCCGGCTCTCGAAGACGAGACCCCAATAGTCCGGCCGCCGGAAAACGGGCTCAGCGGGAGCGGAACGTTTGTAGGCCTCGTGCATCTCGTGCAGGATGCGCTCGTTGGCTGCGTCGTTGGTGCGAATCGACGCGTTCCTCGCCAAGCGCTCCATGTTGTCGTGCGGTTTCATGTCGTTACCTCACCGTTCATCAGCGACCGCAGTTTGTTCAGGCCGTAGCGGTACCGACTCTGCACGGTCTTGATCGATGTCTGTTGCCACCCGGCGATCTCCCGAAACGGCATCTCGCCGTACACGTGCATGGTCACAACCTCCCGCTGCTCGGGCGGCAACTGCCCCATGGCGCCGCTGACCTGCTGGAACTGTTCGCTGCCGATCATCCAGCGCTCGGGCCCGTCGGCGTCGCACGCCAGCCCCATCGCCTCGTCGAGCGCCACGCCGCGCCGGCGCGAGGCCGACTTGAGCACGTTGCGAGCGGCGTTGGCCACGCAGGTGGCTAAGTAGCCCTTGAGGCTGCCGGTCAGGCGAAACGTCCGAGCCGAGCCCGCAAACCGGACGAAGACATCGTGAACGATATCCTCGGCGGTCGCGGTATCGCTCAGCATCGAAGCCGCTAACCGCAGCAGATCGTCGCGGTACTTCTCGTACACACGCGACAGAGCGGTCGCGTCGCCGCGATTGAGCCGCCATACCAACAACCTGTCTTCCGCCTGCACCGAAAAGGCCCTTTCGTCGAGAACACGCATGTTCCACCAATATAACAAGTAAGATGCCGGCTATGCTTTGGACGGGCAAAGTTTTTTCCGATGGGGCCGGGCCCGATAGAGCAAACCGATGAAAGCCGCGCAAGGCGAGTACCCTGTCGCTTGTCCTCCGAAGCAGAAGCGAAGGATCTCGCCACCGCATGCCCCTTTTGACGCGATGCAGAGTTCTCCTTCTCAGCCCGGATGCTTCCCTTCGTTCAGCATGACAACCCCTACTGAACTGAGACAGAGCTTCCGCAGGTCTGGATTTTGTTTGCAATGAACGTGCTCGTCGCGCGTCTGTGGTAATAGAGGCGGGCGCAGGCCCGTTGTCCGAGATGTCCCGATTTGTTGGAGGTACGCACGATGAAGCGCATGAGACGCACGATGGTCTGGTTAACCCTGGCGGGTGTACTGTTGGCCACTACGCTATCCGGTTGCAAGAAAGAGACCAAACCAGCACCGACCCGCGGCGCCGGGGCGCAGACGTCCCAGACCGAAACGCCCGAGCCCAACGAGTAGGCGGACGTGGACACCTGAAACCTACATGCCGCCGATTACAGGCTCCAGCCTTCGCGGTACGGCGTGCGCACGTACTGATTGGCCTCGGGCAGGTTGGTCACCTTCATGGCCTGCCCATCCCACTCGATGCGGGTGTCCACGCGTTTGGCGACGTTGCCGAGCAGGCAGATCTCGGTGAGCGGTCCGGAATAGGCGAAGTCCGCGCCGGCCGGCTGGCCGCTCTTGCAGGCCCGCACCCAGTCCTGCTCGTGGGAGCCCTCCACCCGGGGAAGGGTCTTCGGGGGCTGCTTGTACTGCTTCATTTTGCTCTCGGGAATGAGCCTGGCCCCTTCGCCGTACACACCCGCCATAAGGGTGCCTTTGCTGCCCTTGAACAGGACGCCTCCTTCGGGGTGTCCCATGCGCCGGCCGTCCTCGAGGTCGGCCGGTCGCGGCGGGCGCAGACCCTCATACCACGTCAACTTCACCGGCGGCAGCGTGCCGCGCGCGGGAAACTGGTACGTGACAATCGAGGCCAGCGGATGCGTATCCGGGTTCATCCCCAGCGACGTCGCGTCAACGCTGGTGGGCTGCCCCAATTTCAGAGACCAGACGACGCAGTCCAGCGTGTGGGCGCCGCGATCACCCATCATGCCGCAGCCGAAATCCCACCAGCAGCGCCAGACGCCGGGATGATAGGCCGGGTGGTAGGGCCGGTACGGCGCCGGACCGATCCACAGATCCCAATCGAGCGTCTCCGGAACCGGCGGCGTCTCTTCGGGCCGCCGGCTCCACTTCGAGCTCCAGTAGGCGTGTCCAAACGGGTAATACGACAGGCTGCACCACGCGTCCACCTCGCGCACCTCGCCGATGGCGCCGTCCCAGATCCACTCGCACACGAGGCGAATGCTCTCGCTCGAATGTCCCTGGATTCCCATCTGCGTGATCACGCCGTATTCTTTGGCGGCCTTGGCCAGCATGCGGGCCTCGTACACGTCGTGTGTCAGAGGCTTCTGGCAATAGACGTGCTTGCCCCGGCGCATGGCCTCCATCGAGATGACCGCGTGCGTATGATCGGGCGTGGCAATCATCACTGCGTCGATGTCCTTCTGCTTGTCCAGCATCTCCCGGAAGTCCGAGTAGAATTTGGCCTTCGGATACCGCTTGCAGGGTTCCGCGACGTACCGGCGGTCCACGTCGCACAGCGCGACGATGTTCTCCGTCTCGAGCTGGCGGAGGTTGTGCTTGCCCATTCCGCCGAAACCGATGCCGGCGATATTGAGCTTCTCGCTGGCCGCCGTGTGCCGGGGCCCTCCCAATACGTGTCGCGGTACGACGGTCACCGCGCCGATGGCGGCGGTGCCGGCCAGAAAACGACGTCTGCTCATGGATGGCTGCGACCTGAAACCTTCTCCTCAAAAAGACGGGGCCCGGATGCCACCGCGATGCGCGCGTGTCTTCGACCGAACCTCTGTTGCACCTTCGACTGACCGTTCCCGTACATACGAAGTACCATGGTTTAGGACAAGTCCCGCGCAACGAGACGCTGTCATCCTGAGCCGAAGGCGGAGGATCTGGCCATCGAACGAAAGGCTTGCCCCGTCGCAGGCCAGACCCTTCACCGCGCTGCGCTCCGTTCAGGATGACAGACGGCGCGCGAGATTGACCCCTGATCGGCATTACAGAGTACCAGACCGCGTCCCTGGTCGCAAGGGCGGTTGCCCTGAACCGGGGCCGGACACGAATGCTCTATCACTCTTGCACCCGGCACGACATCTTGAACCGTTGTCCGTCCTCGAGCGCCGTGATGTTGCAGTTCAGGGTAAAATTGCCGATGCGTTTGGAATAGTGGCCCTGCCACGGATCGCGTCCCAGAGACGAAGCGCCGTGCGAACCCCAACTGCTCCCGTGCGGCATCCGTTCCATATGGTGTATGAGGAACGGATCGTTTTCGTTGCCTGAAGGGCCGACGCTGAGGCTGACGGTGCGCAGCTCGCCGTCCTGATCCTCGTAGAACATCACCAACGGAACATCGAGGCCAACCTCCTCTTCAAACGGTTCGCCGTCGGCAGTCAGCTCGATAAAGCCCACGTCCCGGAAGGCCTGCTTCGTCGGCGGCGCCTCGGCGAGCGTCTCGTCGCCGAGCGTCTTGGCCAGGCTCTTGAGGCGGCTCTTGAAACTCGCGTCGTCCCGGACGGACCAGAGCAACGCCCTGGCGCGAACCAGGGCGTGGCGGGCTTTTTCTGTTTCGTCTTTTTGCTGGTACAATTCGGCCAGCCTGACTTCCGCAGGCAGAGTGCGATGTTGCTGTCGCTCCAGAGCGGCCAGGAGCTTGTCGCGCTGCGGCCGGTCGAACATGCGCTCGAAGAGCATCAGGTGTTCCATGGACACCGGCTCGACGAGCAGCCCTTCCAGCGCCGCCGTCCGTTCATCGTCAGAAAAGGACTCCGTGTCGTGAACGCCGAAGACGGAGATCGGGGCCTCTTCCATTACAGGCTCGCGCCCGGGACTGCGGCCCAAACGAAACTTGAAGATCTGGATGCTTCGGTCATCCTTTTTGAACAGCAGATCGATGAAGCGCGGTTCGAGCTGGCGGGAGTTCGTCTTCCATCCCTGTTGCTCCATGTCGTCGCGGAGCTTTTCCATCGTCGCCACGACGTCCCCTTCGCTTGCAAACCGGTAATACGTCTCGTTGTGCCTGAGCAGCCCGGTGTACGAACCCAGCGGCACGGGATCGAACGCCCGCAGCGGCTCGGGCAACTCGTTGGCTTTGTACGTCCCGTAGAAGTCGGCCGGGATCTCCGGCAGCAGGCCGTGCTTGTCCCGCCACTGATCGAGATGCTTCTTGATGGTCTCGCCGAGGCCCTTGGCGATGTTCCGACCCGCCAGCGTGTACCGCACCGACTCGTAGCCCTCCGTCGTGCTGGTGTGTCTCATCTCCACCTGAACGTTGAAATCAAGGTTCGGAGGCGTCTGCGTATCAAAATGGGAGCTTCGGCTGCGTAGCGGCGATCTTCCCACCAGCGCGCGGATTTCGGCGGTGAGCTTCAGCGAATAAGGCAGAAGGTTCTCGTCGATTCCGTCGTCGTACAAGTGAACGAAGATGTCCGGCGCCCGCTGCCCGCTCTCGGGAAAAACGCCGCTGCCGTGAACGTCCACGGTTTCCACGCCTACGATGGCTTGCAGCCCCTCAACCAGTTCCGCAGCGATACGCTGCAACAGCGGATGATCGTCTCCGACCACGACCGCGATATTGCGGCAGGCTAAGCGACTGTTGTCCCTGCTGGCGCTGGAGCTGCTCGTCGAGGTGTTGGTGGAGGCCTTGATGACCGCCAGGTGCGCCTGCAACGACTTGCCCGACTCGGGCGAGCGGCCTAAAAACGGCTGCATCCATAAATGCGTCAGGCCGGGAACGTTCACGAAGAATCCGACGAGCACCACGACTGGCACGAGAACGAGAACAACCCGGTTGGCGCGGGCGCGAGGAGAGCGGATCTGTCCGAAGATGAGATACAGGATCGTCAGAACCGGATTGAAGAACACGAACGTCGCCAGCCAGAACAGACGCGTCGCGCGCGAAGTCCCCAGAAGGGGGCAAAACTCCCTTTTTCGGATGCACCCGGCCAGCAGCGCCAGCCAAAGCAGAAGATACGCAACCAGAATGGCCCGAAAGAGCAAAATCATCCGTCTACCTCCACAGCATCTCATTCCTATGACGATCCTCTGATGCGTCCATGGAGGTCTGTTGTAATCAAACGCCGGACCGCCTGCAAGTCCGTTGTCGGGGGCGCAGCGAAAAGGGCCGGACTGATCGCCCGGCCCTTCTTGTGCAAGTTTCTCTTGAACCTCATACCGCAAACGCTTCGTGCGTTACGGTCCGGCGTCGTGGAGGGTTTTGATCTCGGCCTCCGAAAGGGCGTAATCATAGAGACGCACGTCGTCGATGAGGCCGTTCCAGCCGCGACCGGGATGCTCGGCGTTTTCGCCGATGGCCACGGGATACTCGTTGACGTTGATCGCCCCGGCGGTCGTCGCCGAGGCGTCGAGCGCGCCGTCGACGTAAAGCCGCAGCTCGGCCCCATCGTAGACGCCCGCGACGTGGTGCCATTGCCCATCATTGACGTTGGCGCTGCCGTGCACCCATTCGGGCCACATGCCGGTGCAGGCAAAGTGCAGATTGTCGTCCATGCTGCGCGAAAGCCGCCAGGCGGTGTCGCCCTTGGTGACGATGGCTTGCCAGGCCACGTCGAAGGAGGCCACTTTCACCCAGGCGGCCACCGTGATCTGGCTGGTGGCGTCGAAGTCGGGGGCGGTCCCGAGATCCACGTAGTCGCCGTCGCCGTCGAGCTCCAGCGCGCCGCCGATCGCGCCCGGGGCCCAGGCCGGGTCGCCGACGAGCGTGCCGGCATGGCCAGCGCCGCTGGAATCGGCCGCCACGCGGCCCTCGGTCTCGTCCAGCTTCCACCAGCCGACGAGCTTGCCCGTGCTGAAGCTCCACAGATCGCCCGTCGTGACCGAACCGTCGGCGTTGACTTCGTCCACGCGCCAGAGGTAGACCGTCCCGCGTACCAATGCCGGCAGAGCAGCAAATTGCACCTCTGCCACGGTTCCCAGCAGCGTGAGATTCTCGGAATCCGTACCGAAGTAGACCTTGTGTTCGACGGCCTTTGCACCGGGCAGCCACTGCAAGCGAAGCTCGTCGAGCGAAACGCCCACGGTGCCGTCAGCGGGCTCCGGATCGATGGCGTGCGCCAGGGCGTTCAACGGCATGGCTTCCAACTCGGCCACTCCCTCAGCCGTGACGTCACGAACGGAGAGATCGCCAAAGAGTACGCGGTACGTGTCCTCGTCGTCCGCCTTCCAGCGCATCAGGACGGCATGAGGAAACGCGGCCGTTACCTTATCGCCGTACCAGGCAGCGTCTTTGCCTTCGCCCTTGAGATTGCCGTAGAACATGCAGACGGCCTGGATCGCCAGGATGCCGTCCATCTCTTCCTTGGTCGGCTCCTGCTCCACGGAGACGCCTCGCTTGCGGCGTTCCGCGATGAAGGCGAACTGCACTTCCTTCATCGACGTCATCAGGTCGAGGCTGCTCGGATACTTGCCGCCCGTCATGCGGGCAAAGGTGCGCAGGCCCTTGATGACCGTCTCCTCGTTGGTTGACAGATCCACCTCGGCCATGACCGTGTAGTCGTCGGGAATGTTGGGCTCGAAATCGGCAGGCGTCAGCAGCGGGTCCCACGCGAACTCGTCCAGGACCAGCCGCGTGTGCATGGCGCCCCCGCCCGAGGCCCCCTCAAACTCCATCCGTACGGGCAATTGCGTCTCGATATCCGCCCACAAACGTCCCTTGCCCTCGCCGAAGAGCATGGTTCCGAAATTCGGGTCGTTTACTTCGATCCCTTCACACTGTTTGCCCTCGATGGTTTCCGTGCCGATGTCGGTGTGTTCATACTCCATGAGCATCTTGATCAGCTCGCGCGGATCGTTCCTCTCACGGATCTCGGCCAGTTGCGCCTCGCCGAACCTTGCCTTGACGTATTTCTTCTGGCCGGGCAGAATTTCTACACACCGGTCCACCTCCCACGGGAGGTACAGTTGGGCAATCAGTTCGCCCCTGGCGTACGCGTCCCGACGGATGCCAAACTCGGAGGACCGGTACATGACGAACTCGACGGTCGAGTCCGGCTCTCCCTCGCGGGTAACGATCATCTGCATGCGGTGGATGCAGGAACGGGCTTGTTGCACGTTCTCCAGCAACTGCGACCAGGCGACACCGCCCATGTGGCGGCCGCCGATCATATTGAGGCCGAAGGCCACGGCCAGGACGACCGCCGCCGCTACGGCCAATTTGCTCCATCTGCTTTCCATGACTATTCTCCATAGGCTCTTGCGAGCTTGAAGTCTCTCTGGCTGTGTCAACATCTGCCGGACGCGATCCAGCGTCTTTTCGGTCGCCGCGGGCGAGGGCTGCACGCTGGAGATCAGCTCCAGGCGGTGTCGAACGTCTGCTTCGTTACTTCTCGACACGCTGCACCCCCTTTCCCTCGGCCGGCAGGTGGTTGCGTCCGAGCAGATCACGCAATGTACTCATCGCTCGAAAACTCAAAGCACGAACTTGATGTACCGTCTTGCCGAGCTGCTCGGCGATTCCTTCGTACGAATCCTGCTGAATGTATCGCATCACAAAAACCTCGCGCGAGGTGCCGCGAAGCCGACCGATCGCCGCGAGAACCCGTTCGATCTCTTCCGACTGAATCAGCCTGCTCAACGGCGCGCTGTCGTCTGAGGCACGCTCTCCGAGCCCGTCGAGCGAGCACGACCGGCGAGTCGCCCGCCGACGCCGCCAGTCGAAGGCCAGATTGATGGCCGTCCGACGGGCGTAGGCGTACCAGCAGTCGATCCCGCCCTGGTCTTTGGCGCCGCTGAGCCGAATGAACAGGTCCTGCATGAGCTCTTCGGCCACGTCCTCGCGCAAGGTGAGCCGTATGAGCAGGGCGAACAAACGCGCCCCATTCTGGTCCAGCAATTCGAGCAGCTCTGTCTGCCGGGCGCTCAATCCGGGCTCCTTTCGACCTATACCTCAGACGTACACCATTATAGACGAAGGCCCCCCTCCCGGCGCAACGGCAATTTGCACACGAACTGACGAAATCCCCCCCGTCGCGCGAAAAGGAAGGCCAATTGCTCTGTCTCAACTCATTAGAGGGTTGTCATGCTGAACGAAGTGAAGCATCTGGGCCAAGAGAGAGGAATCGGCATCGCACCAGAAGGGACGTACGACGGCCATCCCGGCGCGCCAGGATTCGCTTCTGCTCAGCATGACAATCATCGTATGACAAGCGAGGAAGCACTGATGTTCTGTTCCACCTCATGTGATGGGTCAGACAACGTGTGGCAGCGTCAAGGTCGTAGGCCTTGGCGATGGTTCATGAGCATCCGGAAGAAACCATCGCCAAGCTGCGCTTGACGCTGCCACACGAAACTGCCGGCTCAGAAGGCCGGCGGGGCCGGTTTGGGACGACGGCGGGCGACCAGGGCCTCGGCCAGGGTGCATAGGCCCAGCAGGGCCACCGGGACGATGCCGAAGATCAGGCCCGCCACGAAAACGATGTTCCGCATCGGGTGGCACGGCTGTGACGACCCGGTATGCTCCTGAACGGTAACGGTGCGATTGTCGAAATCGACAATCGTCTCCGTCACGGCGCGGCTGGCCTGAGGCTCGAACAGATGAGCGGGCACGTCGGCATAGTACTGGAACTGATCGTGAATGATAACCAGCGTCCGACCCGGATCGAAATCGAGCGAGATGCCGTGACGCTCGATGCGGGCGGGCAGCTTGTCCAGTCCGTAGCGATAGCGGCTCAAGGCCGTCTGGAGCGATACGTTCTGGTGCTCTGCCATCTCTCTGAATTTCATGTCCGCGTGCACGCGCAGCATGAGGACCTCGCGCTGCTCGTACGGCAGTTCCGCCACGGCCCGACGGAGCCTTTGCTTTGCCTCCGTGCGCATCACCATCCGAACGGGCCCGTCGACATCGACAGCAGCGCGGTCGACGTCACCGGGCGGCTGCGAACGCTGCCGCGCCTCCCGGCGAAAATGATCCCGCATGCGATGTCTCTTCTACAGACATGGCATTCACGTCCCCCTTGCAGGCCATCGAAACGAACCTTACAAGCAGGTATCGCCGTACGCACGTCTCTTGCCCACCTGGTTCTACGGGTGCAGCGTTATCGTGATTTCGGGGGCGACCGTTACCGCGCCGTGGTCGTCCACGGCCCTGGCCCGGAGCACGTAGAGACCATCGTAGCGGATGTGAGACCAGCCGTGTTCGCGCGTCCAACTGCCTTCCGGGTCGGCGGTACCGCTGCCGGTTCCGAAAGTGCCGTTGCCATGATCGTGTTCGAGACGATAGCCGAGATAGATGACGCGGCCGTCCGGGTCGGAGGTCTCGAACTGCAGGACAATGGGCTCCGGACGGCGAAACTCGGCTCCGTCCAGCGGCGAGACAATCGTGACCGTCGGTGGAACGTTGATTCTCCCGATGTCTTCCATCTGCCAGTGCGACAGCAGGATGTCCATATCGAAGTCGTCCACCTTGCAGTCGCCGTTGATGTCGCCGGCGATCTGGGTCGTGCAGACCGGTTCGCCGAAGTACGACCGGCTGGCCTCGGCCGTGCCGCCGTAGGCGCCGAGGTTTGCGTATCCGCCGTTGGGAAACGGCTCGGCGTCGATCGGAGCGTTGGGATCGCCTGCATCGATGCACGGACTGGTCACGTCGTCGAAGACCCAACTCTCACTCTCACCGTCCCAATGGCCCGCCTGCGATTTCAGGTGATAATCACCGCCTACCCAGACATCGTCGTTCGGGTCGTCCGGCGTATCGTTCGCGTCCCAATACCCCGGATCGACGAAACACGGATCCGCGTCAAAGTTGCCTTCGCCGGCATATCCGCCCTCGACATTGCTGTAGGTCACCATCACCGGAGGTGCAACGTCCGGCGGCCACGTTGCACACCAGTCCGGCCCATCCCGGACAATGCACTGCGTCATCTCGACGTTGTAGCCGGCATTGATCGTGCTCGGCTCGCCGCGATTGCCTGCAAACGTACACTGCGATATCCGCGTCAGTCGCCCGTGGCTATCGACGGTGCCGCCTGAGGCGGAGTGGTTCCCCGTGAAGATACAATGCGACAGCTCCATGTACGTCGCAACGCTCCAAATTGCCGCCCCTCTTCCTGTGCCCCTGCTGAAGACACACCGCCTCGCCCTCAGGGTATCCCCCCAGGCATCTACAGCGGCGCTCGAGTTGCCAAGAAACCGGCAGCCAATGAGTTCCGCGTCGCCATGTACCGAAACGCCTTCCCCCCTATTGTCGAGGAAGACGCAATCCGTGGCAGTCAGCGGTCCCGAGCAATCAACGACACCGCGGAACGTTTCCGAATTGCCCACGAAGGAACAACGAACCAGGTCAAGCGTCCCGAAAACACGAATACCCCCATCGGCGTTCTCGGCAAAAGTGCAGTCTTTCAGCTTGAGATTCCCTGGCACACAGTGAACTGCCTCCCAAAAGGAATGGCGTTCGATCCCGTGCCGCTCGAAGACGCAACCGGTCAGAACGGAATTGCAGTCCCAGGCCCAAAACGCCCCGTTGACGTTTTCGCTGAATCGACAGCCCACAAGGGAAGGACTACCCGCCCTTATGTTGAGCCCGCGATCACATTCATGAAACGTGCAATTGCGAACCACAGGACTGCCGGAATCAATGTACATCCCATCCGTGAACATTCCAAAAACGGACATTTCATCAAGGGGCGCGCTTGTGATGGTAAAGCCGTCGATCACAGCGGAGGCATCGGTCAGATCGCCTGTAACGACGCGTCTGGTCTCGGGGCCGCCGCTAAGAACGGTGATGTATCCCTCCACATCCCGCACATCAGGATCGGCGGCCGTGGTACCGGCGTAACCTCCTTTCCATGTAATGCCGTTGAGCAGCCGAAAGGAGGCGTCGCGGTCGCCCGGCATGACGCCGGCACCCTGGTCCGGCTTGTACACGCCCTGGGCGACGCGAATTTCCACCGGCGGGGCCACCCCAGCCGCCTCGGCCAGCGCGTCCTGAAGATACCGATAGGCATCGGCCCACGAGGAACCGTCATTGGCCCCCACCGCAGCCCCGTCCACATAAATGATTCGCTCCGCCTGCCCCACAGCCACGCCACAAGCGCAGAGAGCAACCACAAGAAATGGGATACTTCGTCCGTTCCGCATTGTCGCTTCTCCTACAACAGGTTCTCGTGAAACAAGAAAACCGGCCCGCGGTCTAACGATCTATGTAATTCTTCCACAATAGTAAACCGCCGACAGGTTCACTTTGTTTCATAAAATTCTGAAAAACCTGTGTGGACGGTGTTGTCAGTCGAGATACCCCATAGCGATCAGCAGGGTTTGCTGTTGGGGGGGCAGGGTTTGCTGGAGGGCCTGCCGGACCCGGGCCAGTCTTTGACGGACGTTCTTTCTGGTTTGGCGCAGGGCCGCGACCTTTTGCGTGATTTGTTCCGGCGAAGCGGTGGGATCGCGCATCAGGTCCTGGATCTGGGCGCAGAGGGCTTCGCCGTCGGTGATCTCGCCGGGCGTTTTGTCCGTGGCCGCCGGCGGCCAGCTCCAGCTCTTGAACTGGCTCCAGTTCTGCCCCGGCTGCCCCGAGCCTCCCATTGTGCCGAAGCCGCCTCCGCCGCCGGCACCGCCGACGAATCCGCCTCCGAAGCTGAACGCATTGCCCTGGAACCCGGGCGTCGCACCGAACGCGCCGGGATCGACGGAGACGTCCGCCTCGGCCTTGAGCTTCTCAATCAGGTCCAGCTTTGGCTTGATCTGACGCCACTGGGCGTCCGTCGCCCCCAGAGCCTGGCGGATGGCGTTGTTCCGGTTCTCCTCGGCGCGGCGTTGCATCTCCGCGGCCCGGCGCTGCATCTGGGCCATGCGATCTTGAAACTCGCGCTGGTGCCGGGCCTGGAATTCGGCGGGCGTTTCCCCTTCCCTGAATCCCGCCTGCGGATCGTCCGACCACGAAGGAGGCGCCTGCGCCCGGCGCTTACGGCTGGAACTCGTTCCCGTCCGGGTCTGCGCGAGCACCGATGCCGCTATCACGATGACCAGTACGCCGACAATCCCGCTGTAATGAACCGTGCGTTTCATCTTCCTTCCCTTTCCTTGTCAGGTTGGCAACCGGAGTCCTCTTAATATGCGAACGTGTTGACCTTCTCCCGGAACTGCTCGAAATCCAGCTCGGCGCGGGCGAAGGCGTCGACGTCAGCCTTTAGCGCCTGCATGGTCAGTACCGTGGTCGCGGTCGCCGCCGCAGGAGGGATTGCCCCCCGACGTCGGCCCGAGCCCGCAGTTCCGAAACCATACCCGAAGGACTCGCTACGAAAGCCCCCGCCGCCCGCGCCCCCACCGAACGAGCCGCTCCCGCCGCTCATAATCCCGGCCGAGCCGCCTGCGATGTAGCCGCCCCCCCCCCGCCGCTGAACGTCGAGCCGCCAAAGCCTCCCGCGCCGCCCGGCAAAGCGCCTTGGCCTTGTGAAAGAACGGTCAGGATCACTTTCTCGTTGGGATCGACGTGGCGAATATTCGCGGCGTGCTTGAGCGTCCGGAGCAGGTCTTCCTGGAACTGCTCGAAGCTGATCGTCTCGGTCTCTGCCGGCGAGCGTCGCATTGCCGGCCCGGGCGAGTACAGTTTCTCGCGCGCTCTCTGCCAGACGGGATCGACCGGCCCGGCGGGCTCGCGCTCGACGCGTACCGGCGAATCGACCGGGTGCTCGCGTAGAATGGTGTGTTAATTCAAGGAATTCGACCAGTTTGTCCGA
>CAYPZL010000018.1:0-44993 GCA_964415045.1 uncultured Pirellulales bacterium | reverse complement strand
AGTTCTGGAATTATCTAATGAGGCACGGAGTCACAGCATACTAAGCGAGCACCCATGGGCAGGGGCGGATTTGAACCGCCGACACACGGATTTTCAGTCCGTTGCTCTACCAACTGAGCTACCTGCCCGTTGTTTAAACCACTATAGTGTGTAAGTGTATCAGATGCGCGAGTAATTGCAAGTTCTTTCGCGGCTGGTGGGCGAATTTTGTTGCCGGGGGGCCGGCGGCAGAGGCGGCCCCAGCCGGAACGAGCCGTCGACCGGATGAGGCTCAGGGACCCGGGTTGTGCCTGCAAGCGGCTTCGGCGCGGAAGTGAGGCGAATCGGAGCCGATGTTGGCCGTACCAGATGACGCGGCGGCCCCCACGGCGGCGATGTCGACAAGTTTGCCTGCCTTCGTCACCTGGCCGAGCCAAGGGCGCGGCGGCCACGCGGGGCCACAAGAAGGTTCTGTGGGCATTGGAAAGGGAATATTCATGCGGCGGCTGAACAGGAAAGCACGCATCGTGTTGCTGGCCGGCGGACTGTTGCTCGGTGGCGCTTCGTCCATCGTATTCTCGCACTGCGAGGTTCCCTGTGGGATCTACGGCGACCCGATGAGACTTGACGTAATGGCCGAGCACGTCACGACCATCGAGAAATCCATGATTTAGGCGAGGAGCCCGCACACGCCGGCCATTCGCACTGACGGGTCGCGGCGTAGCAGGAAACCGAGACAACGGTGCCGAGAAAATGGAGGGCAGACGCGACGGCGTTGCGCGGTGTCAGCGTTGTGGCACCGGTTTGGGAGTGAAACAGACGAGAGAGACGAGCACCAGCCCCGCTCCGGCCAGAAACAGACCCAGCCGATTGCGCGGCTCGCTGCAGCGCTGCAACCACTTCGGTAACGGGGGCTCGGACGTGTCAAGGCCACTCTGCTCGATCAGGGCCCTTCGCGCGACAGCCAGCTCGCGGGCCCGGGCCTTTGGATAGACTGCATTGGGATCTTCCGGTTCGGTCCCCAGCGCTACCGGCGCGATGCGTTTGAGAAGGTTGGGATCGTCCTCCAACTGCCCCAGAAGGGCGTCGTAGTCGGCATTGAGCGCTTCGATCCGTTGGAGGGACAACTGGGCCTGCGCGACAAGATGCTTGTTGCGGCAGTACACGATCAGGTCTTCACAGAGCACGGCGGCTCCCAGCGCGACGGCACCGGCGCTGAAGAACACAACAAAAAGAAAGAGGTGGAAAACACCGTGCCTTTGCATGGTTTGCAGTCAAAACTGCGGCAGGTGTGAAACCTCCTCACACTGTGAAGAGGCTCACACCTGCCGGCCTTGTATTCAACCAAACCTATCGTCCGCCCCGGCTACCGCCGGGGAACCCGAACACCCTGGGTATATCGGCAACAGCGGCCGTTTCTCTCAAATGTTTCCGGAAACGGCACGCGGACGCCGGCCCGGCGGTTACACCGGGTATACAGGCAACTGAGCCCGCAGCAGCGGCGCGATGTCCTTGCCGTCGCTGCGCACCTGCCGAGCGGTCTCCCGGAAGACCTTTTGCAACTCGTCGAAGTCCATGGCGACCAGGCTCTCGACGTCCTTCTTGCCCTTGCCGTTTTCCACGATGAACTTGGCCATGGCATCGGTAGCGATTTCCCGGATGAGCTGCCACATCTCCTTGCCCAGAGAAGCGGCGACGGCCCGGCCCATGGCGACCGACAGCGACAGGATCGCGTTCATGCCGAGCACGCCCTTGCGCTGCATCACGGCGATTTTCTTGTCGGCATCGGCGTTGCCGTCCGCCATGCCAATCGCAACGGCCTGATCCCACTCGGCCTTGAGAAGCATCTGATCGACGTTCAACAGGCTGCCGAGATCGCTGAGCTTCTTCCCGACGAAGGCCTTGGAAAGCACCTGCTCGAGATTGTTGACGGCTTCCATACAACCCTTGCCCTCGTACCGGCGGGCCTTGCGCCATCTCTGGAGCAGGTCGTCGCCCTTGGCCTTGACCTCGTCGTAGCTGAGGCCCTTCTTGAAGCGGAAGGTGCCGTCGCCGGCGTCGGTGAACATGTCCGGGTACTTCTTGGTCAGCTCGCCCGGCATGATGATGCTGTCGACGAAGTGAATGGCTTCGTCCACACCGGCCGACGTGCCCAGCGGGGTCGAGCCCTTGAAGCGAATCGTGCCGGACTTGCCGAGGAAGAGAGTGGCCGCGGCGGTGGGGATACCGGCGTTGGTCGGCTCCTCGTTGCCCGTGATGGCCTCGATCGCCAGCATCCTTATCACGAGGGCGGCGATATCGATATCGGCGGCATCCTTGGCGACGCTCACATCCTTCTTTCCGGTGAGCACGGCGGCGATTTCCTGGAGGTTCTTCTCGACTTCCTTGCGCTCGGCGTCGCTCATCTGCCGCTTGCTCTTTTCTGCAATCGTGAGGATCTCGAGCACGCGCCCGTATTTCTGGAGACGCTCGGTGTTGGCGCCGCCGCCGGCCTTGAGGCCAAAGGCGTTCATGGCCGTGGAAATCTCGGCCTCGAACGGATCGTTCGGCGATTTCGAACGGTGCGAGACGATCAACTCCGCGTCGTAGGCCAGCGAAGCCAGCATGGCCAGCACGGTCTCGGACAGCGTCCCGATCTGGTTGGCCTTGATCAGCGTGGCGTTGATCTCGCCGTTCTTGGCACACTTCTCGATGTTGGTGTCCTTGGTGGTCACGAGGTCGTCGCCGACGACGAAGATCTTGTCGCCGAGCTTGTCCATGATGAGGTTCCAGCCGGCATGGTCGAGCTCGCCGAAGCCGTCCTCGATCGACAGGATCGGCACACCGTCGCGCATGGCCTCTTCGTAGAGTTTGAGCACGTCGTCGCGGCTCATATCGACTTTGCTCTTGTCGCGCCAGAAGCGGTACATGCCGGTGGCGTCTTTCTGCCCGGTCTCTTCCCGGTAAGCGTTTTCCAGCTCCGAGGCGGCCGGGTCCAGCGCGATGGCCACGTCCACGCCGGGGACGTATTCGCAGTCCAGAATGGCCTGCTTCATCATGCGCCACATACGCTGCTCGGGGACCCTGTCAGTGGCTTCCTTGTCGATATACGGAGCCAGGCCGCCTTCGAGACCGATACCCATGACCTTGGCGCCCGGAGCCGACTCAATGATCTCTTTGAGACGGCCTTGCAGGTTGACCGTCATTTCCTGCGCCTCTTCGTAGGTCTTTGCCGAAAGCGGCATGAACATCCCTTCCTGCATGCTGATGTTACTTTCGGGATATTCCTTCTCGGTGTGACGTCCCCCCATGGCGCAGTTGCGATACTGCCAGGGAGCACAAACCTTGCTGCCGTCGTCGAGTTGCACTTCGATCATGCGGCTGGACAGCAGTCTCGCCTTGACCTCAGCGACCTTGCTGAACCAATCCTCGCCGGTAGCCTTGGCGGCGGCCCGAGCGGCCTGTTCGGCGGCCAGGGCCTCACGGGTGCGGAACTCTTTGAGCTTGCCCCGGTCGGCTTCGAAGCGGTCCAGCAGCCCGACACAGCCGGGGGCCAGGAAAAAGCGGCCGATGTAGATCAGAATCTCGCTGTGCGTGAGCAGGCCCAACGCGATCAGGATGCCGGCGGCCGGCAGGAAGATCGTGGCCAGCCACTGGCTCCACACGGGAGCGGCCGCCGATACCGCCAGGTTGTATGGGGCATCCGGAGCGTAGTTGCCCTCGTCCTTCTTGACGCCGTAGAACTTACCCCACGGAATCAGCAGGAACATTCGGGCGTACCAGGTGAGCCTGTTGCCCTGCATCTCGGCCTCGGCCTTCTCCTGGGAGTCCTGATTGAGCGCCGTGAGCTTGACGGCGGTCAGGAAGTGTCCCATCTCGTGGATGGCGATGGCGATGTGCCAGGACAGGTAGAGGATGATGAGCGAGATCACCGTTTCCCAGCTAAGGAACATGAACTTGAGGACTTCGAACTTGGGATTCGCTCCGGTCTCGACGACCTCCTTCAGATGCGCGGCCGGCAGATTCAGCACCGAGGAAATGAAGGCGGCGTGAAAGGACACCAGCTTGTGGTTGGCGATGACCCAGCCCCGCTCCAGATAGCCGGCGGGGTTGACCCGCGCCGTCCCGTCCGAAGCTGCAGGCCGACCCCTGTTCTTGCTCATTTTCTTTCTTAGTTCTCTAAGTTGGATCATCCGTTACTTCTCCTTTGCTGTTATCTCTCGATCACAAAAGCCCCTTCAGCCTCTGCTGAATGGCTCATGGGCAGTTTTCCGGGCGGCGCTGATCGACGGCGAACGCCGCCGTTACCGGCGCGCGCCAAAAGCCCGTACATTTCCCGGAGTCGGGAAAGGCAAGAAACTACCGGCTTTCGCCGGCAAAGTCAAGACCGATTCGCCCGGTTGGGCCAAAGATTGTTTCTGCCTGCCGGTCGGCGGGAAATTCACAGAAATCTTGGACGAAGTTGTAACGTTGCCGCCCGCACGGCGTCTTTCTTCTTGAGGACAGTCGTGGCGCGGATGGCTGTGGCGGCCGGAAAACAAGGGCAAACCGCCGGCAAAGCCCGATTCGCACCACGGCCCGTCTCCGCCAGCCTCTTGTTTTGCTTCTCTGGATGGGCCGATGGGCGGGGGATCGGCCTTTTTCATTGAACCGCGCGCCGGCCGAGTCTATCATAGCGCCCATGAGAATTCCGCTGACAAAGTATGGACTGCCCCAGGTGGTGGTCTACCCGGTTGTCGTCGTGACAGGGATGGTGGTCGTTGCGCTGGTCTGGCCCGCATCGCTACCGGCGTGGGGGCTGGCGGCCCTGGAAGCGACGCTGGCGGCGATTCTGGCCTGGGCGCTGACGTTCTTTCGTGACCCCCACCGCCGGATCGCGCCCGACGATGCGGTGCTCGCGGCCCCGGCCGACGGCAGGGTGACGGACATCGAGACCCTCGACGGAAATGAGTTTATCGACGGCCCGGCCCTTCGGATCGGCATTTTTCTCAGCATTTTCAATACCCACATCAATCGCGCTCCGTGCGAGGGGACCGTCGAGACGATTACCTACCGCAAGGGCCGGTACGTCAACGCGATGAACCCGCTCTGCGGCAAGGTCAACGAATCGAATGCCCTGGTCATGGTGCGGACGAACGAGCCCCGGGACCGGCTCGTGGTCCGTCAGATCAGCGGCGCGATTGCCCGGCGCATCGTCTGTGCGGCCCGGCAGGGGCAGGAACTGGCCCGTGGTGAGAAGTTCGGGATGATCAAATTCGGCTCCCGAACCGAACTCTACGTGCCGGCCGACAGCCGTATCGAATGCCTGGTGCAGGTCGGCGACAAGGTCAAGGCGGGCGTCACGCCGGTAGCGAGGTACACGAGATGTCGCCGCTGAAGCCCAAAACGAACAAGGGGCGCCTCCTGCGCCGGGTCCGCAAGCGGCGCGTCAAGCACATCAGCGTTCTGCCCTCTCTGGTGACGATTCTCAACGGCGTCTTCGGCTTCATCGCGATCGTCTTCGCCAGCAAGGGGGCCGAGGCGCCGCAGCAGGAGAGCCATTCGTATTTTGCCATGGCCGGCTACACGATCCTGCTGGCCATGTTCGCGGACATGCTCGACGGCCGGCTGGCCCGCATGAGCCAGTCCACCTCCAGTTTCGGCGGCCAGCTCGACAGCCTGTGCGACCTGATCAGTTTCGGCGTCGCTCCGGCCTTCATCATGCTCAAGCTCCTGGAGACCAAGCTGGAGCTCACGGCCGTGCTCAGCGGTGGCCTGCTGCACCGCTTCATCTGGCTGGCGGCCCTGGCCTACATCAGTTGTGCCGCCATCCGCCTGGCCCGCTTCAACGTGGAAAACGACGCCAACGAGGCCGCTCACATGAGCTTCGTCGGCCTGCCCAGCCCGGCGGCCGCCGGCGTCATCATCAGCCTCATCATCTTCCACCAGGAGCAGGTGCCGGGCCTCGATTTCCTGGTGTACCTGATGCCCTTCGTCACGCTGGGCCTGGCGATCCTGATGGTCAGCCGGATTCGCTATCCGCACGCCCTGAACCTCTATCTCAAGGGCAAGAAACCCCTGGGCTATCTCGTCCGCGTGCTCTTCTTCCTGGGGCTGGTCGTCTGGAACATGCAGACGGCGCTCGTGCTGATCTTCGGCATCTTCGCCGCCGGGAGCCTCGTCAGGTGGCTCTACCACAAGGCCGCCAGCCGCTGGGTCTCGTCGCCGGCGCCGGAGCGGCAGGCACTGGGCGATCCGACAAGCACACCCCAGGCCCACCCGTAACCCGACCACAGAGGTCGGACATAGGCAGTGAGCCCTCGCGGCTTGTCGGGCGTGTCACCTTTCGACCGATTGATTTGGGGAATTATTGCAGCGCGCCCGCGGGCAGGTGGATGGGCCTGCGCTCGGCGTGAACCGTGGTCTGCATGTCCTGCTGCTTGGCGCCGGACTGGTTGATGTCGTAGTAGCGCTCCACCACCGTGGCCAGACGAGAGAGGACGTGGCGCCCTTCTTCGCTGGCTTCGAGCCCGACGATCTGCAATCCCACACACAGCGCGGCATGGTCCGCCGTCGGCAGAACGTTGCGGATCTGCGCGGTGAACATCAGCGGCGTCTCATAAGGCATGGGTGTAAACCGCACCCCGACGAACTGGCCCTTGTGAAAGTCCGATTCTCCCGCGGCGCCGGGGCTGTCGTTCTGGCCGGTCTTGAGGGGGACCGCAATCTGCGCCCCACCGGCCGAGATGTCCACCAAGCGGCCCTCATGGTAGTTGTGCGCGGGTTTGTCTTCGACGTGCTGCCCGGCCTTGCGATGCCAGAGCACCACACTGACTTTCAGCGATTCGGGAACGCCGACGCGGAAATAGCTTCGTCGCTGCACCACGCCGATCTGACTGGGCACCCCCAGAACGAGCGTTCCCCCGGAGTCCGGCTGGGTGGCGGGCCCCAGGTCGACCACGATCGTATCGAACACAAACTTGCCGTACGCGTGCTTGAAATTCACCCCGACGGGCTGATTCACGCGGATGTTGATCGGATGCGGCTTCCTCGAAGACCGGCAGCCCTCCACATACAACCGGCTGGCCGCCAGATCCCTCATGACGACCTTCGCCACGTGCCACTTGTCCCTCGACAAATACGACATGATGGCCGGTGCCTGCATTTCAACGACCGTCCGAAGCACGGCCTCTGATTCATGCCCCTGCAGCATGGCGATCTCGCTCATCTGAATCTCCTTGCGTACGTCTAGGGTTGCCGATTTCGTCCCGGGGCCACAGCCCCATCGATAAAGCGAAAGGCAGAATCAACGCAGTCCTCCCCTCACAACGGCGAGGACGCAATTCTGATTTCTGATCTTTGATTTCTTAGCTTTCTGCATTTTCATTTGGCCCGATAACACATCAACACCAGAGACCCGCCGCGACAGGTCCCTCTAAAACATAAGTAACAAACCGCCCGCCCACAAAGGCCCCGCCGGCGCAATCCCCAATCCCAAATCTCCAATCCGCAATCGCGCGACCTCGGCTTCTTCACCACAGAGTCACAGGCAACGCAGAGCATGAAACCTAACCCCCTCCCGTCAATACATTTACATCCCGCCCTGTGATCTCGGCGCCTCCGTGGCGCAACGCCGTAGCCCGCACCAGGGATTCGGACGCCTGTCCATGCCCAAGAGGAGATCACAAGGGGAACATCCAGAGTCCATTGTGTGTGTGAGAATATTCTGGCATGCGGGTGGCAGCGTCAAGCGGCAGCTTGGCGATGGGGGACTTGGCGCTGCCACCCGGCGCTGTCCAGGGGCCAATACAATAAGAATATTCATGCTCCAGCCACTGGGCCAGCTTCTTCAGCTTGGCCACGCCGCGATCGGCCGGCAGTTGGAAGGCCGCCTTCATCGCCGACCGAACGTCCTGCTGACGGTCCTTAGGTAGATAGTCCAGGACATTGCGGATCTTATGGTTGCGACAACGTTGAATCGGATTCTTGTCACCAAAGACCTCGTCGATCGCCGCCCGCAACGCCTTGCTGCCATCAATGATAAACAGCCGGCGTCGCTTCGGATCCAAGCCTCGTGTCACGATATCCGTCAAGAGATCTGTGACCACCGTGGCGTTTTCGCTGGAGCCTTCCCGCAGACCCAAAACGTGCTTGTGGCCCTCCGTATCGACGCCCAGGGCCACGATCACGTGAATGGCACCGAATCGAATGCCGTCGAGATAGACGATCAAGATATCCTTGTCGTCGAACCGTCGCTCCGACAATTCTTTGAGCGTCTGCTCACTGGCCTTGATGCTCTGGCGACTGACCGCCGATTTGCTGACGCCGACGGTCTCGGCCATGGCCGGCAGGACGTCTTTGTACTTGCGTGTGGACAGTCCACTCATGAGGATCTCCAGCATCCGTCGGCCTATCGGGGCGTTGTCGAGCATGGCCTCATAGGCGGGAATGGGCACCTCCTTGTCGGCCCCTTTGCCCTTGCGTCGCAAGCGGGGCTTCTCGACCCGGAGCTTGCGTTCGGCCAGCGGGACGGTGGTTTTCTGACGGCCGTACCAGGTGATGTCTCCACCGGCTTTGCCCGGATGCTTGGGCGCGGGGATTATTCTGTGCCTGGCAGGCACTTCTCATGCGGGCGTGATCGTCGTCAACTATGACAATCACCCCGACCTGGCAAAGGCCAAAGAATACGATCTGACGGTAGACCCTCGAAGAATCAGGCGAGCAGACGGGAGCTTCGATCGGGAATTGTACAAGTCCTATGTCGCCAAAGCGAGTCGGGAGCTGGCCGAACAGCACTACCTGGCCTATCTGCAGGATGTGGATGAATCCTTTCAGCGTGCGGCCGTCTATGCACGCCTGGGAGGACTATTCAGCGGAGCTACCAGCGCGCACGTGGCAACTACATTCGACAGGGATAAGGCGCGCACGTACTTTCGAAAGGCCCTGGAGGCGGAGCCGGAGCGCATCGGATGGGCTACGCTGGACGCGCGTGGGTTCTTCGCGACGGACGCCAATACCGTCGAACAGCGATTCGCTTCCTACATGGATTACTATGAGTGGCTGCTGTCCATCGACGAGAAGACACTGAAGGAGAAAGCCTTACCCACGCGGCCGCCGGGGACGCGTCTGCCAGGGGTCCGCCCCGTCCGCGAGCTGGATGAGACGCACAAGGAACTCGCGGCGCAGATGAAGGAGCGCATACGCATGGCGCAATTGGAGAAGAAACGTCCTGCCCAGTCGCAAAGTAGCGAAGGCGGATTTCTTGGCCTCATCAAGGGTCAGGCCGAGATGACGGCCCACAATCTCGTTCACGAAGCCCTCGGGCGGATGGCAATCGACCCCCAAACGACTCTGTGGTCGGAGGCTCGCGCCATCCAGCATTTGACCATGCTGGCGGAACGGTTCCCTGGCGCGTCGGTGGCCAAGCGCGCCAAGGCAGAACTGGCACGAATCACAAGCGGCGTGACGAATGACCCAGTCTCGGCCCGGAAGGACGACCTCGATGTGTCCAGGCTGTCACGTCCGGGGAGCGAGAGCAACCTTTCCAACGCAAAGACAGATCCAAACAACAAGTCAAGGTCCATGCTGTCGTCAGAGAAAGGCAGAGAGACTCGTCGCGCCAGAGTCTTCGGGTGGTGTGCT
This sequence comes from uncultured Pirellulales bacterium, assembly GCA_964415045.1. GTDB lineage: Bacteria > Planctomycetota > Phycisphaerae > Sedimentisphaerales > Anaerobacaceae > CAYPZL01. The sequence continues at coordinate 35,414 of CAYPZL010000018.1, read as the reverse complement.
GGGCTCATCGCTCTCGTGGCGATATCTCTATGCGTCGCAAGACAGAGGGCAAGTGCTGACCGAAGCGGAGGGAAAGCCACCTGCTTGTAGAGGCCGGTGGCGGAAAGCAAAAGGGGCAGGCTTTGGATTCGGACATGACTCCCCAGGGCCTGTGGACATGGATCGTGTTCAGGAGGATAGCGTGCAGTGCATGGCTGGTCAATCTCCGTTCGGCGTGGTATTCTATGGGCGGTAAAGCACGATGGGTGTTGGCTTTCGCGTGATAGGAGATACGAACGATGGTTGAGACGCTGGCGGAATATGAATCGGCGCTGCGGGAGGTGGTGGCTCGGATTGCGACGCGATTCGACCCGGACAAGATCATTCTGTTCGGCTCGGCCGCGCGGGGCCAGGGCGGACCGGACAGCGACGCCGACCTGCTGATCGTCATGGCGGTGGACGGTTCCAAGCGACAGCAGGCCGTGCAGATCGATCTGGCCCTGGAGGGCATTCCCATTCCGATCGATCTCATTGTCGTCACGCCCGACGAAGTGGAGAAACATCGCGAGACACCGGGTACGATCATCCGCGAGGCGGTGCAGGAAGGCAAGGTGCTGTATGAACGAGCCGCCTGAGCGTATGGAAGAGGTTGCCCGCTGGACGGAGAAGGCCGAGCAGGGACTGACGGACATCATCTCCTTTCATTGCCAGCAATGTGCGGAGAAATATCTCAAAGCACTGTTGCTCTATCGAGGCGTGGCGTTTCCGAGAACGCACGACCTCAGGCTCTTGTTAGACTTGGTTCCCACCATGCTCTCACTGGAGCTGCGCTCTCACTGGAGCTGCAGCGCGAGCAGGTGGTCCCGTTGAATCGGTACGCCATTGAGGGCCGCTATCCGGGCGACTGGGAACCCATCACGGTAGCTGAGGCGCAGCGCGCTTTGGAAATGGCGCAGGTTGTGCGGCAGGCCGTGCTCAGACACCTCCCTTGACACACGCTGTCGGATGCAACCGGACCCTGCGTACGGAGATACGAAACGGTCACGCGTGGGTTGAGAACCCACGCTGCTCCGGGGGCTGCGCGGGGCGGGTTATTGCAGTTGTATGGTGGCGTTGGGGTCGAAGGGGTTGGTTCGGACGGCGAGGGAGAAGAGGTAGGGGTAATCGGCTTTGAGGTGCTCCATGTGGATGATCAGCGTCACCATCAGGACCTCGATGAAGACGAAGGCAATATCGCCGACCAAGTAGATGAAAATGTGATGGGCGTCGTGGAAAATCAGATAATGAAGGGCGTAACAGAGCGCCGACAGTGCGACCAGCAGCACACCCAGCAGGACCCGTTGCTTCAACGCGTTGTTTGCTTTCATGGACCTACCCGAACGAAGAGGTTTAAGGGCAGCCGGACCACCACGATTGTACCTGTCCGGCCGGAAAGACCGGAGTGTACCGTCTGATCTGCGCCACTTCAAGGCCGCAGCGCGTGAGACGGCATCGGAAGAATTGGACACGGCTATTGATAAAGGCCCCGCCTCGGACTATCTTACACGTCGCAAGAAGGACCGAGTGGATCGTTCTATTGGGGATTGAAGCATGCAGAAGCGCCGATTGGGCCGGACCGATATGGAACTGACGACCGTGGGCCTGGGCACGTGGGCCATGGGCGGGCCGTGGCAGTTCGGGTGGGGTCCGCAGGACGACGGCGAGGCCGTCGCAGCCGTCCTGGCGGCTCTGGACGAGGGGATCAACTGGATCGACACCGCGCCGGCGTACGGGCTGGGCCATTCTGAGGAGCTCGTCGGGCAGGCCCTCAGGCAGACCGGGCACAAGCCCTACATCGCCACCAAGTGCGGCCTGCTGTGGAACGAGAAGAAGGAAAAGGTCCCCTGCCTCAAGCCCGAGAGCATTCGCGCCGAATGTCACGCCAGCCTGGAACGGCTCGGCATCGAGACCATCGACTTGTACCAGATGCACTGGCCCGACCCGGACGAAGGCGTCGAGGCGGCCTGGGAGGAGATGGCCCGGCTCGCCGACGAGGGCAAGGTCCGCTACATCGGCGTATCCAACTTCAACGTGGACCAGCTCGAACGCGCCGCCAGGATTCGCGCGGTCTCGTCGCTGCAGCCGCCCTACAGCATGTTACGGCGGGAGGCCGAACACGAGCTGCTGGGCTACTGCGAGCAGCACGAAATAGGCGTGGTGGTCTACAGTCCGATGCAGCGGGGACTGCTGACGGGCCGCTTCAGCCCGGAGAGGCTGGCCGGCTTGCCGCTGGACGACCATCGCCGGAGGCAGCCGGACTTCCAGGAGCCGCAGTTCAGCGCGAACCTGGAACTGGTCGAGGAATTGACGCGCATCGCCGAGCGCAGCGGCCGGACCTGCGCGCAGTTGGCCGTCAGTTGGGTCCTGCGCCGCAGGGAAGTCACCGCCGCCATCGTCGGCGCCCGCCGGCCCGACCAGATCGCCGAGACCGTGAAGGCGTCCGACTGGGACCTGAGCCCCACCGACATCGACGAGATCGAAGAGCTTCTGGCGGCACGCGCGAAGAAGCTCGGCGACAAATGAACCGAAGGCACGGGAAAACGAGATGAAGACGAACAGGGATGTGTACACGAGCCCGCTGGTGGAGCGAAACGCTTCGCGAGAGATGGCTGAGCTTTTCGGTCCGCAGAAGAAATTCAGCACGTGGCGGCGGCTCTGGCTGGAACTGGCCAAGGCGCAGAAGAAGCTGGGCCTGGACATCAAGCAGAGCCAGATCAACCAGATGGCGCGGCACTTGGACGACATCGACTTCCGCAAGGCGGCGCGGTACGAGAAGAAGTTCCGCCACGACGTGATGGCCCACGTCTACACGTTCGGCGACGCGGCCCCCAAGGCCGCTCCGATCATCCACCTCGGCGCCACGAGTTGTTACGTGGGCGACAACGCCGAGCTGATCATCATGCGGGACGCGCTGGAATTGGTCGCGGGCAAGCTGGCCGCCGTGATCCATCTGCTGGCCGGCTTCGCCGAGCAGTACCGCGCGATGCCGACGCTGGGCTTCACGCACTACCAGCCGGCCCAACTCACCACGGTCGGAAAGCGGGCCACGCTGTGGTGCCAGGAGTTCGCGCTGGACCTGCACGAGATCGAGCACCGCATCAGCACGCTGCCGTTTCGCGGCGTCAAGGGCACGACCGGCACGCAGGCCTCGTACTTGGCTCTCTTCGGCGGCAGGCACACTAAGGTCAAGCAGCTCGACAAGGAAGTGGCGGCCGCGTTCGGCTTCAAGAAGGTCTGCCCCGTGACCGGCCAGACCTATCCGCGGAAGATCGACACGCTGGTGGTCAACGCCCTGGCCTCGATCGCGCAATCGGCGCACAAGCTCTGCAACGACGTCCGCCTGCTGGCGAATCTCAAGGAGATGGAAGAGCCGTTCGAGAAATCGCAGATCGGCTCGTCGGCGATGGCGTACAAGCGCAACCCGATGCGGTCCGAGCGCGTCACCGCCCTGAGCCGGCTCGTGCTGAGCCTGGCCACCAGCCCGCCGATGACCGCGAGCGAGCAGTGGCTCGAACGGACGCTGGACGATTCGGCCAACCGGCGGGTGGTGCTGGCCGAGGCGTTTCTGGCCGTCGACGGCATCCTGCAGATCCTGCTCAACGTCCTCGACGGACTGGTGGTGTATCCGAAGGTGATCGAGGCGCGCGTCGCGGCCGAACTGCCCTTCATGGCGACCGAGAACATCCTCATGGCGGCGGTCCAGGCCGGCGGCGACCGCCAGGCCCTGCACGAGCGCATCCGCCTGCACTCGCAGGCCGCCGCGGCCCAGGTCAAAAAGTTCGGCCGGCCCAACGACCTGATCGGACGCCTGCGATCCGACATCGCTTTCGCCAAAATCGATTTCGAGAAGGTCCTCGATCCGCAGGCCTACACCGGCCGCGCCCCCCAACAGGTCGACGAATTCCTCAAAACCGTCGTCGCCCCGATCCGAAAGAAATACCAGGAACAACTCAACAGAAAAGTCGAACTCAACGTCTGAGCCCCCTGCTCGCAACTCTAGGGGAGACTCTTCAAAGGCCCCAACATGAAGAGAGCTAATTCAGATCACGCACTTGCCATTGTGAAGGCAAGCATATCCTGTGTTCCTGTTGTGGGTGGGGCAATAGCAAGTCTCGTCAGCGATTACGTACCGACTGCAACGCAACGTTCCATCGAGCTCGCGACTGACATACTGAGGGAGCGTATCGAGAACCTCGGAGATCGCATAGATGTCGAGAACGTGAAGAAGGACGAGTTCTCAGAGTTGTTCAAGTCATGTTATCTCCTAATTGTGCGAACGCACAAAGAAGAGAAACTGCGCGCTGCCAGTTCGCTACTCGTCAACCTACTATTAAAGGAGGGAGATCGCGCCAAGTTGTCTTACCGGGAACTCAACGCTCTTCATCTTGTCCATTTGCTGGGTGCTCCCACCGTGCGAACGCCGGACTATGGCAACTACCCCATCGAGTTTACGGAGCTTGGCGCAAGATTCGTTGTTTACATCTTGGAGGGTGCAGAGGACTAACATAGACCTGCATCATTGATTTTGTTGATGTCCCAGCGCGGCCTCGCTGCGCTCGGCCGCAACCAAAAACTCCGTTTCTAAGCCTTATCGTAACTACTGCAACGACAGGAGGTTACATTGATTTACGTCGAATCTTTGTCAAAAACTTAACGATGTTTGAGGTTAGTAGTACAGAAGAATACAGAGGAGTAGAGCAAGTGACCAGGGAAGAGCTTATTCGACGCGTCAAAGAGACCTCCTATTTAGAGGGCGACTTCGTGCTTCGCAGTGGCAAGCGGAGCAAGTATTATCTCGACAAGTACCTGTTTGAGACATGCCCCGACATTCTCAAGGCGCTGGGGGCCGAGTTTGCGCGGCACATGAGCGAGGACGTGACGTTGATCGCGGGCGCCGAGTTAGGCGGGGTGGCGCTGGCGGCCGCGACTGCGATGGAGACCGGCAAGAACTGGGTCATCATCCGCAACAGCAAGAAGGGCTACGGGACCGGCAAGCTCGTCGAGGGCGTGCTGAAGGAAGGCGACGTCGTCCTGCTCGTGGAGGATATCGCCACCACCGGCGGGCAGGTCCTGGAGGCGGCCAAGGTCATCACGGAAGCCGGCGCCAAAGTCGACCGGATCGTCTGCGTCATCGACCGCCGCCAGGGCGCCGAAGAAAACATCACCGGCGCCGGCTACACCTTCGAGTCCATCCTCACCAAGGACGATCTGGGCATCACCGACTGAGCGGGCGGCGACGAGCTCCGAACGAACCGCCCTGACCGTGCTCGCACGAAGGAGTCGAAATGATCGTTGGCGTGCCGAAGGAAGTGAAGAAGGATGAGTACCGCGTCGCCCTGCTTCCGGTGGGAGCCGAGCTGCTCGCGCGGGACGGCCATACCGTGCTCGTGGAAAAAGAGGCGGGCCTCAGCAGTGGTTTCGACGACCGCAAGTACGATGCCGTCGGGGCCGAGATCGTCGAGACGCCCGAAGAGATCCTCGCCTGCGCCGACATGATCGTCAAGGTCAAAGAGCCCCAGCCGCCGGAGATCAGCCGGCTGCGCGAAGGCCAGATTCTGTTCTGCTATTTCCATTTCGCCGCTTCCCGCGAGCTGACCGCCGGCTGCCTCGACGCGGGTATCACGGCGGTCGCCTACGAGACCCTGACCGATTCCAGTGGCCGCCTGCCCTTACTGACGCCGATGAGCGAGATCGCCGGCCGCATGTCGATCCAGGAAGGCGCCAAGTATCTCGAACGTCCCATGATGGGCCAGGGCATCCTCCTGGGCGGTGTGCCCGGTGTGGCGCCGGCCAACGTGCTGGTCCTGGGCGGCGGCGTCGTGGGGACCAACGCCGCCCGCATGGCCGCCGGACTGGCGGCCAACGTCACGATCATGGATATCAATATCGATCGGCTGCGCTACCTCGACGAGGTCATGCCCGCCAATGTCACGACCATCTACTCCGATCCGCACACGGTAGAGGCCTACGCCGTTCACGCCGATCTGGTCATTGGCGCGGTATTGATTCCGGGCGGCCGGGCGCCCCATCTGATCGACCGGGCCCTGGTGAGGAGGATGAAGCCGGGCAGTGTGATCGTCGACGTTTCCATCGATCAGGGCGGCTGCACCGAAACGTCGCGAGCCACCACGCACAGTGATCCGATCTATCTCGTTGACGACGTGGTCCACTACTGCGTGACCAACATCCCCGGCGCCGTCAGCCGGACCTCGACGCTGGCCTTGTGCAACGCGACGCTGCCCTACATCCGGCAGCTCGCCTCCAGCGGCGTGCACGCCTTTGCCGCCCTCGACCCCGGCCGCGCCGCTGCGATCAACATGCAGGACCACAGACTCACCAACAAGCGCGTCGCCCAAGCGTTCCCCGATTTGGCGAAGTGACTCTCAGGAGGCGGCATTCAGTCTTTCTATTCGCTCGATGATGCGCCGGGCCGTGGCGTCCTTCCGCATGGGGGGAAGCTCGCTCCAGTCGGCGTGGGGCGTTTTGATGTGGACCGTTGTTTTCTCGGCGTTGATGGCGTGGGGGGCGTTGGCGACGATCATGTCGAGGCGCTTGTCTCGCATTTTTCGCTCGGCGTTGGCGCGGAGGTTCCGGTCTTCCAGGGCGAAGCCGACGACAATGCGTGGCCCGTGACCCGTGGCCCGTGGCCCGGTTTTGTTCGTGCCGGCCCATTTCAGGATGTCGGCGGTGGGTTTGAGCTGCAGGGTGGGCTTCGGCCCGGCTTCCTTCTTGATCTTGGTTCTTGACGGACGGGCCGGGGTGTAGTCGGCCACGGCCGCGGCCATAATGAGACAATCGCAGGTGGAGAAATGCTCCTTGACCGCTGCGAACATCTCCGCGGCGCTCTCGACGGCAACGACCTCGGCCCCGGCAGGCGTCTTCAAAGCGGTCGGGGCGGTTATCAACGTCACCGCATGCCCGGCCTTGAGCGCCGCGCGGGCCAGGGCGTATCCCATCCGCCCGCTGCTGGCGTTGGAAATGAAGCGCACCGGATCGATGTATTCGCGGGTGCCCCCCGCCGTAATGAGAAAATGTATGACCATGGTGGATGTACTGTTGTCGCGTACCCGTTTACTGTTCGCAGCCCCGAGGTGGCATATTCGCCGACAGAGCTTCGATCGCAGCCAGAATCTCCGCCGGCTCGGCCATGCGGCCAAGGCCTTCGGTGCCGCAGGCGAGGCGGCCTGCGACGGGGCCGATCATCTGTACGCCCGCCTGACGCAGGGTCTCCACATTCCGCTGGACGGCCGGATTCTCCCACATGCGCGTGTTCATCGCGGGAGCGAACAGGGCGGGCCTGGCCCAGGTCGTACACAGCGTGGTGCTGAGCAGATCGTCGCAGATTCCGTGGGCGGCCTTGGCGATGATGTTCGCCGTCGCCGGCGCCACGACCACGACCTCGGCCCAGTCGGCCAGCGAGATGTGAGCGCTCTGGTGCGCTTCGGCAGGGGTCCACAGACTCGTGAAGACGGCCGACGAGGTCACCGCCTCGAAACTCTTGGCGCCGACGAACCGGCAGGCGTTTTCGGTCATCACCGTCCGCACCCGCGCCCCGGCCGCGGTGAGCTTGCTGGCCAGATCCACCGCCTTGTAGGCGGCGATCCCGCCGCTGACACCAAGCAGGATATGCCGATTCTCAAGCACAGGCCCAAATCACTAATGAAGAGGCAAACAACGGATCGTTCCGCTCTTGCACAACGCGGTCGGCGCGGGTGTCAGAGGGTCCGTTTCTCGTTGCCCTTGCCCCCGGCATTGGCCCCTTCGATCGCGATCTTGTCCTGCCGGACCTCCTCGATGACGATCTCCAGCATGGTCTTTCCCTCCGTATCCTCGATCAAGGGGCGCGAGCCCTGAAGCAGCTCGCTCATCCGTTTCTGTACCAGCGCGGTCAACTTGAAACGCCCGCCAACCTTGTTTACGATTTCCGTATTAATCAGCTCATTCAGCATTCCTGTTCTCCAACGTTGCCCTCGTTGTTGTCCGATGGTTGGCCAATCACGGGCGCCCGCTCGATGACCTGGATCACTTCGGTGATGGCCTGTTCCAGGTCCGCGTTGATGACCATGTTGTCGTAGTGTTGCCAGGCGGCGGCGATCTCATTGCTCGCGCCGCCCAATCGCACCTCGGCAGCTCCGGCGCTGTCGCGACCGCGCCGCCCCAAACGCTCGGCGAGATCCTTTTCCGCCGGCGGGAGAATGAAAATCATCGTCGCCTCCGGGTATACCGCTTTGGCCTGCCTGCCGCCGTTGACGTCGATTTCCAGAAGTACGATCTTGCCCGCCTGCAAAGCCTCATCCACTTTGTCTTTGGGCGTGCCGTAGAGATTGCCGAAGACCTCGGCATACTCCAGGAGCATGCCTTCGTCGATGCGCCGGCGAAACTCCCGCTCCGAGACGAACCAGTAGTCCCGTCCGTTCTGCTCTCCGGGACCTCTGGGCCGCGTCGTCGCCGATACGCTCAAATAGACGTTGTCCAGCCGACGAACGATCTCTCTGCAAATCGTGCTCTTGCCCACCCCCGAGGGGCCGCTGACAACGATCACTTTGCCGTACGTATTCTTCGGATTTCCGGTATCGCTCATTCTATCGTCTACCCAACGGAAACGAACGGACCGCTTCGTTGCCATCCCTGCACACGAAAGCGCCCTGCCCCGGCACCACGCTCCTCATTCGACGTTCTGGACCTGTTCCTTCAGCCGCTCGATCAGACACTTGATATCCACGACGCGTCGTGCGATTTCAGCATCGGACGCCTTGCTGGCGACCGTGTTGGCTTCGCGGAGCATCTCCTGGCTCAGAAAGTCGAGCCGGCGTCCGGCCTGCCTCTGGGTCTCGCAGATGTGCCGGAATTGCTGCAGATGCGCGTCCAGCCGGGCGATCTCCTCGGAGACATCCGACCGATCGGCCAGAATCGCCACCTCCCGAGCCAGCGTCTCTTCATCGAGCTTGAGCTTGCCCTCGGCCAGCAACTCGTCCACGCGCTTGCGCAGACGCTTGGCGTATTCCTTGGTGATCGAGCCGCGATGCCGGCGAATCCACTCCAACTGCTCGGCCATCGCCTCACAGTGTCCCAGCAAATCCGCTTCGAGGTATTTGCCTTCCGCCTCCCGCATCTGCTTGAGCTTCTCGACGGCCTGTTGCGTGAGCTCCAGGACCAGCTTTCTGACCTTGGCGCTCTGTTCCTCGTCAGGCACGGCCGGCTGCACGATACCGGGCAGAGCCAGCAGACCGGCGATGTCGGTGGTCCCGCCGTCGCCCAGAGCCGAGCCGATCTTGTTGAGCTTCTGCACAACCGAGCGCAGCGCGACCTCGTCGATCTCGAACAACGAATTGGCCGAAATGCCCTTGAGCCGCAGAACGCAGTTGATCGTGCCGCGCGAAAGGCTCTTGCGCAGCAACTTCTCGATATCATCCTCCAGAAACGCGTCGGTCTCCGGCAGCTTGATGATCGTCTTGAGGTAACGATGGTTAACCGCTTTGATCTCGATAGCATACGAAACGCCATCGAGCTCGCCGCTGGCCTCACCATATCCGGTCATACTGATCAACATAGTGATGTGCTCTCAAACAGCGAATGGCCCTTCACAGGATTCCCCGCATGGCAGCATCCGGCCCGGGCGCGACGATCAGCCTCCGACCGCGTTGGCATCCCCGGCCGGCTCGCCCTGCGCCTCCACCGGCGCCGATCCCGTTCGTTCGTCCGTCGGCTGGGCATCGGCCCCCGCCGCCGGCTGGCTGCTTTCGACAGACCCATCAGCACCGAACTGCCCAACCTCGGCGGGCCGGAAGAATCGGGCCATCAACACCGCCAGCGCCAGGAAAACGCCGACCAGGACAATGGTCACCCAGGTCAGAAAGTCCCCCGTCTTCGAGCCCAGCAGGCCGCTGGCCATGCCGCCGCCGAATGCCCCGCTCAGTCCGCCGCCCCGGCCCTTCTGAATCAGAATCACCAGAACCAGAACGACCGAGACAAGAACGAACAGAACGGCCACAAACTTCATCACAAGGCCAACGCCCAACAGCGGTACACCAGTCATGTTCACGCCTCAAAAACTAACCACTTGGTCATGCCGGTATCACGCCGGCTTCCGCACTCCACGATTGCTTCTCGGCCGCGATGCTATACGGCCGCTCGAATGATCTGCACGAAGTCGTCGGCCTTCAGGCTCGCGCCGCCGACCAGCGCGCCGTCCACGTCTTCCTGGCCCATCAAATCCGCCGCGTTGCCCGGTTTGACCGAACCGCCGTACTGAATGCGGATGTCCTGGGCCAGTTCCTGGCTGTACTTGTCCGTGAGCCAGTTGCGAATGAAGGCGTGTACTTCCTGGGCCTGCTGCGGTGTGGCGGTCCGACCCGTCCCAATCGCCCAGACGGGCTCGTAGGCAATCGTCACCGCCGCAACCTTCTCGGCGCCGAGACCGGCCAATCCGCCCTCGAGCTGCCGGGCCACCACAGCTTCGGTGGTGCCGGCGTCGCGCTCTTCGAGCAGCTCGCCGACGCAAAGGATCGGCAGCAGGCCGCCGTTGATCGCGGCGGTCAACTTCTTGCCCACCAGCTCATCCGTTTCGCCCAGCACGTGCCGGCGCTCCGAATGGCCGCACAACACGTACGTGCACCCGACGTCCTTCAGCATCCCGGGGCTGATTTCACCCGTAAATGCGCCCTTTTCCTCGAAGTAGAGGTCCTGCGCACCGACCGCCACGCTGGAGGCGCTCACGGCCTCGGCGACAGCCGAAAGGTACACGAACGGCGCAATCACCGCCACGGTTACACGATCAGAAGCCACATCGGCACAGCCTTCGGCGACCGCTTTGGCCAAAGCCACTCCCGAGGCCCTGTCGGTGTTCATTTTCCAGTTACCGGCTACAAACGGTTTTCTCATAATTCTCTCCTGTTACCTTGTCAGTCCTGTCGCGTCCCCGCCGTCGCTCTCAGAGCAGTTCAGTGGCTCGTGGAAAACTGCCCAGCACCGAGAGCTGCAGGCAGTACTGCCGGGCTTCCTCCATCCCGATTTGCACCCGCTCCTCTGTCCGATGCCCGACGAAATCAACAAAGAAGTAATACTCCCATTCGCGCTTTTTACTCGGCCGGGACTCGATATTGGTCAGATTGATGTTGTATTTCTTCAACACGTCCAGCACGTCGGCCAGGGCGCCGGCCTTGTGCGCGGTGCTAAAGAGCATGGCCGTTTTGTCCTCGCCGGTCGGCTTGGCATCCTCGCGGCTGACCACGAGGAACCGCGTGATGTTGTTGGCGATATCCTCGATATTCTCACAGATCATCTTGAGGCCGTAGAGCTCGGCCGCCATTTTCGAGCCGATCGCGGCGGTGCCCGCCTCTTCGGAGGCCATCTGGGCCGCCTTCGCGGTGGAAGCGACCGGGATCGTCTTGGCCTCCTTGAAGGTCGCGGTCAGCCAGTTTCGGCACTGGGCGAACACCTCCGGCTTGGAGTAGATCTTCTCCACCTCTTCCAGCGGGCAATTGGCCAGCAGGTTGTGGTGGATGGCCATCAGGACCTCGGCGCAAATCTTCACGTCCGACTCGATCAGGGCGTCAAGCGTCTCGATCACACCGCCGCCGGTCGAATTCTCCACCGGCACGATCCCGAGGTCGCAATGCCCCTTGCTGATCTCGTCGAAGATACTGCGAATGTCCGCCAGGGGTTCATATTCGACGCTCTGGCCGAATTTGAGCATGGCCGCGGTATGGCTGAAGCTGCCGCCGGGCCCGAGATAGGCGATCCGCAGGGGCTTCTCCAGAACAAACGACCCGCTCATCAACTCCCGCCAGATCGCCGCCAGCGTACGGTCCGGCAGCGGGCCCCGGTTGGCACGGGCAATCTTGGCCAACACCTGCTTCTCGCGGTCCGGCGCGTAAACGGGCCGGTCGGTTTGGCTCTTGAGCTTGCCTATCTCGACGACAACCTGAGCGCGCTCGTTGAGCAGAGCCACCAACTGGCTGTCAATCTCATCGATTCGTTTTCTCAGGTCATCCAGAGACACGAGCCAACCCCAAGCTTCTCTCCCGCAGCAACCGCCTGACAGGGCAATGTTTACAAAAGATGCGCCCGGCTGATCCTCCCCAGCCTTGCGTGCCCGACGATTTCCCGTCAAGTTCCACTATCCCAGCGCGATGGGCCGGATTTCATAAAACTCTTTTCTCTAACAGAATTTGGCGACGGCGTCAACGAATTTCGCCGTCCGGGCGCAGATTTTGCCGCTACTGCTCTGTCTCAGCCCAGTTGGAGGGTAGTCATGCTGAACGAGGTGCAGCCTCCGGGCCGAGAAACAGAAGTCGGAATCGCGCCCGCAGAAACTCAGGGTGGGCAGATCCTTCGCTCCCGCTCAGGATGGCAATCTCCACATGACAAGCGACAGAGTACTATGCCCGCCCGCTGCCAATCGCACGGCGGGCTCCGGCTTGCCGATTTCTCAGCGGGAGCATAAAATGACGCCATCGCGAAGGTCGAACGGGAGTTTCACATGCTCTACTACACCGTTTTTCGGACCCAATGGGGTTATTTCGGCCTGGCTGGCTGCGACGATGCCGTTTGGCGGACGTCTTTGCCCGAGGCGGACCGCGAGGCGACGCTGGCCAGGTTGCTCACAGAGCTGGCCTGCCGAGGGGAGGAACCGCGCTTCGAGCGAGGTCTTTTCCGACCGCTACAGAGACGGATCACAGGGTACTTCGAAGGCGAAAACGTGGATTTCAGTACTGATCCGGCCGTTTTCCTTGATGGCATCCGCCCCTTCGGCCGCAAGGTCCTCCGGGCCTGCCGCAACATCCCTCACGGCCAAACCGCCACCTACGGCGCCTTGGCGGCCAGGGTCGGCAGCCCCGCCGCCGCCCGCGCCGTCGGCGGTGCCATGGCCGCCAACCCGATCCCGTTGATTATCCCCTGCCACCGCGTGCTCCGCGCCGACGGCGGTCTCGGCGGGTTCTCCACCACCGGCGGAACCGCCACCAAACAACGCCTCCTCCAGCACGAACGGCTTACCTGCGCCGCGCCCGCCCCGTAGCCCGCCGTCCTGCTCGCCAACGAGGCCCCCGGCGCGCCGATGCCATGCAGAACGACGTGCGGAAAAAAAGTGCAAAAGAAAAGGTCTTGACCATTGACCTTTCTGTATACTGGTTTACAGTATACTGCATACGTGAATCCATGAACTCTTCGATGGCGATTAGGAAGGTGAACGTTGGATTTTGAAAACTGGCAGACTCAACTGCGCAAGGGGTTGCTGGACATCGCGGTATTGAACTTGTTGCAGTGTGAGGAATGCCACGGCTACGAGATGGTCCGACGGCTCAAGCGGCTCAAGGGCCTGGATATCCGCGAGGGCAACATCTATCCGGTGCTGGCGCGTCTGCAGAGCGATGGTCTGGTCCAGACATACGCGCTGGCGTCGAGTGGCGGCCCGCCGCGGAAATACTACAAGCTCACCAAGACCGGCGAGACGGTCCTTCGTCAGATGAACGCGCACTGGGACAGCCTCGTTGATAGTATGGACCGGTTGAGAAGTGGAGGAACCAGGAAATGGACAGGCACGACAGGAACTAGGAAAGTCTGAAGCGCAGGTATCTCCGGGACGTCCGGCCGGCTCTTTCTACCGTCAAGGGCGCTCGCGTGGGGGCAGTGCTGGACGACGTCAGGGCGCATCTGGACCAGCGTCTGGCCGAGCTGGAACCGGCGCGACGCACGCCGGATGGTTCGGCGTTGAACGAGCCTACGAAGCCGCCTCGGAGCAGGACAAACGCGAAATGATCGCCGGGTGGATGGCGGTCAGAGCGATGGGAAGAATCGCCGATCGCAGGGCAGTACCCCTGCTGATCAGCCTTCTGGATCACTACAATACCGACTCACGGCCCTATGCCAGGGTTGCGCTGTGCGAAATCACGGGCGTCTACTTCGCTGATTCCAGGGAAAGATGGTCCACCTGGGCGTGACAGCAAGGCATGAAACTCAGGCCGCCGCGGCCGTACCGCAGAATCGCCGGTCGAATCATCGGTGAGGACGGCAAGCCTCCCGCCAAATGCAGTACCTGGAGCGTCACCGCGTGGGTCAGGAAACCACAGGGCCACCGGCAGGGACATTTTCGTCGCCTTTCCTCGTCACGCGTCGAGAAAGACGGTTCTTACGTCCTGGATGAGCTTGACGGCCGGCCCGTCTATGTCCAGGTGCGCGATGCGCAGCCGCCCGACGAAGAGCAGCCGTTTCCGCCCTGTTTCTATCCCGGAACCTTTTCGCGCAGCAAGGCCGTTATCGCCTGGACGGACTCGGCGACGGGACCTTCATCGTCCACGTTGACGCGCGGCACAGGGGATACGTGAAAAGCAGAAGTCTCCTGACGGTCGAGAAGGGGAGTGCCCAAACGCAGCTTGACTTTTCGTTGCGGCGCGGAGTCAACATCCGCGGCAACCTCGTTGACGAACGGGGAAATCCCTATCGAGCCGGCCGCAGCTCGGGCTATGCCTCGCGCAAGCGAGGAGGCTTTGGCGCCGCCGCCAATTTCCGCTATGGCAGCAAGCACGCCCCGGACTACCTCAGGAACGGCTCCACGGTGTTCTATGAAGAAGGGGAAGGCGACGCGGCGGGCACGATCATGGCGTTTCCGGCGGACAGTTCCTTCCTGCTGCCGGCGGTCGCCCCCGGCGAGATCGTCATCGACTTTCGCCCGCGCGGTCGCAGCGAACGGGTGAGCAAGATCCCGTACGAGGGCCGGAACATCCGGGAGACCGGACTGGTGGTCGAAGCCGGGCAGGACGTACACGACGTCACGATCGTCATCCAGACCGCAGGCAACGGATAGACCGGACGATGGCCCCAACGGTTCAACCGGTCAGGTCTTCGGATTCAGGACGCGGCCGAGGAAAAGGATGCTGCCTGACCTGGCGTCGCGGATCATGAAGACGAAGGGGTGATCGGCCCGGAACACCGGCGTTCGGTCCGGCCCGATGGAAGTCAGCTTTATCCCTACGGCGGTCGCGGCCGCCGCCTCGGTGCCTTCCTCATTGACCTCCACATAGGCCTGGTGAATCACGGCCGAGATGAACAAATCGCGACGACCGGTCATGCCCGAGAAATCCGCGTTTTGGGAGAACGCCAGAGGCATTCCCATCGACGCCAGGACCGAGGCCAGGCTGAACTTGCTGGTCATTTTGAACTTCGGGATCGAAGCGATGACCTCGCGTTTGCGAATTCGGCCCAGCCACGTTGCCAGATTCTCGGCGGAGAGGTCCCCCTCCAGCGCGTCGATCCCGTCCGTTTCCTTCGGCAGCAGGATCACCATCGAAAGTTCCTCGCCCACGTAGGGCAGCTCCAGGACCTGAAGCGTTTCGGTCGCGGCGTAGCCGAACTGCGTCTGCTGATTCATCATGGGGGCCTGGACTTTCTCTCCGCTGCGCAGCGTGAACGGGGCCTCGCGCGTCCGGTCTTCTTCGAACTGGCTGGCCCAGTTGCCCTTGAAATAGATCGCGTTGGTCAGGACCAGCCTCGTCATGGCATCGAGCACGCCCGGGCGGATGAGGTCCTTGATCTTGTCGTTGGTCTGCTTTTCCACCCAGGCGTTGATGGTCTTTCGGGCCTGCTCGGTGGCCGTGACAAAATCGAGTTCCTGGAGCTTTCCGCCGTACGCGGCCTCGACCCGCTTGGTGAACGACGAAAGGAACTCGTAGTCCTTCTGTCCCCACAGTGCGTTGGCGACCCGCAGCTCGTACTGGGCCTCGTTGCCCCGGGCGTTCAGGTCTTTGACGATCTTGCCAAACGCGGCGGCGAATCGCTTCGGAGCGCTGGCGGACTGATCCTCGCGCGTCATGCGGCGTGCGAGCCAGACTTCGCGCCACGTCGGGAATTGCAACACCTCGGCCATTTGCGTTTCCGTTTGGCCGCGTGCCCCGGCGTAAGTCATGGCCAGCGCCGTCGAGATGCTGTACGGCGAGAGGAACAGATTCCCCTCGCCACCCCGCAGCTTCTGATACAGTTGCAGGGCAAAACGATTGTTTCCTTCGACCACCAGCTTCTCGTCCCCGTCGACACGCTTGTCCTCGCGCTGCCCGCCGACGCTGCAACTGGCGACAAGCACCACGAGCATCAACACCAGAACGGCTTTGTGCATCATCATTTGCTGAACCCCCTACTTGCAGAATGTATAACTCCTTCGCTTATCAAGACGTCGATTATACCGCGCCGGTTGACCGCCGTGGCGGAGGAATCTCATCGGACTCGACAGGTTCCCTGGGAGCAAATGGCCCGTCCTCTACATTCGGTGGTTCTCGATCTGCACATCGGCCCAGTGCCGCCAGGCGGTCCCGTCGTACCACCGCGGCTGGGCCAGGCCCTTTTCCCAGCGCTCCAGCGCATGTAGAAGCTCTTTGGCCTTTTCCGGGTTCTTCTCAGCCAGATTCTGTGTCTCGCCCGGGTCCTTCTCCAGATCGAACAGCATCAGAGGCAGGAGCAATTCACGTTCTTCCTGAAGCGGGTCGGCGGCGACGCGGATCAGCTTCCAGCGCCCGGCGCGTACGGCCGCGGCGCGCCACAACCGCCAGAAGAGATACTCGTGGGGTAGCTCCTTCTTGCGCCCCTGCAGGAAAGGCAGCAGGTTGACGCCGTCCAGGGCCTTGCCCTGATGGTCCCCACGAGCGGCCGCCAGGAACGTGGGCAGCAGGTCCAGGGTACTGACCGGACTGTGATACTTCCGGCCCGCCGGCAAGCGCCCCGGCCACTTGACCGTAAAGGGAACGCGGATGCCGCCTTCCCAGTACGTGCCCTTGTGGCCCCGCAGCGGGCGGTTGATCGAGGCATTGTTCGTCGCGCCCCCGTTGTCGTTGACGAAGACGACCAGTGTGTTGTCCTCGAGGCCGCCGTCCCGCAGGGCCTTGGTCACGCGCCCGACGTTCTGGTCCATCGAGCGGGTCATCGCGGCGTAGATGCGCCGCCGCTGCGGGGAAATGTCCGCGCACTGTTCGATGTCCTCTTCCTTGGCGTGCATCGGCGTGTGCACCGCGTTGTACGAGAGATAGACGAAGAAGGGCCGGTCTTTGTGGCGTTCGATGAAATCCAGGGCCGCATCGGTCAGGTTGTCGGTCGTGTAGGTGATTTGCTCCTCTTCGTTGAGGCGCTGGTGATTGTGCATCATGGCAGCCCCTACGCCGGGCGACTTGATCGGCCAGTAGCTGCGCGAACCGCCGAGAAAACCGTAGAACTCGTCGAAGCCGCGTTGCAGCGGGTGGTACTGTTCCGGCTCGCCCAGGTGCCATTTGCCGATCATCATCGTCTTGTAGCCCGCATGGCGGAGATCGTCGCCCATCGTGCGTTCGCCCGGCTCCAGGCCCAGGTCGCCCTTCGTAAAGCCCGGGGTGGCGATGGCCGGACAGTTGCATTCGGCCCCGAACCGCTGCTGGTAGCGTCCCGTCATCAGGCCCATCCGCGACGGGCAGCACACTGAGGCGGTGACATATCCCTGCGTGCAAACGACCCCTTCGCGGGCCAGTCGGTCCAGGTGCGGCGTGGGAATCTGTCGCCCTCCGTTGAAACCGAAATCGGAGTAGCCCGCGTCGTCCGAGATGATCAAGATGATGTTGGGTTTGGATTCACCCGCCCGCGCCCAACGGGCTCCCATCCCCAGCGCCAGGGCGCTGCTGCAGGCGGATCGCAAAAAATCTCGTCGGTTCATGGCCCTTCCCTGAAAAAATGGCTCTTGCGTGTGCGTTTACAAAGCTCCGGCTCGCAAGACGAAACGGCCGCAATAATACGATACTCGCATCGCGCCGGACCGTCCAATCGAATCTGCCGCCCTGCCGGGCGCGCGACGCTTTCCATAATGGATCGAGATCACAGCGCCGATGCATGGGAATCGTTGCATGCCGGGTGCTTCCGGGATATGATCCGGGCTCGCAACCGGAATGGTCCGGTCGAGAATTGTTATTGAGGGTATGCAGTGTACAGCATAAAGGACATTCTGCGAATCGAGGTGGCGCCGGCGCTGGGCTGCACGGAACCGGCGGCGGTGGCCCTGGCCACTGCGGCGGCCGGCTCGCTGCTGCCCGGGAAGAACCTGGACGCCATCGAACTGTGGCTCAGCCCCAACATCTACAAGAACGCCATGGCGGTGGCCATTCCCGGAACGAAGGGCGATACGGGGATCAGTCTGGCCGCGGCGCTGGGATTCTACGCGGGAGACCCCGCGCTCAAGCTCGAGGTGCTCGATCCGGTCAATGACGAGTCGCTGCGGCAAGCCCGGGACTTCGTCGCCGCCGACAAGGTCGAGGTCAATCTCCTCAGCGACAAAACCGACATCTACATACGAGCGACCTTGAGGGCCGGCGACAACAGCGTCGAGGCCATGATCGAGCGGACGCACGACAACCTCGTGACGCTCGCGCGCGACGGCAACGCGCTCAAGGACCATCCGCTCCTGTCGGGCACCAGCGCCGATCACAGCGAGCTCGACCGGCTCGAGAATTTCCTGCGCAGTCAGACGCTGGAACAACTCCTGGTCCTCGTCGACGGCATGGACGACGACGATCTGCAATTCGTGATGCGCGGCGTCGAGTGCAACCTGGAGCTGGCCCGACACGGCCTGGCCCTGGGCAGCGGACTGGGGGTCGGCAAAACCCTGGAACGCCTGGCCCGCGAAGGGCTCACCTGTAAAGACATGATCATGGAGGCCCGCATCCTGACCTCGGCGGCCGCCGATGCCCGCATGTCGGGGGCCAAGCTGCCGGCGATGAGCTCGGCCGGCAGCGGCAACCACGGACTGACGGCCGTCCTTCCGATCTGGGCGGTGCGGCCCCACGTGAAGGGTCTCAGCGACACTAACGTGCTCAAGGCCGTGGCGCTGAGCCACGTCATCACGGGATATATCAAGGCCCACACGGGACGGCTCTCGGCGGTCTGCGGCTGTTCCGTCGCGGCCGGCGCCGGCGCGGCGGCGGGTATCACTTACCTGATGGGAGGCAACCTCGACCACATCGCCGGGGCGATCAAGAACCTCATCGGGGACCTGGCCGGCGTGATCTGCGACGGCGCCAAGGCGAGCTGCGCGTTGAAGCTGGCCACCGCGGCGGGCGCGGCGGTGCAGGCGGCCCTGTTTGCTCTGCACGGGCTCACCGTCGGCGAACACGACGGCATCGTGGCCTTCACGCCCGAGCAAACCATGAAGAACATGGGCCAGATCAGCACCCAGGGGATGATCGAGACGGACCGAACCGTCCTGCAGATCATGGTCGACAAGCAGTTCAGCTAACCGGCCCGGCGCCTGGCAGCCCGTGGCAGCATCAATCCCGCGCCGAGGAGCGGATGCACCGGCGGGCACGCTTACGTGCCGTAAAACCCGTGTTCGTAGGCGGCGTCGAACATGGCGACGATATTCTCCGGCGGCACGCCGGCCTGGATGTTGTGGACGCTGTTGAAGACGTAGCCGCCGCCCGGTTTGAGGATATCGAGATTCCGGCGCACCTGCTCCTTTACCTCCGTCGAGCTGGCGAAGCTGAGCACGTGTTGCGTGTCGATGCCGCCTCCCCAGAAGACCAGCGCGCCGCCGAATCGCTCCTTCAACCGGGCCGGGTCCATGTTGGCGGCGCTGATCTGGACGGGATTGAGAATGTCGATGCCGTTGTCGATGAGGTCCGGGATCAGCGGCACGACCGAGCCGCACGTGTGGTACCAGATCTTCGCCGGCGTCAGCGACTTGATGTGCTGAACGAGCTTCTTTTGCCTGGGTTTGACGACGCTTCGGTAGAACGCGGGCGAGAACAGCGGTCCCAACTGCCCGCCGATGTCGTCACCGATCATGACGACGTCGACGAGGTCGCCCACCGCTTTCATGAACTCGTCGTAATAGCCGAGCCAGAACTCGAGCGTCCTGTCGAGCAAGGCCTCGCAGAAGGCCGGGTTCTCAATCGTATCGGTAAACCATCTCTCCAGTCCCCGCATGTACCAGCAGATCTCGTAGACGACGCCGCCGATGCCGGTGGATACGGCATAGGGCGTCTCGCGGCGAAGTCTGGCGGCCTCTTCGCGAACGCCGGTGAAGCGCGTCGGGTCGTCGCCCTTCGGGAAGGGATAGTCGGCCAGGTCCGCCACCGTTGCCTCGGCCAGCGGGTGGTGCGAGATGTCCATGTAGAGCGGTTGGTCGTCGGGCATCGACCAGACGACGCCGAACTCATCGACCAGATCGTGCCAGAGCCGTCCGTTGCGCTTGTTCTGCTCGATACCCCCAGCGAAACTGTCGGGGCCATGGGCGAAAACGTAACGAATGTCGACGTGGAAGCGCTCCAGCAGCGCCTCGCACGGTCGGGCCAATTGCTGCACCGGGTCCATGATCGTCACGTCGTCTTCCAGCCCTAAATGCTCGAGCAACGAGATGTACGCGTTCCTGTGAATCCCCGTCTGAAAGCCCCCGAGATCGACGGGAACGCGATCGGGAATCTCGTGGTTCAAGGCCTTGAGAACGCGCTGGCGAGCGGTCATTGTCTCTTCGTTCGGCATCTTTCCTCCCAAAATCTACAACGCCCCGTCACAAACCACGAGCCACGGGTCACGGCGTCTGTTTTAAAACGAACGGCTCGAAGAGCCCGTACTCGACGGTGTGATAGTTCCGCCCGGGCGGCGGGCCCGTCTCGGGGCCTTGCTGAAACATCCCGGGCCAGGCGCTGCCCAGGCCCGCGCCGCCGTGGTGCGGACCGAGCGTATTCTTGAGCGTACCGATGACCACCACGTCGATCACGTTCGCGCCGCGCTTGATGCGGTCGGTGACATCACACTGCCATGGGGGCGCGACGATATGGCCGGCGGTCTTTCCGTTGACCTCGACCCGGGCCACGCTGCCGTACCAGTCGGGTAGATGGACGGCATAGGAGCCTCTGGGCTTGCCCACGTCGAAGCGTCGGCGATAGCTCACCCCGTCGGCGTAGAACGGATGGCCCTGCTGCTTCCAGCCGGGCCGCGCGCCGGCCAGTCCGCTGCCGTCGATCAGGTGGCCGGCGGTGCGCCGCATCGAGCCCAGCTCGCTGGAGACGCGATGAATCTTCACGCCTTTGATCGGCTTTCCTGTCTCCGCGAGAAACCGCACTTCCGCCAGGCCGACGAAGCCGTTGTCGGCGGGCTCTCCCCGGGCCGGGTATTTGGCGCCGCCGTAGTTCGAGAGGATCTCGAACCGCACAAAACGGACGCCGCGCGCGCGGGCCGCAATCGTCTCGGCCGGCGTGTCGGAGCCCGCGCGAGCCAGACGGAAATCACCCAGTTTGATTGTGAAAGAGTCGGGCTTTCCGCTGGTCGAGCCGAGCACGCGCAGCTCCCGGACGCCCCGAGACGTCAGATCGCGGAGGTGTCCTTCGTTGTAGTTCCAGATCCTGATCGCCGTCAGATCAACGGGCTTGCCGAGGTCGAATTCCACGAATGGAGTCCGGTCCGCCACGCCGGCGTCATAACCGATACCGTGACTAAGCCACATCGTGCCGTCGGGATTGACGCCGTGCACGGAATCGGCCGCGCCGGCGAGAATCTCGAGCGGCTCATCGGGCACGATCACAAAGCCTTTGGCCGCGGGCTTGAGCCTGAAGTCGCCCAGGACGTAGGCGGGCTCCAGCTCGTGATAGATCGTAAACGGCTGAGCCTTGATGGTAACGGTATTGTCGCCGACCCTGGCGACCTTTGCGATATCGATCTTCCCGAACGCCTTGTCCAGCCACCAATCGCCCTTCCCGGCCGAGACGCGCCGGCCGTTGCAGGCGATCGTGTAGAGATCGGGCCGTTCGATCACGATGGCGAGATTCTCCGGCACCGCCTCTTCAATCGTGAACTTGTACGTCGCACGGAAACCGCTGTCCGGCGGAAACGTCTTCGTGATCAGGTTATCCCTGAGCTGCACGGCGCTGTCCCACGGGTTGCGGTCCATGCCGTTTTTCTGGAACGCGAACCGGTTGGCCCGGTAGAAATAGACGTCGTTGAGCGTCTGGCCGCCGGCGGTGACATCGACGTAATCGAGGGTCAGGACGTTGGGCGCCAGTCGCCGAACTTCCACTGCTTCGCTCTGCGCCGGGCACAGCCTGGCCTCGCGAGCCCGAGTCTTCGGTTGCTTGACGGACCTCTTCGAGAGAAACAGCAGCAAGCTGCCCGACGGCGGCAGCTCGAAGCCGGCGCTGATACCACCTTTGACCCTGGCGAACGGATAAGATTCGATCTTGCCCGTCTCAAGGTTCCAGCGGCGCACCCCTTTCATGCTCGATCTGACGGTGCCCGCCGACGGAGCGTCGATGCTCGTATTGACGAGCAGAAGAAACTCGCCGTCGTCGAGGACGCGGCGGTGATGGAACAGGATGCCGGTGTCGCCGTCGGCCCGCTCGATGGCGAACCCGTCCTTTGTTCGCTCCAGGAGCCGGCGCGGCAGGTCGGATGCTTCGATCTGTTTCCAGGTCGCCGAGGAAGCGACCTCCTTCACGCGATTCGACGGCGATCCGTCCACGCGAACAGGAGGCTCGCCACAACAAAGCACGGTTCCGCCAGCCTGCACGTATTCGTCCAGCAGCTTGACGGTGGGCGAGTTGAGGTTCTCGGTCAGGGGCGACAGGACGACCGTGTCGTAGAGCCGCTGTCCGACCCGGAAACGCGAGCCTTCCGTCGCTCCGTTCCTGGCGATGATGTCTTCGCAGCCGATGTCGTACTCGACCTGGGCCCGCTCCAGGGCCATGAGCAGGCTCTGGAACCGGTTGCCGATCTCGCCGAGCCGCCCGTCGCCCTGGTACATCCAGGTGGTCGTCGTCGGCTCGATCACCAGGATGCGGTTGATCTGCCGGCCCTGCGACATGACCAGCGACAGCCTTGTGAAATACGCGGCCATGACGTGGTAGGCGTCCCACCAGGGTTCGTGATACGAGAACGACTGCGGATGGTCGCGTTTGCGGGCGCCGCGGATCGTGATGTACGAGAGATGCTCGTCCAGCGTATTGACGCCGAGGACGTAGAGCCAGTCGCCGATGCGCTTCATATCTTCGAAGCGCAGGTCCCAGCCGCCGGCGCCGTAGGCCTCGCACAGCGTCCGCTCGCGCTCGAACTGGTTGGCGACGCTGGAAAGCTCCTTAACGGACCGAACGTTTCCGAACTGGGCGTGGACGCCTTCGTTGTACTGGTTCATGAGCGTGTCGATAGCGGGCCGCTGGTGCCAGGCGTACATGGCCATGTTGTCGCCGCCGTGGCCGGCCCCGGGCCAGCCGTGCTCCCAGTAGTGGCCGGTGAACTCCAGGTCGTGCTTTTCGCAGTACTCGTAACAGGGTTTGGCCCACCGCTCGATGAACTGCTCGAGCAGGAGATTGTAATAGTTGTGCCGCACGCGTTTCCAGTCGCCTGTGGGTTGGACCAGAGAGGGAAGATGATCCACGAGGTCGTATCCCCAGCGCTGCCGGAACAGCTCGGGCAGATGGTCGGACCAATGCAATCCGCCGGCCGGCGCCAGGTGGGGTTCGTCGGTGAACCAGCCGGGGACGCGTTTGCCGAACTGATCGCCGATGTGGCGCCGGTACCGCTCCATCGTGATCTCGATGAACTTCTCGGTGACGCCCGGCTTGAGCAGATCGACGTACCATTTGCCGCCGAACCAGCCGCCGCTCGGGGCCAGGCGGATCGACGCGACCAGGTAGCGGCCCCGGCCGAATGTCTCGCCCGCCCGGAGTTTGGCGGTGATGTTCTCGCAGGCGCCGTCGGTTACCTGGTAGACCGCCAGCACGTTGTCATCCAGCCGGGGCGGCGTCTGGGCCTGCCCGATCGTCACGCCCTTGCCGCGGGACTGCGGCATGGCCTCGGGGACCAGCCCGCCGGCGAAGCCCGAAGGGTACGAGTTCTCGTCGTAGATCCACACGTTCATGTCGAGCTTCTCAGCTTCGCGCAGCGCCACGTCCCAGAGCTTGAACCAATCGTCCGAGAGATAGGGCGTCATCAGGCCGGGCCGGGGATGAACGAAGACCTGCTTAACCTTCTGGCCGGCCAAGTCGCGCATCGTCCCGGCGATCTGTTCGGCGGTGAGCATGTCGTTCCAGACCCACAGCGGAGCCGAGCTGTACTGACGCGGCGGTGAGGCAAACAGGCGTCTGGCCGTTCGCGAGCTCGCCGCCGGGGCCACCGGGGCCATGCCGCCCACGACCACCAGCGCGAAGGCAAGGGCCGAAAACCAGGTCAAAGAGATAGAACGAAGTGAAAAAGCGCGTTCGGTCATGATGTGTCACCTCAATGCAACATGCCAATGCGATGCCGGCCACCGCCCGCGCGGACGAACACCGGCAGACATACGTACAGCCGGTTAGACATGATAGGCGAGAGCCGGCCGACACGCAAGCCCCGGCCCCGAGCGGTCCCCAACGTTTGCTCGCCTACACGTGGGCGAGGATCACGACGTAGTTCTTGCCGTACTTCTTCGCGCACTTCGGGCAGGTGGTGTAGAAACAATAGAGCTTGCGGACCTCTTTGCCCCGCGCCGCGACAAAATCCTTCGTCGCCTGCATCCACTTGCGCGCGTTCTGATAGGGGCCCTCGAAGACCTTGCTCAGAAACGTCCCCGAGAGGGCGGCCATGGTCGCGTTCGGCACGTCGGCGGCCACGGCGATGTACACGTCGGCCCCCCACAGCGAGTTCTCATCCGAGAGCACGATCGTCTCGTCCGATTTGGCGCCCGCCGCCTCAATGCGGGTCATGTTGCGTCTCATCACCGCCCCGAAGTTCAGCGGAACGTGCAGGAAGCTGCGGACGCGGTCCTTCACGAACTTCTTGTCCTGCCAGGTGACTTCCTTTTCGTCCCAGGGTCCGGGGTCGAACTTGGGGCAGCAGACATCGACATCGTTCGGACACATGAGGATCTCCTTTTCTCACGGACGTCTGGTTTGATTTCCGCCCAAGCGCACCGCCTGCGAAGCAGGGAGACAAATTCCCCGGGCTTGACGCAGGCCTGCTATGCCTGGCATCACAGGCTATTCATATGTCACTGGCGGCGCCGATCGCGGCTACAGGTGGTACGGATGACGCTGCGGGCGAGTCATCAAACGCCGCGCCTGCTCGTCACCGACAATTTCACCCCTGGCCTGGTCCCATTCCAGCTTGCGGCCGAGAAGATAGGAGAGATTGCCGAGAACGCACAGGTTGGCCACACCGACCGCCGCCTCGATGTTCATGATCGTCTTGGCGCCGGTTTTGATGCCGTTGAACCAGTCTTCCTTGTGCCCGGGGCTCTTGCGAACGTCCTTGGCGCCGGCGGGCGGCTCCCACAGCCGGGCCTTTTTCTCGACCCAGGTGCCGCCGTCGCCGCCCCAGTGGACGAACTTGCCTTTGCTGCCGTGGTAGACGGCGCCGTAGCCGGGCCGGCTGATCTTGCCCCCGGGCTCCTTGCCGGTCCTTTCTTCGGCCGGCACGGCGTTGCCCGTATGCTGGTTCCACGTCAGCACCCAATCGGGATTCTTGAACGTGTAGGTCACGTCCATGGTCACGGCGCTGTCCCACAAACCCTGCTTGGGCGCGGTTCCCGTCGCCTCCACGGTCACTGGTCCGGTGCCGTCGGCGCCCATCCACCACATCGCGCAGCTCATCACGTGGGCGCCGCGGTCGCGGATCTGGCCGCCGCCGGACTCCATGATCCAGCGGAACACCCCGTGACAGTATCTCGGGTTGTAGGGCCGCCAGCGCAGCGGGCCCAGCCAGAGATCCCAATCGAGCTCCGCCGGCGGATCGCTATCCGGAACGGGGTTCTTGTCCTCCGGGCTGTTGTAATGGAAGCACGCCACCTTGCTGATATGGCCGATGTTGCCGTTGACGAGGTAGCGGTGGGCCAGATAGGCCTCGGGCTGCGAACGCCCCTGGGAGCCGACCTGGACCGACACCTTGTTCTCCTTGGCGGCGGCCACCATCGCCTTGCCCTCTTCGATGGTGCAGCAGGCGGGCTTTTCCACGTAGACGTGCTTGCCGCATTCGGCGGCGTGGACCATCTGGACGGCGTGCCAATGATCGGGGGTCGCGATGACGACCGCGTCGATGTCCTTGCGTTCGAGAATATAGCGGTAGTCACGATAGGGCTGCGCGCCCGGACCGGCGGTCTTGACCGCGTTGGCGAGTCGTTTTTCGTCGACGTCGCAGACGGCCGCAATCTTGACCGCGCCGGCGTCGACAAACCGCTTCATATCGCGCAGGTGGTGTCCGCCCATGCCGCCGACGCCGATGTGGGCCATCGTCAATCGTTCGTTGGCCCCGGCGCGGCCCGGCGCGGCGATGACGCCGGAAGGAATCAGGTACGGAACGCTCACGGCCGCTCCCGCCGCGGCCAGGAACTGACGTCGATTGATCTGTTTCGTTTCTCTCATCGTCGTATCACCTTCTCGTTTGTGTCTCTTGCGATTGAATGCGTCCTCACGCCCGGTGCGTCCGGCGCGCTCCTACTTGAGCGCCTCGACGCGTGTGGTTCGGGTGGGCACGAGCTTGGCACAGGGATACCCGCGGACCGTCTGGCCGCGGCGCCGCAGCGACTGTGCGATGTTGGCCTTGAACGCTTCCGGCACCGTCTTCATGGCCTCCTTCAAGGCCGTCACCGCCCGCTTGCCCGGCAGCCGCTCCAACGCCATGCGGGCATCTTCGCGCAGGTCCTCGTTTTCGAGCAACCGGGCCATGGGTTTGACGACGCCGGCCTTTCCGATTTCCGAGAGCATCCAGAGCACCTCCCGCCGCACCGGCACAGGCTGCTTATCCCCCAGCAGCCGGGCCAACCGGGTAGCTACGGCCTTCCTCTCCTCCTCGGCGCCGGGCCGACCCGCGTGTCGCACGATTTGCCACAACGCCCGCTTGGCCGCCCGAGCCACTTCGAGCTCGTCATCCGTCATCACCTTGGCCAATGGCCTGACCGCCGCGGCACCGACGTCGCCGGCGCCCAGCCAGGCTTCGGTGCGCACCCCGGGATCGCTGTCTTTGATCCTGGCGATCAGTTGGTTCACCGCTTTTCTGTCGGCCGTTGCAGCCGTTGTCCCCACCGCGAGGACCGCGTTCCTTGATTGTGTGATAGACATGTTCGATACCCCTTCCTAAGATCCGGATATGCAGGAATGATCTCTGCCTTGAATACCTGCCCTTTCCGCCGCCTCTGGAGACTCCCTCACGACAAGGTCGGCCTGAGGATTCCAAAGAACCATGCAGGACAGTTTCTGCATGAGTCCAGGATAGACCGGCCCCGCTCCCCCGTCAAGGCGGTACAGACCGGTGCACACCGATTATGGGATTGCCCGCCTCGGGAAAAGAGCTTCACCGAGGCTCCCGGCATGCCGATACAGGTTTGGCTAAGAACGGCCGGCCGGGACGGTTGGGCCCGTACCGGCAGAACGAAATGGCCGCTCCGGACGGCGGCTGCGATGGAAGGAACGATGTCCATGGACTGGAATGGCTGTTTTGAAGGAACATTCTCGGACCTTTTCAGCAAGCGTAACCTGCTTTTTCTCCTCGCTTTCTGGCTCAGCGGTGCGGCGATTCTCGTCACTTATGGGACGTCGCCGGCAAAACTTGCTCCCAATCCCTCACTTTCTTCGCATTTGTCCGCCTTCAGTGAGAACGGCACCGGGGCCTTTCTTGCGTGCCGCACGTCCGCCGAGGCCGGTCGATCGCCCTACCGGGTCGAATTCGACAATCTCCACGTCGAGGACGGGAGCCTCGGTCTTTTCCGAACGGCCGCCCACAAGGTCGTGCAGATAGACAATCTCCGCGTCACGTTCTCGGCGTCTGCGACGCCCGATGCGGGCGCCGGCGCAGCCCCTGCCCTGGGAGAGTTCTGCAGCCTCTTCGCCCCGCAACGGGACAACGGCATCGGCGGCGACGGACTGGGCCTTTTTCACGATCTCCAGGACCCCGAGGGGGACGCATCGATCTCCGTCGATCTGGCCGACACCACGGAGGTGCGAATCCGCGGTCTGACCTGGGAGATTCAGCGCGGCGGCGTGACCGTCTTTCGGGCTCGGTGCCGGGACGCACGCTTGTTCACCGGATCGCCCTACATCATTCTACGCGGCCACGTAACGGTGACGGTCCATGGGAGCACTCTCGAAAGCAACTGCATCGAGCTGGATGTGCGAAACGACCGCATCATCACAAATAGGCGCTACATCCTGACCAGAGACGGAGACAGGGAATTCGGTGTGGGCGTTTGTTTCGATACCGCCTTGAACGTCGTCGGCACGACATCGTGACATCGAGAAGGAAATCAAAATGATCGCACGGATCTCTGTATGGATTGCGCTGGTATGCCTGACGTTGACGCTCGCGGTCCCCGTTGCCGCTGATGATGATGACGTCACGGCAGGTCGGGCCAGGATGTTCGAGGGCGGCGCCGCCGGTTTCGCACAGGCGTATCAGATCTTCGACGCGGCGCTGGAGAACGAGAATCGGCCGGACGACACTGACGACCGCGAGCTTGTTTTCCTGCACGCCTTGACCCGAGCGGTCGTGCTCTTCCACGACTACCCCGACATTGTCTCGGCGGATCGCTTTATCGCGCTGGCTGAGGAGTTCGGAATCAGCCTGGCACAGAGCACGCTCGTCGATTTCAAGGCCGTGTTATCTCCCGGCGGCCACGAAGATCATACCGCGTCCTCGCCCGGCGCAGATGTACCGTCCCGGCTTGATTCCGTGCTGACGGAGCTCAGCGCCATCGTCGCCGAGTTGGATTCGATCGCGAACGCGCCCTCACCATTTACCATCTCTTTCGCGCCGGAGGAGACCGGATTGGCCGGGGCGGTGGAGGTCGATTACGGAGAGGTCCTGATCCTCAAGGGGCTGCTGTCGGCCTGCCAGGCGGAGCTTCGAGGGCAAGCCGCCCGGCGTCTCGACGTCAATCCGGAAACGACGCGGCGGGATGGTTGTCTCGTCGAGAGCTTCCCCGGCGCCGAGACAGCGGAGGCCGTAACCGAAATCGATCTCCTGCGCGTTGTAGATGATTGTCTGCACGATGCCCTCCGTCCGGACTCTTCTCGTCCTATGGCCGAAGTGCCCGAGCCTTGTGACCAAAACGACGCAACAGCGATTTCGGCCCCGGCCGCCGGGCATCTCGCCGACGCCATCACATGCTTCCTGGACGCAATCGACCACATGCTTTCTGAGAATCTCCCTCCCGGCACCGATTCACAAAAGGACGAGCTGCTCTACTTGGGTCGGGAGGCACGGGCGCAGATGGAGCCGGTTCAGACGCGGCTTCGGGCTTGGCGCCGGTCTCTGCGGAGCCCGACGGCGGCAAAACCCGTCGAGGCCCTGTGGCGGTACGATCTGTGCGACGCCAACGGCGGCTGGCTCGCCATGAACGACGGCACCGTCCTGAGCATCGAATGGATGGACATTGGCGCCGACAACACCGTGGTTATGGACCTGCGCGGCCGGACTGCGTGGCGGCAGGCGTGGCTCGAAGCCACTTTCAGCGCCGATCGGGACAGTATTTCAAACGGGATGATGGACTGTTGGGGCCAATACGCGCAAATCCTGACGGGCGCAACGGGCAGACGCACCCCAAGCTCCCCGCGGCCTGCCCGCCTGGACGCAGACGGCGGCATCTCGACGGCTTGCCAAGAGCGCGACACCAGCGAACGGATGTGTGACAGCCCCGCCTGCGAACCGTATCGAGCCCACTGGAACGCCCTGCTCGAGGCGCCGCAGCTTCTCGACGGCTCAGCGCCTTGCGAGACGCCCTGCGGTACAGTCGCGATCTCCCCGGGCCGGAGGTTCGCCGACAATCGCTCGATGCTCCGGACTGACGAACGGGCGAGATTCTCCGCCTCGTACGGACACATCGAATAGATCGAGACCGCGCAGACGGCACGTCACGCAGCAAGGAGACATTCACGCCGGCGTCTCCCGTCCCATCTCGCAAAACGCCCCTCCGCGGGACTTTCGGCCTCAATTCGGCTCCAGAAGCCCCGCCGACCACGAAATTCCAGGAACCCCCAATATATCTGTAAATGCTTTTATTAAAAGCACTTAAACACACCATGGCCCGCATTGTCGTTGACAGAGGCGCCAGGAAGTGGTAAAATAGGCAAGTTAGTCATGGAGGGTGTGATGAAAAGACTCCCGCTGATTACTGCACGCGTTCCCTCCATAGACCTGTGCTCATCGCGGCACGGCGCGAATCGTGCGCGTTGGCCGCACCAATGCTAAAACCATAGATATGGGTGGGTCGAAAATGAGAAAGCAGAACAGAATGATCAGGCAAGGCAGCCATTTGTTCGTCTTGGCGCTGACGGCCGTGGTTTTGCTCGGCGCGGCGCCCCAGATCGGAAAGGCCAAGTCGCTGTACGTCATCACGGAAATCGTCAACGACCGCCAGACCGTGCCGGTGCACGCCTACGACATCGGAGCGGACGGCCAACTGACGTTTCAGACGGCATACGACGTGCGCTATCAGGCTTCCGGCCTCGTCGGACTGGCGGTCGATTCGGACTCCGACTCCCTCTTCATTACTTTTGAAAGGGGCAATAGTATCCAGGTGCTGGATGCGACGACGATGACAGAGGTGGGGGAAGTCTCGGCCTTGGGGGCCACCAATCTCGCCGGCATCGTGTATGACCACGAAAAGGACCTTCTCTATGCAGTAGACCGCCGAACCGGGAATCTGTACTGCTACACCTGGGATCCGGTTGCCGCCCAGCTTCGGAAGGTCGACGGCTCGCCGTTCGTCCTGGAAGGCGCCGAAGCGTATGGCATCGCACTGGACGAAGTCACCGACCGGTTGTACGTGGGCAACCTCGCCAAGCAAGTCACAGTGTACGACACCTCGGACTGGTCGCTCGTCGATACGATCTCCCTGAGCAGTATGGCGCTCAGCGTGGCGGTCGACGCGACACGCGGCTATCTCTACACCGGCGGCGGGTACGTCAGGAACTATTACCTGACACAGTACAATCTCAACACCGGCGAGGAGAAGAAGGTCCAGGTCGACCCGGCAGCCGGTGTGATGGGGCTGGGAGTGAACGCCTTGACCGGTTTCATTTACGTCACTACGGGCGTCGACAACGACCCGGGCGGGGACGACTTGCTGGTCTTCAATGAAGCGCTGGAGCTGGTTCAGACCATAGAGGACATCGGGAACCCGACGGGCCTGGCCATTCCCGGAGGACACACCAGCTACAACCCGCTGAGCCTGGCCAAGGAGATCGTGCAGACCCCCGAAATGGAGTTCTCCGACAACGGACTTCCCGTGATCAACGCGGGACAGGAATTCACGTATTCGGTCTGTTTCAGCCCCAACGGGAACGATCTGACGGAGGTCACCCTCCTGGACACGCTGCCGCAGGAGGTCACGTTCGTGCGGGCCGACGGCGACAATGCGTTCGGCCGTTACGATCCGGACCGGCACATCTACGTCTGGGAGAATCCCCCCCTCGCGCCGGGCGGCAGGACCTGCTTGAATCTGACCGTCTATCTCAATCCCGATACCGCCCCCGGCACGGTCTTTACGAACAGGGCGACCATCAGCACGAGCACAGTGCCTCCCACGACGGTCGGCGCCGAGGCCTTGGCCGCCGAGGGCGTGGAGAACGTGTTGAGCATCAGCAAGACCGCGATCCGGGTCGGCGCCGTCGAGGTCGGCGTCGGAACGCCACATGCCAACCCGGGCGACCAGGTCACGTACTTGATCTGTTTCAGCAACAACGACTTCGCCAATGAAATCGACCAGGTGCTCGTAACGGATGAGCTGCCGGACGAAGCGATTTACGTCAGCGCCGATGGCGACGGCGTCTTCGGAGGGTACGATCCGTTCACCCATACCTATACCTGGGCCTATCCCTGGTTGATGCCCGGAGAGACTGAATGCGTCGAGCTGGTCGTACAACTGAGCAAGAATATTCCCCCCGGAACGACCGTTACCAACCGCGCCGTTGTCGACAGCGTGGACGCAGCCTCCAAGAGTGCCGGCGCCGACGTGATCGTCGGGTACAATGCTCTGGGACTGAGCAAGAGCGCCGTCGCCGGTCAAGGCGATGGAGAGGTACTTGAATTCGTTGAGCCGGGACAGGAATACGTCTATCGGATCTGCTTCGACAACCTGGCCAACGAGCACACCGTGCACAATGTGACCATCGTGGATCGTCTGCCGGACGAAGTAACCTTCGTCAGCGCTGACGGCGACGGCTCGTTTGGCGAGTACGACCGGGCCAGCCACACGTACACCTGGACGTATCCCTGGCTCTCGCCCGGAGCCACCGATTGCGTCGAGATAGTCGTGCAGCTCAGCGAGGCTGCGATTCCCGGCAGCGTGGTCCTGGATCAGGCGGTGATCGACAGCGACGAGACGCCTTTGACGACCGCCGCAGCCGACGTGACCGTAGGTGAGGGCGACGGTGTGCTGCGGTTCAGCAAGACCGTCGCCGACGGTGCCGTCGATGGCCCCAACCAGAAGGGCCAGTTTGTTGTGGAACCGGGCACCGACGTTACCTATGCACTCTGCTTTGAGAACGTCTCGGACGAAACGCTGACGCATCTGTCGATTACGGACACGCTGCCCGAGCAGGTCAGCTTCGTCACTGCCGACGGCGACCAGTTGTTTGGAGCCTACGACACGAAGACGCATACGTACACGTGGTTCTACGGCTCGCTGGCGCCGAAGGCCAGCGTGTGCCTGGAACTGGTCGTCCGTATCGACGAGCGGGTGGGGTCGGACGTCGTGATCACCAACCGCGCCAGCATTCAGGGCAAACAGGTGCAGGACGCGATCACCAGGCAAGTCGAGGTCGTCACCGACGGCGGTGGTGGGCCCGGGGATTTCGTGGAAGCGCAGATGTTCGTCAGGCCGTCGATGCTGTATCGAACGGAACTTCCCAATCCGACGTGCCTGATGACGATTCTGTATCTGCCCGAGGGCATCGGCAAAGAGAGTATCGTCGACGGCCCGTTGATCCTGACGGTGCCGGATCGCCCCGATGAAATCATGTCGTTCAGCCATCAGGTGTACGGCACGAGCGAGCAAGGAAAGGTCGTAGCCTACTTTGACAAGGACCGGTTCCTGTCCGCCACGCACGGCTATGGCGAATTCGATATCGAGGTTTCCGGCATGTTCGTCAACGGAGGCCTCTTCGTCGGCAAAGGCTCCATCATCGTGCTACGCTTTGGCACGCCCTGATCCAGGCGGCGCGACAGTCAGCCGGATTTGACGCAAACAGAAGAAGTCAAAACGGCGGAATTACCGCTCTGCGGCGATTCCGCCGTTTTCCCTTTTGCCCCCTTCCGCATCCGAACCGCCGATCCCGAATACCGAACCGTCCGCTACCAGATCGGCCCGTTCAAACCAGGTCGCGAAGAGCGGGCCAGGCCTGCAGGAGGTGTTGCGGGGCCTCGGCCTGGATTTTATGGAGGTGCTTGACGGCCTGGCCGCCGGTCTGGACGACGGCGGAGACGACGCCGGCCTTTTTGGCCTGGCGCACGTCGTGATCGGTGTCGCCGATGTAGACGGTCCGTTCGGGAGCGACGCCGAATTCCTCGACCAGCCGCCGGATGCCTTCGGCGCGGGAGTCGCCCGCCTCGGTCGGATACATCATGCACGAGCGCACCGCGTCCCAGTCGCCAAATGCCAGGGTCGAGAGAATCTCGTGGATGGATTCGATGCGCAGCCCGCTCAGCACGGCCAGGCGAACGCTGCGGCTCTTCAACTCACGCAGGGCATCCTCGACGCCGTCGAACGGTGTGATCTGGCCCAGAACCTCGTGCGGGAACAGCGCCCAGAACCGCTCGTGACATTCATCCGTCCGGTCCCGGCAGCTCTCCGGCAGGTACGCGCGAACGTACTCCCAGATGCTGGTGCCGAACACGTCGTACACGGGTTCTTCATGCCCGTCTGGCAAGCCCAACTCGTGCGCCGCCCGCCTCACGGCGGCGATAATCGCCTCGTCGGTCTTCACCAGCGTCCCCCCGACGTCGGTGATAACAAGATCTATCTTTCTACAATCCGAAGTCAATGCACAGTTCTCCAAACGAGTCTGCATGGGCAAAAAAACCGCCCATCCAACCCGGCCAACAAAAACGTAGACTTATAGCCCCTCCAACCCATTCCAGCAAGCCCAAACTCACGTCCTGTGAGGCAAACGCAAAACCCAGCGTGTCGGGGCCGGGTCGGACCGGGAGAATCGTCGCAGAGACAACCGTTTGGGGTACGGCGAAGACTCCCGCTTGATCCATCACAGTTTTGTGGTACGATTCAGTGGGGTCGTCGGTACAAATAGTGAAGTGCTACGTGGCGGCAGCTTGTCGGCTGAGGAGAGTTGGAAGAATGACGGACGAAGAACTGGAAGCTCTGTTCAACAATCAGGAATCTGATCGTGTCGAACGCAAGGAATCGATTGCCGACGCCGGCAAAATACGGCAGGCGATTTGCGCTTTTGCCAACGACATGCCTAATCATGGTAAGCCCGGCGTCGTCTTCATCGGTGTCAAGGATAACGGCGACTGCGCGAATCTACCCATCACGGACAAGCTTCTCCGTACCCTGGCGGACATGCGGTCGGATGGAAACATCCTGCCGATTCCCACCATGTCCGTGCAAAGCAAGGTACTCGGCGAGTGCGAGGTAGCGGCGGTTGTCGTGGAACCGTCCCGTTTTCCCCCGGTTCGCTACAATGGCCGGATCTGGATTCGTGTGGGACCTCGTCGAGGGACGGCTTCGGCCGAAGAAGAGAGCCGGCTCAACGAAAAGAGGCGTGCGCGGGATCTTCCTTATGACCTGCAGCCTGTGCCTTCTGCTTCAACTGGAGATCTCGATCTTGACATGTTCGAGCGAATCTACCTGCCGACGGCGGTGGCACGGGATGTTATCGAGGCCAACGAGCGGACCACGCAACAACAAATGGCGTCATTGCGATTCCTCTCTGACTCGAAAACAACCGCCCCGACGGTTGTAGGTGTGCTGGCCTTGGGCAAAGATCCCTGCGCATTCATTCCTGGGGCCTATGTTCAGTTTCTGCGGATTGACGGTACGACCCTGGCTGATCCCATTGCGGATCAGAAGGAAATCCATGGTCCTCTTTCAGAGTTGCTACGCCGCATTGATGAGATCCTTGAAGCGAATATTCATGTGGCAACGGATATTCGATCCGGTTCGATCGAACGACGCCATCCGGACTACCCACTCGATGCCCTTCAGCAGCTCATTCGCAATGCCATTATGCACCGTGACTATGCGATGTCGAACGCTCCCGTGCGCATTACGTGGTTTGCGGATCGCATTGAGATCCAAAACCCCGGCGGTCCTTTCGGGCAAGTCACGGTTGCCTCTTTCGGCCGGCCCGGTGTCACCGACTACCGCAATCCAAATGTCGCGGAGGTCATGCGGAATCTGGGCTTTGTGCAGCGTTTCGGCGTCGGTAATCAAGACCACCGGCATAGCCGGTGGTATGAGGAAGGCCCCTAAAAGGGGC
>CAYPZL010000017.1:0-45155 GCA_964415045.1 uncultured Pirellulales bacterium | reverse complement strand
AGTCCTTGACAACCGGCAGCCTTTCATGAATAGGATGGGCTTTAGCCCATGCGGGCCTCTTACCGGGATGTGGCTCCGTCAATCCGGGCACGACGAAGATGAAGGTCGTGAAATAACTTGCCTGATTACGCCAGGCGGACTACAATCAGGCCGATAAAGAACAAGGTTTGAGAATCGAAATAAGAGAATAGCGATGACCAAGCAATCGAATAATCGAAGATCCAAGGCCATCTGTAGTTTTTGCGGCCGTTCCGGGAGCCAGGCCGACACCCTGATCGAGGGGCCGGACAACGTGTTCATTTGCCCCGAGTGCGTCGAGCTGTGCCACAATATCATCAAGCAGAACCGCCGCCAGGGAGGCCCGAAACGCTCCCGCGCCGGGGAGACGCCCAAGCCCCGAGAGATCAAGGAATACCTGGACCAGTACGTCATCGGGCAGGACAACGCCAAGAAGTACCTGTCGGTGGCCGTGCACAACCACTACAAGCGGCTGCTCCACAGCGACATCGGCGACAGCGACGTCGAGATCGACAAGTCCAACGTCCTGCTCATCGGCCCGACCGGCTGCGGCAAGACGCTGCTGGCGCGCACGCTGGCCCACAAGCTGGAGGTCCCCTTCGCCATCTGCGACGCCACCACAGTCACGGAGGCCGGCTACGTCGGCGAGGACGTGGAGAACTTCCTGCTGCGTCTGCTCCAGGCGGCGGACTACGACATCGAGGCGGCCCAGCGCGGCATCGTCTACATCGACGAGATCGACAAGATCGGCAAGACCTCGCAGAACATCTCGATCACGCGCGACGTTTCCGGCGAGGGCGTGCAGCAGGCGCTGCTGAAGATGCTGGAAGGCACGGTGGCGAACATCCCGCCCCAGGGCGGCCGAAAGCACCCCGAGCAATCCTACATCCAGTTGGACACCACGGAGATCCTCTTCATCTGCGGCGGGACGTTCGTCGGTCTGGACAACATCATCAAGAAACGGCTCGGCCGCAAGATGATCGGCTTCGACTCCGAGCTGTCCGGACAGGACGACACCAGGACCGATTACGACGACGTTCTCAGCCAGGTCATTCCCGAGGACGTGATCGAGTTCGGCATGATTCCCGAGATGGTGGGGCGCGTGCCCGTCATTGCGACGCTCTCGTCCCTGGACGAGGACGCGCTCGTGGACATCCTGACCAAGCCCAAGAACGCCCTGGTCAGGCAGTACCAGCGCTTCTTCGAGATGGAAGATGCGGAGCTGGAATTCACGCCCGACGGGCTCAAGGCCCTGGCGCGCAAGGCCCTGAAGCGCGACACGGGGGCCCGGGCGCTGCGCTCGATCACCGAGGAGCTCATGCTCGATCTGATGTACCAGTTGCCCGAAGAGACCAAGCCGGGACGATACATCATCTCGCGCGACATCGTGGAAGGCGAAGCCACCCTCACCGCCGCCCGGCGCCAGGCCCGCAAAGAATCCGCCTGACCGCGAGATTCAATCGGATACGGATCCGCTCTGTTCTATCCGAAACCGGAGCACGTAACCGGCTCTCGCCGAGGAACAAGACGTGCGTTGCCCGCGCGCGGAGCGATACGAACCAGGAGTAGTTCTTGAGCAACGAGACGCTGTCATCCTGAGCCTCAGACGAATCCCGGCGCGCCGGGATGGCCTGCGAACGAGGCGTATTCCAAAGCCGCCGCTCAGATCCTTCACTCCGCGTTCAGGATGACACATGGCGCACGAATTGACGAGAATCCACAGGGCACGACGGCGCCCAATGAAATAACGACCCCTTTAGTCCACTACTTCGACCTTGGAGTACAGGGGGACCAGAAGGTTGTAGACCAGGATGGCGTCGCCGTTGTACATGCGAATACAGCCGCGGGAGCCGGCGGTGCCGATCTGGTCGGGGTCCTTGGTCCCGTGGATGGCGAAACCGGTTCGCCCGCGGGCGTCGCCGTCGACGCCGTCCAGCGCGATCCAGCGGGAGCCGAGGGGATAGTCGGGGTCGCTGGCCTTGTAGGTGCGGTTGGTGACCTTGTCGTACCAGGGCGGCTGGATGAGCTTGCCGCCGTCCTTGACGCGCCAGAGCCCCGTCGGCGTCGGGGTCGCCGGCATACCGAGACCGACCTTGAAGCTGCGGACGAACGTGTCCTGGAGATACAGATCGAGCGTGAAGGTGGAACGGTAGACCTTGGCGCGGAACGGCCCGTGGATGACTTTGATCGCTCGGCCGGCGCCGAGGCTTTGCGGGCGCGGGATGTTGTTGATTTGCATGAGGATTTCGTACGGGACCTTGTGCCG
The DNA here is from genome assembly GCA_964415045.1 of uncultured Pirellulales bacterium. Lineage (GTDB taxonomy): Bacteria > Planctomycetota > Phycisphaerae > Sedimentisphaerales > Anaerobacaceae > CAYPZL01. The sequence goes on along the minus strand of CAYPZL010000017.1, from coordinate 42,871 downwards.
GCGTCCGATGACTTCGAGGACGTCGCCGGACTTGACGGTGTAGGTCCCGCAGAGGGGGTCGCCGGCAAAGGCGGCCGGGCCGAAGAGCCACTCGTCGGCCAGCTTGGACATCTCCTGCTTGACGGTTTGCCGCTGCTGCTCGCTCAGAGGCATCGCCAGGATGGCGTTGAGCTTGTCGCGGACCTCGATCACGCTGCCCGGCTGCGACCGGCCCAGGGCCAGCGCCTCGGCGATCGCCCGGGTCGCTTCGGCGTTCGTGTCACTCGCTTCCTGGGGCGGCTCGGCCGCCACCAGCGTCTCGAGCGGGCTCGGCTCAACCTGCGGCTCCACGGGAACGGGTGCCGGCTCCGGCGCCGCCGATTCCGGCTGCGCCTCGGCGTCCACCGGCGGCGGCGAAGCCTCGGCCAGTTGGCTCACCGGATTCGTCTGGCCGCCGGCGTCGCCGGCCGAGGCGGGCTGGGGGTCCGAGGAATGTCCCCGGAACAGAACGGACACAATCAAGACGAACAACACCAGCGCCACGACCAGATAAGCAATGTTGGCCCGGCGGCCCCGACGGGACCAGCCGCGATTCGAGTATGAGCGAGCCATCCTATGCTCCTTTCCGCTCGGCACAACAGATTACTTCCTCATCCGTCACCAGGAAATCGACCGGCTCGTCACTGTCGGTGACGGGAATGGACTCAACGACCTGCTCGGCAAAGGCGAAGCCGCAGCGCGCGGCCGCCACCTCGTCGTTGGCGAAGAAGCGGTCGTAAAACGAGCCGCCCCGGCCCAGGCGGTTGCCCCGCCGGTCGAATCCGAGGGCCGGCGCCACGACCAGGTCGATCTCCTCAAAGGGCATGGGCACGCCCGTGATGGGGTTGCGCAGGCCCCCGACCCCCGTGGTGAAGCCCGTCTCCAGCGAGTTGATCTGCACGGGAATCATGTGGCGCTGCTGCCAGGAGATCTTGGGCACCACGACGGTCTTGCCCAGTTGCCAAGCATGGAGAATGGCCTCGGAGGTATCGACCTCGTGCGGAAGCGACAGATACATCATGACAATCGAAGCTTCCTGGAACTGGTCGGTCGCAACCAGATTCCGGCAAGCCTTGCGGCTCTTTTCCTTTTGCTCCGCCGGCGGCATCGCCAGCAGGCAATTCCGCAACTGGCGGCGCAGCTCAACCTTCTCCATGTAGCGGTCCTTGGTTGTCCTGGTCACTCGGATTCTCGAACGTTTGGGTACTATCTATCAGTGTTTTGAGCTTTTGTAAATAATGGCGGATCATTTTTTCCATCCCGGCGTCCTTGGGCACGTAGTAGTGTGCCGGGGGCCCCGGGAGGTACTGCTGGGGCACGAATCCGCCCTCATAATCGTGCGGGTACTTGTAATCGGCCCCGACCCCGGCCTTTTTGGCGGCGGCGTAATGCGCATCCTGCAGATGCGGCGGCACCCGTCGGACCGGCTCGTTCCGCACGTCCGCCGAAGCCTGCCAGATCGCCCGGGCGCTGGCATTGGACTTCGGGGCGCATGCCACGTAGATCGCCGCCTGCGCCAGGGGCAACTGGGCCTCGGGCAACCCCACGAACTCGGTGATCTGCACCGCCGCGGCCGCCAGCACCGTAGCCATCGGATCGGCGTTGCCCACGTCCTCGGCCGCACAAACGGCGATGCGCCGGGCGATGAAACGGCAGTCCTGCTCCCCGGCCAACATGCGGGCCAGCCAATACACGGTGGCGTCCGGGTCCGAGCCCCGCATGCTCTTCTGCAGGGCGCTGGCCAGATCGTAATGCGTATCGTCCGAGCCGCCGCCGACGACCGCTTTCTGTTGTATCGACTCCCGGGCGACGCGCAGATTAAATTTTATCGGTTCGCCCTCAGCCCCGGCCTGCTGCGACAAGACGCCCACTTCCAGCGCCGTCAGGGCCTTCCGCGCATCGCCATCGGAGGCATCGGCCAGGTAACGCAACGCCGCCTCGTCGGCCCGGATCTCCAGACTCCCCAATCCCCTCCGGCGGTCGGCCAGCGCCCGCTGCAATACCTGCAACACCTGCTCCGGCGCCAGCGGCTCGAACCGAAACACCGTGCTGCGGGAGATCAGCGGCCCGTTGATCGCGAAATAGGGGTTCTCGGTGGTCGCGCCGATCAGCACGAGGATGCCGGACTCCACGTCGTCCAGCAACACGTCCTGCTGGGCCCGATTGAAGCGGTGGATCTCATCGATGAACAGGACCGTGCGGGTGGCCTGGGCGGCCAGCCGGTGCCGGGCCTCGGCAATGACGGCGCGAATGTCCTTGACCGTCGCCGCCGGGGCGCTGAGATAGCGGAACTTCGCCCGGGTGTGCCGGGCGATCACCGTCGCCAACGAGGTCTTGCCCGCCCCGGGAGGCCCGTGAAAGATCAGACTGCTCAAGCGGTCGGCCTGGAGCATCCGGGTCAGCAGCTTGCCGGGCCCCAGAAAATGCTCCTGCCCGACGAATTCCGCCAGCGTCGCCGGACGCATCCGCGCCGCCAGCGGCCTGGCCGATTGCAGATTGGCTTGTTCCTGGGCCTCAAACAGACTCTTGTCGGCGTTGTCGTTTCGCATCCGCTCCATTATACGCGTCCGTCGCGTATCCGTCGAAACTATTCCGCCACGCCCGCGAAACCGGCGCGAAAACGCAAAAAGATGTTTTTTTCTTTTGACTTTCATCACCGCCTCGATAGACTGCTACCGTGTATCAACGGATGTGATACCGTAGTTTTTTTGCCGGGAGGCTCTGAAAAAAATGAGAGTCAGGGACAAGCCAAGCCGCGTCAAGCTTGGCTGTTTTTAGTGTCTCATCAAGGTATGGTTGGCTTATCGGAAAGCCAGTGTGAGTGATGTCATGGAAAGGAAGTATCATGAAACGGTTTTTGATTCTGTCGTCTGTCGTTGCCATGGCTTTTGCCGGCGCCGCGAGTGCGGCCGTGCAACAGGGTGACACCGAACTCGATTTTCTCGGCGGCTGGCTGAGCGAAAACGGAGCATCCCGGGGGGTGGACTTCGACGCCTGGTACCTTTCGGGAGGCCTCGGCTATTTCCTCAGCGACAATCTCCAGATGCAAGGCGTAGCCATGCTGGCCCAGACGGAGACCGACATCAGCAGCAGCTTCATCGATCCGAGCCTCGAACTGGACGTGGACATCTTCGGGATCGGCGGCAAGGCCAAATGGCACTTCATGCCCACCAACCAGTGGGTCCCGTACATCGGCGCCCAGCTTCTCTGGATCGATGTCGAAGTGGACGCGGACCAGCCCGGCGGGGTCTTCGACGGCAGCGACGACTACGACGGAACGATGTGGGGTCCGGTCCTCGGTATGCGGTATGAGCTCAACGCCAACAACGACTTCTTCGTCGAGTATCAGTACCACGTTTGGGAAGGCGACGTCGGCGACATACTGGATGACGGGAACGGGCTCTTCCTCGGTCTCATCCATCAGTTCCAGTAGGCCTCGTGCGCCACAAACGAGCGGAATTCCGGAGAGGTCCAATTCCGTGAATCAAGAGCCGCGCGTCCGTACGGACGTGCGGCTCTTTCTCTTGGCCGCAACGCCCATTGGAAGCCCCCCCCCTTTCTCGCGCCCTCGGCGCGACCGAACCGCCCCATCCCGGCGCCGCCCGGGCACCGAGAAGGGATCTCGTTCGAGTCAAATGCCCTCACGAGAGAAGGTAAATCGCCCGAAAAAAATCTCTTTCACACCTTGTGCGAGGCGGCTCGGTGGCATATACTGCCCTGATAACGGGTGGGGGCCAATAGGCCCGGGTGAGAATAACAACGGTAAGTGCCGGTCGCTCGATTGGCGACGCCAGTGTGACTGACGCATCCAGGGGGCGACTGAGACCACAAGAGGCGTTATTTTTGAAAGGGACTGGTCATGGAGAAAAAAATGAAACTGTTAGGTGTGGTATTGTTGGTGGCGATGGTGACCGGCTCATCGGCTTTGGCGCTGGCCCCCATGGGCCCGCCGACCGCAGGACTGCAGCAGGGCCAATTCAGTGCCGGCGCCGAGTACGGCTACAGCGAACAGGATCTGGAGATCGATCCAACGTTTGGGGCGGACGGAACCATCCTGGATCTCGAGTCGAACATGTTCTTCGCGACGCTGGGCTACGGCGTCATGGACAACTGGGAATTTTATATCCAGTTGGGCGTGGCGAACGCCGAATTCGACAAAGTCAAGTGGAGTGACGAACCCACCTCCGACACGTGGGGCTTCGACGGAGACTACGGATTCGCCTACGGCTTCGGCACCAAGTACACCTTCTGGGAGCAGATGGAGGGTCTGACGTGGGGCGTGCTGTTCCAGATGAAGTGGATCAATTCCGAGGACACTTTAAGCGGGACCTGGTCCGAATCCGTCGGCGATGACGCCTGGGAGGTCGGAGCTTACAACAACGATGTGGAACTCGACTACTATGAGATGCAAATTGCCGTGGGCCCCACGTGGCAGGCGATGGAAGGCCTCTGTATCTACGGCGGCCCGTTCCTACACATCGTCAGCGGTGACCTCGACGACAAGTGGAACGAGACCTACGCCGACTACGACAATGCACAGGGCACGGGTAGTCCCCTGAGCGGCCCCTTCACCGACGCTGGGAAAGAGTCTGCCGATCTGGAGGAAGAGTCCACGTTCGGTGGTTATGTCGGCACGCAGCTTGACGTGACCGAACAGTTCAAGGCATTCGCGGAGGTAATGTTCACGGGTGACGCGTGGGGTCTTGGCATTGGCGGCGGCTGGGTGTTCTAATCCGGCCGGCACAGACGCGAAACATGAAAGCGCCCTATGGGGCCGCAATCGAAAGGTTGTGGCCCTTTTTTTCAGCAAGTGATTGCCCGGAAATACGCTTGACGGCCTACGCTCGTCGAGGCTACACTTGCCCCGTTGGTACGATGTGTCGAGTGGGCCAGTCGAAAAGGGTTGATTGACGAAAGGAGACGGAAATGAAAATGAAACAGTTGGTTCTGGTCGGAGGAATTCTGGTGACGGCGTTCCTCGGATCCGCCGCCTTCGGCGGGGCGCCCGTCGGTCCGCCCATGGCCCTGATGGGCGAGGGACAATGGGGCGTTGGTATCGAGTTTGGCATGGAGGAGATGGATCTGAGCGCATCCGGGACCATGACAGAGACGGCGGGGCTGTCCGTAACTGCTACCGACGAGCTTTTCGACGTGGAGGACCTGGAGAGCAACATGATCTTCGGGAACCTGGCGTACGGGATCTGCGACAACTGGGACGTCTTTGTGCGACTGGGTGCGGCCAACGCCGAAGATGACATCCGGACGGGCCCGGGCGAGGTCCCGCTGACCTTCGACGGCAGTTACGGGTTCGCCTGGGGCGTCGGCAGCCGGGCGACGTTGTGCCGCTCGGGCGCCTGGAGCTTCGGCAGCGTCTTGCAGGTAACCTGGGTCGATCCGGGCGACGACAGCTACATGGGATCGGGAACCCAGGACGGGGTACCCGCGACGTGGACGGGGGACATCGACATGGACTACTGGCAGGCCCAGGCCGCCCTGGCCGCCATCTACCAGGTGGACCTCTGGAGCGTCTGGGTCGGACCATTCTTGCAGTTCGTCGACGGGGACCTGGACGTAGACGAGTACTGGGCCGAGGTAGATGGCCCGAACACCGGCAGCAATGTGGCGTCGCTGGACCTGGAGCAGGAATCCGAATTCGGCGTGCTCTTCGGCGCCGGCTACGAGGTCTCGAGCGAGTGGAATCTGTGGGTCGAGGGGCAATTCAGCGACGACTCGTGGCTCTTCGGCATCGGCGCGATGTTTACGCCGGAAGACATCTTCGCGGGCCTGTAAGCACGCGGACACAGAACCGCAGTGGAATACCAGGGGAAGTCGCATATCAACGTGCGGCTTCCCTTTCTCCTTTCCCCGCCGCGCAGCGCATCATAACCGCGCGTCGCTTCAGATCGTCCGGTCCCCCATGAAACGGGCGATTTCAATGAGGGCCTCTCGAGCCGGTCCCGGCGAGACGGCCTCGAGGGCTTCCACCGCCTTTGTTACGTGGGCCTGCGCCCGTTGGCGAGCGTACTCCAGGCTGCCGTGATAGTCGAGCAGGCCGGCCAGCTCCGCTTTGGATTCGCCCGGCGACTCCAACAGGACGCAGACTTTCCGCCGCTCGGCCTCGGCCAGGCGGGCGAGCAGGTGGATGACCGCCAGCGTCAGCTTGCTCGTATCGAAATCATTCCGGGCCCCCTTGCCCATCTGCTGCTCGTCTCCGGTGATATCGAGCACGTCGTCGGTAATCTGAAAGGCGATGCCCGCGTGCAGGCCGTACCGCGACAAGGCCTCGACCTGATCGTCCGTGCCGCCGGCCAGCATCGCGCCGATCCGGCAGCAGCCGCTGAAGAAGGCGGCGCTCTTCTCCGTGATAATGTCGATGTACGTCGCCTCGTCGAGCTGCCAATTTCGCTTCTGGATGACCTGTCGAAGCTCGCCCTCGCAAACGCGTACGGCGATCTGCGCCATGACCTTGGCCACCTTCGGTTCGAAGTCAGTGACCTTCTTGAATACACAGCTCAGGACGAAGTCGCCCAGCAGGACGGCGGACTCATTGCCACAGAGACTGTTGACGGTGGGCGCGCCGCGCCGGCGCTGGCCGTGATCAATGACATCGTCGTGCAAGAGCGTAGCGGTGTGAATCATCTCCACGACCGCGGCGGCCGTCAGATGGTCCGGCGTCGTCTGCCCGGCACTGCGGCCGGCCAGCAGAACCAAACCGGGCCGGATCATCTTCCCGCTGCGCAGGAAAAGATAGTCGTACAGCGGGGTTAGCTCTTCGGCGATCGGAGAAGCGACGAGCGCCTCTCGCATCAGGTTCCGCACCTCTCTGAGCTCCCCGTCGATCGGCCGGAGAGAAGGGATCTCCGCCCACGGAACCTCGTCCGCGCATTGTACATGGCCTGGCAATTGCATAACTGGCAGCAGCCGGACATCAACGTAGCCTGGACGTCCTGTCCGCTACTTCTCCTTTCCGCGAGCGTAATCGTCGAATCGTTCCCTGAGCATGCGCGTGATGGGTCCCGGTTTGCCGTCGCCGACCATCCTCCCGTCGATCTCCACGATGCCGATGACTTCGGCGGCGGTGCCGGTCAGGAAAAACTCGTCGCACACATACAAGTCGTACCGGGTCAAATTCTTCTCCACGACGGTGATGCCCTCGCGATCGGCCAGTCGGATCACCACGGCCCGGGTGATCCCTTCCAGACTGCCCGCCTCCACGGGTGGCGCGTAGATGACGCCGTTTCGGACGATGAAGATATTGTCGCCGGTGGCCTCGGCCACGTATCCTTCGTGGTTGTACATGACCGCCTCGGGCACGTCGTTGTCGAGCGCCTCGATCTTGGCCAGGATGTTGTTGAGGTAGTTGAGACTCTTGACCTGCGGCGGCAGCGCCAACGGATGGTTGCGCACGGTGGTGGCGCTGACGACCTTCATGCCCTTCTCATACAGCTCTTCGGGATAGAGCTGAATCTTGTCGGCAATGATGATGAGGCTGCTGTCGCCGCAGACGAACGGGTTGAGGCCGAGCGTGCCGATCCCGCGCGTGACCACGAGGCGAATGTACCCGTCGTCGATGTCGTTGGCGCGGACGGTGGTTTCGACGGCCTCGATCAGCTCCGACTCGCTCATGCGCACGGGCAAACGGATCACGCGAGCCGACTCGAAGAGACGCCGAATATGAGCCTCCAACTCGAAGACTCTCGTGCCGTAGACGCGAATCCCTTCAAAGACGCCGTCTCCGTAGAGCAGGCCGTGATCGAACACGGATATCCTGGCATCCGCCTCGTCCACCAGCCCGTCGTTCAGCCATATCTTCAACGCCATGAAACAACCTCGTTCATCCAATCAACATCACGCGGCCCTGCGAAGCCGCAGGCGCCGACCGCCGGGCTTACGTCCGGATCCTGCCATCCTCTAACGTGATGACGCGCTGGGCCTTGCGGGCCACGCGGTCATCGTGCGTGACCATCACAATCGTCTGGCCGGCCTCGTGGAGCTGCTCAAAAACGGCCAAGATACCATTTCCTGTTTCCGAGTCAAGGTTTCCCGTGGGCTCGTCGGCCAGGAGCAGGCGAGGCTGATGGATCAGTGCCCTGCCGATGGCCGCCCGCTGGCGTTCGCCGCCGGACAGTTGGTAGGGCTTGTGGCCGGCCCGGTCTGCCAGGCCCAATTGCCCCAGCAGCTCGGTTGCCCTCTGCCGCGCCACACGCCGCTTCAGCAGCCAGCCGAGCGCCGTTTGCGAAACCATCATCGGAAGAAAAACATTCTCCAGCACACTTAGTTCGTCCAACAGGTGGTAGAACTGAAATACGAAACCGACCATTCCGTTGCGAAAGCGGTTCAACTGGCGGCCTCTCATTCGATTGAGATCGCGACCGTTGAACTGGACCACGCCTTTATCGGGCCTGTCCAGCGCTCCAAGGATATGCAGGAGTGTGCTTTTGCCGGAGCCGGAGGCCCCGACCACGGCCACGAACTCGCCTTCGCGCACGGCCAGATCCACGCCCTTGAGGACCTTGACGCGGCTGGTCCCCATGCGATAGGACTTGTAGAGGCCCCTGGCCTGCAATATCACGAGCGGTTCTTTCATGCCGTCGTCATCACATCCAAACTCATTGGCAAACATTCCTTGTCCAACACGCCATCAGCGTGGCCTCGTTGATACCCGGATGTGGCGCGGAAGTCAACTGCCGGTATGGAATTGGCCGGGCCTCGGCGGGCGCAGACCACTTACGCCTGCCCCACGCGCAGCGTCTCGACGGGCCGCAGCCGCGCCGCCAGATAGCTGGGAACCGCCGCTCCGACCAGGCACGCCGCCACTGCGCTGCATACGATCACCGCCACCACCTTCACGTCCACCTGATGCGGGATCTCCCCAATGGCATAGACCGTCCGGTCCCAGAGTTGAAAACCGAAACGCTCGAAAAGCCAACCCTCGATGGCGTTGATCTTCGCGAGAAACACGCAGCCGCCCAGAACGCCAACGCCTGACCCCAGGAACCCCACCGTAAGCGCAAACCCGGAAAAAAGCGTCATAACGCTGCCGTTCGAGGCCCCGACGCTCTTGAGGATGCCGATGTCCTTGCGCTTGTGACTGATGATCATGTAGAAGACGACGAACACAATGAAGACCGTCGTAATCCCCACCAGAACGAACATGAGACTCAGGAGGACCTGCTCCCTTTCCATGGGAGCGATGAAGGCGCGCCGGTACCGCTTCCAATCCTGGACCGTCACCGCATCGAGCAGGTAGCGGTTCGGGACCTCCCCGAGGTCCTGCTTGAACGCGTCCCACAACTCCGCGACCCGGGCGCAGCCGTGAGCGATATCCGTCCCGGGCGCGAATTTGATATGGATGGCCGTAACTCTCTTTTCGACCCCCGCCATGCAGAGCAACTGGGCCTGCTCCAGGGGAATGTAGACGAGCGAGCCGTCCGCCCGGGCGATTCCGCTGTGCGAGTAATCGCTGTGATGGAACTTCCGCGTGCGGACGGGCCAGGTTCCCGCCAGGGCCAGGGCGCCTCTGGCATTGAGAGGAAAACAGGTCAGCGTAATATCCGTTTCTTCCGGCTGGATGTCGTACACGTATTCGCTGCGCGAGTTGCGTCCGAGCGCCAGGTCGACGCCTCGAACGCATCCCACGGCGTTGGGATCGTAGGGCGACAGGAACGCCTTGGCCGGCTCGTCGGCGCGGTAGTGCAGGGTCGCAGCGAAATTCGTCGTCCGGCTGTGCCGCACCGGATCGACGCCCATAACCTCCACACCCTGCTCGTAGCCGGCGACGTCCAGCAGCCCGTAACTCTTGACCACGGGCGAGACGGCCTCCACGAAATCCTCTTCCGTCAGCTTCTCAATGAACCGCTCGTAGTAGGGAAACCCGACCAGCGATTCCGTGCCGACGACGCAATCGCCGACGAACTCGTGGTTCTTCTCCGCGAAGCCCCCCACCAGGCCCGTCATGACCGTCATGACGACCACGACGATGAAGACGCACAGCGTCACCGCCAGCACGGCGAAATGCGTGATGTGCCTCTTCAGCAGGTACCGGATTATGAGCTTGAGCTTGTACATTCGTCACCGTTGAGGCCGGGTGGCAGCGTCAAGCGCAGCTTGGCGATGGCCTTTCGCGATTCAGGGGATCCCATCGCCAAGGCCTGTGGCCTTGACGCTGCCACCCGTGTCATTGCCTTATTCATAGCGGAGGATCTCCACGGGTTTGGTGCGAGCCGCCAGCATCGCCGGCAGCAGAGCGCCCAGCGAAGCGGCCGCCACCGCCATCGCCACGATCGGCAGGGCCGACTCCCAATCCACCTCGTTCGGAATCCGGCTGAACATGTAGACGCTGCTCTGCCAGAGCTTGAGCCCCAGGGCCACGCGAATCCATTCCTCGATCCCGTTGATGTTTCTCGTTATCACGTATCCGAAGACCGAGCCCGTGCCGGCGCCCAGCAGACCGACCACGGTGCCGAATCCCAGGAAAATCCAGGCCACCGAAAACCCGGACGCCCCGCAGCTCTTGAGGATGGCCACGTCCTTCTGCTTGAGCCGCACGATCATGTAGAAGATGCAGAACACCAGCACGACCACGCTGAAACTGATCACGCCGAAGATCAGCAGGAGCACGCCCATCTGCTTGCGCAACTCGACGACGTATTTCGCCTGCATCTGCCGGGCGGTGATCACTTCGGTGATCGCAATCCGGTAGGGGTCCCAGCCAAGCTCGTCGTCAGCGAACACGCGCCACAGGCCGCGGATTTGCGCCACTGCCTGCTCCGGATCGACGCCCGGACGCAGCTTGATGCTGATGCTCGTGGCCAGATCGCCCTCGCGCCGCGGGTACAACGCCTCCTGGAGCGTCTTGATCGGAATGTAGACGAAGGCCTCGTCGAATTCGTACACGCCCGTATAGGCGACGTCGGCGACGTAAAACGAGATCAGTTTCCGCTTAGGCGTGTTGCCGGCATCCTGCGACTCGACGATCGTACCCGTGGTCACGAAGACACGCTGGGCGAGCATCTCATCCAGCACACCCTGCGTATCGTACTCGTCGGTCGTCTCGTTCGGATCGGCCACCACCCCGATGCCGACGAAACCACCGGTCTGGCCCTCCTTGCCGGGCACGTCGAAGGAAGGCGCCTCGGGCAATGGCCCCTGGCGGATCAGGGCGGTCTTGAGATTCGTGACTCGTGCGCGGCGGCCCGGCTCGATTCCCCAGACGCTCACGCCGTGAACGTTGCCTTTGCCGGCATGGAGGAGGCCCTGCGCCGACAGCGTCCCGGTGGCGGCCTCCACCGCCTCCATCTCCTCCAGCCGTTCGAGAAAGGCGGGATAGTCCTCAATGGGCGCCGGCGCCGCCAGAAGCACGTCGCCGACCATCCCGACCGCCCCCATCTGGACGGCCTCGATGAAACCGGTAAAGAGACTGGCCACCACGATCAGAAGCGCCACCGACAGCGCGACCGCCGCCACGCTCAGAAAGACAACGCGCCACTTACAGAGATATTTCAGCCAAAAGAAGAATTTCAGCATCTGCCTGTCACGACGTCCGCCACCCCAATCGTCGGGCGACGGATCGTCCCTATCCTACACGCGGGCCGAGCCCCTTCGGGCCCGCCTACTTGCCCTCGGGCGCCGCCGGTTTCAGTTGCGGAAACAGGACGACGTCCCGAATCGAGGTCGCGCCCGTGAGAACCATCACGAGCCGGTCGATGCCGATGCCCAGCCCTCCCGCCGGCGGCATGCCGTATTTCAGGGCGGTGATGAAGTCGGTATCCATCGTCGCCATCGTGTCCTCCTGGCCCTTGAGCTGGATCATGAAGTTCTCGTACTGCTGCGCGGGATCGTTCAGCTCGGTGTACGCGTTGGCCAGCTCCATGCCGGCGATGAACAGCTCGAATCGCTCGGCGTACGCCGGGTTGGCCTTGCTGCGCTTGGTCAGGGGACACAGGGCGGCCGGATAGTCCATTACAAACGTCGGATCGACCAATCGATCCTCGACCGTCGCCTCGAAAACCTCGTTCACCACCACCACATCGTCCATATCCGCTTCGTCGATCTCCAGCGCGCGGGCCCTGTCCCGCACGGCGTCCAGGTCGTCGATGTCACAACCGCCGTACTCCCGGAGCAGGTCCGCATATCGCGCCCGGCGCCAGGGCCGGGCCAGGTCGATCTCCAGACTGCCGAACGGCAGCTTCGTCCCCGGGCAATGGGCGTCCACACAGGCCGAGATGAGATCCTCGGTCAGGTCCATCATGACGTTGTAGTCGCCATAGGCCTGGTAGACTTCCATCATGGTGAATTCGGGGTTGTGCTGGCGGCTCAATCCCTCGTTGCGGAAGTTCCGGTTGATCTCGAAGACGCGCTCCATCCCGCCGACCAGGAGGCGTTTGAGAAACAGCTCCGGGGAAATTCGCAGGTACAGGTCCAGATCGAGGCTGTTGTGATGAGTGATGAAGGGTTTGGCCGCGGCTCCGCCGGCAATCGTCTGCATCATGGGCGTCTCGACCTCGAGGAACCCGCGTTCTTCGAGAAAACGACGAATCGTCGCCACGATGGCGCTGCGCTTGTGGAACCGCTCCAGCACCTCGGGGTTGGCCCACAGATCGACGTAGCGCTGCCGATAGCGCTGGTCGACGTCGGCCAGTCCGTGAAACTTCTCCGGGGGCTGGCAGAGACACTTGCTCAGAAAGGTCAGTCCGCCTTCGTCGACCCAGATGGTGATTTCGCCCGTCTTGGTTTTTCCGAGCATGCCGGAGGCGCCGATGATGTCACCGAGGTCGAGCAGCTTGGCCAGTTGCCACTGCTCGGCGAGCAGTTTCTTGCTCAGGCCGACCTGGATGGTTCCGCTGCGGTCCCGGAGGGTCAGAAAGATGAGCTTGCCGATGTCGCGCAGGAGCACGATCCGGCCGGCGCACCGGGCCCGCTGGCTGTCGTCATCGTCTTTGAACCGGGCCTTGACCGCCGCCGCCGGCTCGGCATCGGCGTATCGCGACCCGTAAGGGTCAATATTCAGGGCTTCGATTTGCGAGCATTTCTCGCGTCTTTGCTGTTCGAATCGGTCCGTATCGGTCTGCTGCATCAAAACCACAACCTCGTGTCACTGAAAGGGCTGTCTTCTTACTGAACTTTTGCAAAATGGAGATTAGGCTTACTTTAGGGAGGAAAAAATCTCCTTGTCGATTTTTCCTCCCGAGGACGTAAGTGCTTTGGGTGTAGATATTTAACCTCTGTCTTCAAGGAAATCACACCAACGATTTCCTTGAAGAATATAAGCCTAATCTCCATTTTGCAAAACTCTACTTCTTAGTTGGCGGCAACCACACCGGTCTTGAGCGTTTGCGCCTTCAAGACGAGAAGCCCAACGGCCAACTGCGGGTCTGCCTGGAGGGTCTCGTCAATGCTGTGCTTGTTCAAGGACGTTCCGTTGTCGGTGCGGTTGGCCTGGACCAGCACGTCATTGTCCCGCTGAACGTCGAGCATTTTCTTGAGTTCTTCGCTGGTCAGTTTCACCTCGACGTCAGGGCCGACGCCCCAATCCTTGCGCCCTTCCTTCTCCACGGCGTCGCGGCTCTTGACCCGCTGCCCGGAAGGCAAATGGTAGTAGGCCATGGTATACTTCAGCTCAGCCCGCCCGCCGGGATAGTGGGTAATGCCCTGGACGCTCCCCTTGCCGTGCGTGCGCGTCCCCACCAGGACCGCTCGCTCGTATCGTTCGTCGGCCAGGGCGCCCGCCACGATCTCCGAGGCGCTGGCGGAGTGCGAATTGATCAGAATCACCAGCGGGTAGTCCGGATGGGTCCCGCGGCGGTGTGCGTGCTCATAGGCGGGAATCATATTGGCCTTCGGCTGCGTGCGAACGATCAGGCCCTCGGCCAGGAACTTGTCCACGACTTTCACGGCGCTGTCCAGCAGCCCTCCCGTGTTGAAGCGAAGGTCGAGAATCAGCCCGTTCATACCGTCGGCCTCCAGCCGATTGAGAACGCGTTCCAGGTCGCTGGCGGTATCGCCCGAGAAACTCGTGATGCGAATGTAGCCGATGCGATCGTCCTCATCCAGCATGTACAGCCAATCCCCGCCTTCCGTTCTCTGCCAGCCCCGGATGGTCGGCACGATAATTCGATCCCGGGTGATGGTGACGTCGTACGTGTCCTCCCGTCCCCGGCGGCGGATCGTCAAGTTGACCTTCGTGCCCTTCGGACCGGTGATCTTCTTGACCGCACACAGCAGACTCATGTCGATGGTGGGGACACCGTCGACCTTCTCGATCACGTCCCCGGCATCCAGGCCCGCCCGGTAGGCCGGGGTGTCGGGCAGCAGGCTGGCGACCGTCAGCAAGCCCCTCGGCTTGGAGATTTCGATGCCGATGCCGGTGAATTCGTTCATCATGACCTTCTCGAAATCCTGTACCTGACGCGGCCAGACCATGACCGTGTAGGGATCCAGGGTTTCCAGGGCCGCCTCGGAGAAATGGGCGATCAGCGGCCGGCGCGGAAGCTCGACCGTCGTTTCATTGATGGCCAGGACCTTGTCCAGAACGTCGAGGAACTCGTCCTTGCCAAAACTCTCGATCGACGCCTCGATCTCGTCGCGCAGTCCCGCCAGAGCCACCGACCAGGCCGTCACCTTCTCCGGCGCCGGCGGCTCGAACGTCATGTCCTTCGTCGCCTCGGCGTCATTGGCGAACGTAATGGTGAGCACCTCGGCAAGCAGGTCGCAACGCTTGATCGCCTTTGTGGCCATCTCGGGGTAGCTGATGCTGTTGACGTAGTGCAGGTCCAGCGCCTCGATGGCGCGCTCAAACATGAGCTTCACGACGCCGTCATAGCGTTCTTTCCGCGTTTCGCAGGGGCTGTCCTGAAAAGAAGCGGCAATGCCGGCGCGCTCGAGCAGCTCCTCGGCGTGCGTGGAATAGCCCTTGTTGTTCGGGTCAATCGCCTGGAGCCAGTAATAGTAGCGGGTGTAGGCGTTGAGCCATTTGCCCTCGGCCTCCAGCAGAATGCTGCGGTCGACGGCTTCCTGCATGACCTTCTGGACATACGGGTCCGCGAGGAGTTCGGCCTTCTGGTCGCTATCGGCAAACTCAGCGGCTTTCACCACCACGGCCAGGACGTCGGTGACATCGTTCGGCTCGTTCGGGTCGTCGGCGCCGTCTACGGCGTTCGCGTCGATTGTCGGGACATCGCGGCGCTCCAGATCGACGGTCGATTGCAACTGCGCCAGCTCGACACGCTGCTTCTGGTAGGCCGCCTCCTTCGCCAGCTTGCGCTCCCGGCCGATCTGCTCGTATCGCTGGACGATCCCCTTGAGATCCCCAACGCGCCCGTCTCCGAGCGTCTCGGCCACGCGGAGGCGCTCGCCCGCCTCGCGGAAGGCCCCGCGACAGATCAGCTCGGACGCCTCGGCAACCAGGTCCGGCTTGACCGAGACCGGCTCCGAACCGGCCGGCACCTGCGCCAAAGCCGGAGAAACCGCCTGGACAACCGCCATCTGCTCCTGCGTATCCGCCCAGCACCGGTAGCCGCCGACCCAACAAGCCGCAACCAGCAGCAACGCACAGGAGAGCAAGGCCACAACCGTGACCCTGGCATTCCGAACACCGGATTTCGACCGGTCGATCCCGGACGAGGTTTCTTTCGCTGTATCGCGCACCACTGAACCGCTCCTTTCCACTACGAGGCCCCGGCGACGCCGAAACCGGCCTGAGGCACAAGGGTATTGCAGGCCCCTGTGCCGTCGGCCACACACGTTTTACTCATCGCCGTCGTGCCCGACGTTGGATGCTCTCACAGACACTCTTCGGCCTTTCCGGCACAGCCCAGCACGTCGAGCTTGTGGAGCACCATCTCGCGGATGGCATCCCGGCCCGGGCCCAGGTATTTGCGCGGATCGAACTCGCCCGGCTTCTCGGCGAAGACCTGCCGGATCTTGGCCGTCAGGGCCATACGAAGGTCCGTGTCGATGTTGACCTTGCACATGGCCATCTGCGAGGCCTTCGTGACCATATCCTCCGGTACCCCCATCGCGTCCGGCATCTGACCCCCGTACTTGTTGATCAGGTCCTTAAACTCCTTCAGGACGCTGCTGGAACCGTGCATCACCAGCGGGAAGCCCGGCAATCTCTCCCCTATCTCTTGTATGACATCAAAAGCGATGGTGGGTTCGGTTTTGAACTTGTAGGCCCCGTGGCTGGTCCCGCAGGCGATGGCCAGAGAATCGCAACCGCTCTTCTCGACGAATTCGACCGCCTGGTCCGGATCGGCGATGTGCTTGCTGACGTCATCGACGCCCACAACGTCTTCCTCAATACCACCCAACTGGCCCAGCTCGGCCTCCACCACCACGTCACGGGGATGGGCGTACTCGACGACCTGCTTGGTCAACGCAATATTCTCTTCGAAGGGCAGATGCGAACCGTCAATCATCACCGAGGTGAATCCGTCATCCACGAACTGCTTGCAGGTCTCGAAAGTGTCGCCGTGATCGAGGTTTATGGCAATCGGGATCTGCGGATTCTCTTCCACGACCACGTTGATGATGGCCTTCAAGTAGCTGTTCTTGGCGTAGGCTCGCGCCCCCCGGGATACTTGCAGAATAAGCGGGGCTTTCTTCTCGGCCACGGCCTCGATGATGCCCTGCGTGATTTCCATGTTGTTGACGTTGAACGCGCCAACGGCATAGCCATTCTTGTAGGCCATTTCAAACATCTTCTTTGTGTTGACTAACGGCATAGTCTGCTCCTTACAAAACCATTATACTCACGGCACAATCGATAAATCCGACGTTTAGAAATTCTGTGGCAAACGGCGCAAACGAGGCCGAAACCACCCAAGCATCCCCAGTTTACACAGAAGCCATCTCCCTGCCCCCCTTTTTTTAATAGGCCACTGATTCTCCCAATCCCATATATCGTCGCAATCCGAAGCCAAGTTCTGGAACACCCTGGGGCCAGAGGCTGAAGACGAGCGATTGCTCGTCCACAGATTCATCTACACTGAACGTCAGGGCATAGTTCAGGCGGTGGTACTTGCGAATCAACGTTATATCCGTACGGATGTTCGCGCCATAGTCAAAATCATACTGCTGGGAGAAAACAGCCGTGTAGCGCGGGTCGAGAACGTACGTCGCGGCGAAAGTAAACGCCGTCGAGCCGACCTCGCCCAGGCCGTTGTCCACATCCCGCAGGTACCGGCTGCCCACGTAATACGTCAGGTTCGGCCAGCACAGACGAGAGAAACCGACGTCAAGCTGCTCGACAACGCCCCGCTGCATGTCGAAATAGGCATCGCCCAGGATCGACGTTGTATCGCTGAGTCTCATAATCATCTCCGTGCTGGTGTAGTTATGGCGGGGCCCGAACGCCTCGGTCGTTCGCCTGTCCAGCGGAGGGAGATCTCGGGCCAGCGGGTTGGCCAGCGGGATCAGGGGCTTGTTCCAGAGGAACCGGTCCGGCCCGACCACCTCGTCGCTCGAATCATCCACCCAGACGAAATCCACGTTCAGCTCCAGCCAGTCCACCGTGCGACGCTTCCCGGCAGGCCCCCTCTTCGTTTGCCAGCGCTGGTAGATGCCCAGGTCCAGCGTATTGCGCTGATCGGCCACCGAGTCGGTGGCGGTATAGGTAACGGCCGCAACGCTCGGCGTGATCACATGCCGCAACTGGTGAAGATCCAGCAATCGCGATTCCACGTCCGGATAAACGCGCCACCACGACGGAGTCGACATACGCACGCCCGCCTCGCCAATCCCCACGGCGTCCTCCCTCGCATCCAGCGAACCGTCGAGATTCTCCTGAAAACCCGCGCCGTCCTCGTAGGCAAACGTGCCTGCCACGAACGGAACCACCTTCGACCGCCCGACCGCCACCGGCAGATCGATCTCGTTGCGCGTCTGCGTAAACGCAAAGAAGCTGTCCGGCTCGCCGTCCGGTCCTTCCGAACTGTAGCGGTACCGGTACCGGCTGAGTTGAGTGTCGCTGAAGAACAGCAGCCGGTCGTTCCAGAACGACTGGCCCGTCCAGTGATACTCCAGACTCGGGACCTCCTCTACCTGGTTCTGGAAATCGTTGACGCGAGCCTTGGCCAGAACCGAAAGCCCATGGTTGCCCTCGATGCGCTTGAGATGCAAGAGCGTCTCCTGCTCCTTGCCCGCGTGGAACTCTCCGCGATAGTACTGTTCCAGGAAGTTTTCGTCGGACAGGTAGCTGGCCTCGGCGGTCAACTGCCAGTCGTAGGCAAGGAACTGGCGATGCTGCAGGAGGAATCGCCCGCGGGTCTCGTCGTCGATCTCGACGTTTTTTCGTGTCCGTCCCAGGCGATCCTCGCCATCGTCTTCGATGATGTAGCCGAGGACCCGGCCGAAGTAATTCTCGCGTTCATAGTCGATGCTGACGCCGCCGCCGGGGCCGCGATCTCCGTAATAGTCGAGCGAGAGCGTGCTCTCGGTGCCTTCCGGCTCGCGGAGCCCGAGGATTCGGC
The DNA here is from genome assembly GCA_964415045.1 of uncultured Pirellulales bacterium. Lineage (GTDB taxonomy): Bacteria > Planctomycetota > Phycisphaerae > Sedimentisphaerales > Anaerobacaceae > CAYPZL01. The sequence goes on along the minus strand of CAYPZL010000017.1, from coordinate 24,383 downwards.
TGAGAAACCACTGCGTTTCCACGGACGTGCCGAAGGTGCTGTTGTCGCCGACCCGCACGCTCTTGATGGGCACGTCCGGCCTCTGCAGATTGCTGCGCAGCGAGGGCAATCCCAGGAGCGTGGTGTTGTAGTATTTGAGCCGGACGTTCTTCATCTCGGCGTCGTAGCTGGTCTTGGGGACCTCTCCGCTTGCGTCCGGCTCATCGGTCACGTCGACAAGCCGCAGGCTCGAGGCCTCGACCGAGATTTGTGGCGTCCGAAACTCACTCGTGGTCAACGTGACGTCGTCGGCCTCGAACCGTCTCGCATCCAACTGCCGCAACTCCCTGGCCCGGACGTAGATCGGCATATTGCGCGAGACGTCGAAACTCCGCATCACCGCCTGTCGGATCAGGCCACGGTTGTATTGAAGGTCGTAATACAGCTCGCTGGCGCGAATCGTGCGCTGGCCCTCACGCAGCAGAACGTCGCCGGAAACGTAGATCCCGGTCACCTGCGTCTGCTGCATCGCAGACAGCTCCGGGCCCTTCTCGTTGGGATCGGTCACCGCCCTCCACAGAACGAGGCTGTCGGCCTCCAGCTCGAAGAGCCGGGCTTGCCGCCGGCCTTCGCCCGCCTCCTGCCACCACACATAGGCCCGCCCGATCACCGTGACAATCTCCTGGTCATCGGACCGGGTTCGCTCAATCTCCAGCGGAGCCTCGCCTAAGGGCGCGTAGAAGACGGAATTGCCCGCCGGCGCTTTGGCCGGCGCGCCGGGCTTGAGCGAGGGCACCGTCGGCGTCGACGGCTTCGGCAGCGCCAGCGCAGGCGGAGGCCTCAAGCCAGCCTCTTTGAAGGCGCCTCTGGCCTGCTCGAACAGCGGCAAACCCCGGGGGCTGGCGATCTCTTTCCGCTCGGCGGTGACAAAGACCTCGCCGCCGATTTGCCCCTGCCACACCGCCTCCTTCCCGCGACACAGCGTAACTTCTTTTATATCAAGCACTTGCGGATAAGCACCGCCTTTGGCCGAGACGTGTCCGCTCAGATAGGCCCGCACCAGGTAGCCGGCGGCCACGTCGTTGGGCTCATTGACGTCGCCCGGTTCGATCCACACTACCGCGCTGTCGCTGGTAAGCCGCCGGCCGGCGCAGACTAACGAAAAGCCCTCGCGAAACACCAGCGTGTGCCCGCCTGGCTCGGCACGGTGGCTGAGAACCTCCTCGGCAGCCAAATGAAGGTCGGGGCCTTCCCACTGTCCGCGCGCAAGTCGCTCCACGGCACGAGGTCGCGGCGAACGCCGGACGCCGCCGCGACCAGCGGCTTCGGCTGCGCTCCCGGGCACCAGGAGCAAAATACCTATCATCAGTAACCTAAAGCACATACGGCGATTATCTCAAACCGGGCACAACGGGCCTCCTGACCCTGCCAACGCCCCACGAGATTATAGCCATCCGCCCTCACAAAGCCAGCAAAAACCCGAACAGCGAAACTCCCGCTTGATTTGTCCCGGCATTTCCGGTACAAACCAGGGCAAACGAGGACGCGCAGCCCTGGAGGCGCCCATGGCTCAACGTGAATATTCGCAGCATCAGAAACAGGTTATCTCCCGGTACTACGCCCAACTGGACGCGATCATGCTCCACAAGCTCCAGGAGCTGGTCAGCGAGTTGTACGTGGCCGACAGCGAAGCCAAGCGCGACCGCCTCTGGCTCAGGGTCCACAAGGCCATGGTCAAACACCGCGTTCCCGCGCCCCTCATCGAGCACATCATGCGCGAAAAGAACGTCCAAGTGCTCGCGAAGAACCTGCAGGACTGGCTCGCGCACAGCGGGAAATAGGCCGGCACGAGCCGGGCGCATGTTGACTTCCGCACTTTCAGGCGTCGTGAAAGTCTTCGGATCGGCATGATTTCGTTGCGCGCCACACAAGACGCGGCTTTGCCCGGACGGGGTAAGGCGGTATACTATGGTTGTGTCTCAACTCATTAGAGGGTTGTCATGCTGAACGAAGTGAAGCATCCGGGCTGAGAAGCAGGAGTCAGCATCACACGGGGAGGGACGTGCGATGGCGAGATCCTTCGCTTCCGCTCAGGATGACAATCATGGTGTAACAAGCGACGGAGCACCATGTTGGTTCCGCACGACGCGGCGGATCTCGGTTGCCCATGCACGCGCATGGCGTTGGAGAAAGGATATGGCAGAAGGATACTCCCCGGGGGCGAAGGTCTATCCCACGGAGAATCTCGGCAAATACAGCATCCTCGACATGCTGAAATACTTCGAGACCCACGGGGCGATGCGCGTCTCCGACCTGCACATCAAGGTCAATGCGCCGCCGGCCTACCGGATCGACGGGAACCTCGTCAAGCTCAAAGGGCCCAACGTCACCCCCGAGATCGCCAAGCAACTGATCTACCCCCTCATGAAGGAGCACAGCCTCCAGAGGCTCCAGACGCATTACAGCACCGACTGCTCCTATCGGCTCGGATCGCTGCAGTTTCGGATCAACATCTTCCGCGAGAACGACGGGCTGGCCGCCGCCATCCGCGCGCTGTCCCTGGATGTCCCCGCCGTGGAGGACATCGGCTTTGCGAACGACGTCTGGAAGGACATCATCACCCGCAAGCACGGACTTGTGCTGCTCACGGGCATCACCGGCGCCGGCAAGTCCACCACCATCGCCTCGCTCATCGGACGCATCAGCGAGAAGAGCGCCCACCGCATCATGACCGTCGAGGACCCGATCGAGTACATCTTCACGCAGAAATATTCGATTATCTCGCAGCGCGAGGTGGGTCGTGACGTGCTGTCCTTCAGCGAAGGACTCAAGGAGATGATGCGGGAAGACCCGGACGTCATTTTCGTCGGCGAAATGCGCGACGCCGAGACCATCGCGATGACCCTGATGGCCGCCGAAACCGGGCACCTGGTCTTTTCCACCCTGCACACGCGCGACGTCACCGGCACGGTGACCCGTATTCTCGATTACTTCCCCGAAGGGCGACAGGCCGAGGTAAGAAATCAGCTTTCGTTAGGGCTGGCGTACATCATCAGTCAAAAGCTCGTGCCGCGCAAGGACGGGAAGGGTCGCATCGTGGCCATGGAGATTCTGAACAACAACTACGCCTGCGCCAACCTGATACGCACGGGCAAGATCGAGCAACTCTACTCGCAGTTGCAGACCAAGACGCGAAACAAACCGGACGAGAAGATGATGACGATGGAGAAGCACCTGTCCATGCTGGTCAAGAGCGACAGGGTGGACCTCCTGGAAGCCCAGAAGTGGGTCAACGACCTCAAGGCGTTCACGGACTGCATGCAGCGGGATTAGCCGCCGGGGCCGGAAATGACGTCCCGCCGGCACGCAGGGCCGAGACCTCATGACGATTGAATTCAACTGTCCGCATTGCGGCGCACTGATTGCGTTCGACAGCAAGCACGCGGGGAAGCAGGCGACGTGCCTCACGTGTCGGCAGAAGTTCATCATCCCGGCGCAGAGTTTCGAGAAAGCCGAAAAAATCGAGCCCGAGAGCCAGCGGCCCGCCGAACCGCTGCCGGGCTACTACCGCGCGGTCTTCGTCGATAGCTGGAAGGTGTTCGTCAATCCGCAAAACGCCACGACGACGGTGTTCGTCGCGGCGGTCGTGTGCTTCAAGTTCTTCCTCGCCACCGCCTGCTGCCTGAATATCGTCTCGACTTTCATCATCTGGGGCTGGCTGTTCGGGTTCTACCTGAGCGTGATCGAGCACACGGCCATGGAGGACGATACGCTGCCCGAGATCTATCTGGGCACGTCGATTACGTTCCTCTGGTACGTGATCCGGCCGTTCCTGGTCTTCTTCTACACGCTGTTTCTCGTCGAGTTTCCCTTCATCATCGCCCTGTCGCTGACCCCTGAAGACGCCGGGCTCGTGCGGGATCTGACCTCGAATTTCGGCGCTCTGTCCCTGCACCTGCAAGTCCTTCTGGTCTGCGGGCTCTTCGTCTTCCCGGCGGCGATCCTGACGACCGCGGTCGGCAAGGACCTGGCCCTGCTGCGCCCCGATTATCTCGTGGTCCCCATCCTCAAGGCGTTCGTCCCGTACGTCCTGACCGTGCTGCTGCTGGCCGCCGCCTGCGTCATCGAAGCACACACCAGCCAACACACATTTGCCGGGCCCCTGACAACGGCGGGAGACCTCGCGCTCAACCTCGCGGTGCAGGTCGTCGCCGTCATCGCCATGCGCTCCATCGGCCTGTTCTACCGCCACTACGCCTGCCACTTCAAATGGTAACGCGCGGCACGTCACAATGAATTGACCGTTGCCGGGCTCAGCGGTAGTTGCTTTGTGTCAGCTCCACGACCCGGTCGACGTTGGTTGCGTCGATGATCGCGGCGCCGGCGTCGATGTCGGATGGGACGATGCCGTATCTCAGATAGAGCGTCAGTTGCATCACGGGATAGAAGCCCTGAATGTAGGGCTGCTGATCGACGGTGCAGCGGATGTGGCCGGCCTGGATGAGGCGCAGGGTCTGGGGCGACAAATCGAAACCGGCCGACCAGTAGTCGCCGCCGGCAAAGGACGTTTCAATGGCCCGCCCCGCCGCTTCCGTGTCCGCCTGTCCCGTTCCCAAAACGATACGGATATCCGGATTCGCCCGCAGGGCTTGGGCGACGACCTCGGCGCCCCTGGCGGGATCGTTGCCGGTGACAACGACGGTCCAGCGCACGTTTTTGGTCTTGAGAACCGTTTGCTCTCCGCGCAGACGATCCTCCAGCGCCGAGACGCCCTCGTCGTGCATAGTCATCAGGACGTGCGCGCCCTCGGGAACGTCGGGCAGAACGTGCCGGGCGAGGGCCTCGCCGGCCTCGTACAGTCGCTGGTTCACGCTGCTCAGGCGGGCGTTCGGCGTCGCATGATCGTCCACGTTGAATCCGACGACCGGCACACCCTTGTCGATCGCCTCCTGAATCACACCATCGAAGGCCTGCGGATCGATGATATTGACGGCGATACCATCGTAGCCATCGGCCACGGCCTGCCTGACCATCTCGGCCTGGGCCGGCACGTCCACGCCTTCGGTGCCCAGGAAGTCGCAGCGAACGCCCATCATCTCGGCCGCGTCGTTCATCCCTTTCTTCACGGGCTCGAAGAACTGCGCGTCGACGGCGCACGTGACAAACGCCAGCCGCAGCGGCTTCTTCGCTCTCCCCGCGCCCGACCGGGAGCCGGCGGCACAACCGGCAAGACACAGTCCGACAACGGCCAACGTCAATGCGTGCGTCACCGAAGATCGCATTTGCATGATTGCCTCCTGCGTACAGTCGTTCTCCTTGTGCCTCCGATCTCAGTCCGTCGGGGCCATCTGCAACTGATACACGTTGACCGGCTTCCACGCGGATGCGTCCGCCGGTTCAATCGTCAGGTGGTAGACTCCGGGCTTCGCGACCTCAACGTGCCCGAAATCGACAAACACAGGCTTGAACCAGCCCTGCGTGCGCGGGACCTGTGCATCGAGCGAACTTCCCGGCAGAGTGACTTTCAGGCGGCAGGGGCCCCCGGCACAGGAGAACTCGCCGCGCACCTGCCAGCGGCCGGGGCGGTCGAGCACGGCCAGCCAGTGGATCTTCTCGGCCGGATTATCCCAAAAGCCGATGTTCTCGCGGTCCTCGTTGACCTGCGTCTTGATCTGGCGTCCCTCCAGCGTGGCCTTGCCCGGCTCCAGGCGCACGGCCCCGGGCATCTCGAATCGCGCATCGGGGTGCAAATCGATCTCGAAGCCGGTCAGTCGGAAGGCGAAGGCATGATCGCCCGGCTTTTCCCGGGGCGGGACGATGACAAGCCGCCCCCGGTCGTCGATGCGGTACGTGACTCTGCCGCCGCCGAGCATCTCGACCCGCCCCCGGCCGGTGACCCGCATCGAGCGTACCGCAATCTCCCGCTCGGGCCGGCCCAGCACGATCACGTACACGGTCTTGCCGTCCTTGCTGCGCGTGAAGCGAATGTCAGAGGCGCTATACTTGCGATCCCGACGTTCGCTGAAGCCCCCGCCCTTTTCCATGCGGGTGGGCCCTTCCCCGAACGTCAACCAGGGACGCGTGTCGTAGATCGCCTCGCCGTTGATCTTGAGCCACGCGCCGATGCCGCGCAGAAGTCTCTGGGCGTCGGCGGGAATCGTGCCATCGGCGGCCGGACCGACGTTCAACAGCATGCACCCGTTCTTGGACACGATATCGACCAGCACGTCCACCAGATCGTCAACGGATTTGTACTCGTGCGACTTCTGATGGAACCACGGCCCGACGGAAGTATCGGTCAGCCACGGATAAGGCGTCAGGCGGTCTTCCCGTCCGCGTTCGAAGTCGAGGATACCGGTGTGGGCGTGGATGTCACGGTGCTTGTGGGCAACGCCGACGGCGATCCCGTTGCGGGCCGCCCAGTTGTAGTAGTCGGCGAACATCCGCTGCTGGTACTCGGGCGTGATGACGCTGCTGAGTCCGAAATCGAACCAGATCAAATCGGGCTCGTATTTCCGGACCGCCTCGTTGACCATCCCCAGCCATTTGTCGAGAAAGGCTTTCGAGGCCGGCGTCCCCGGCTCGTGGGGCTCGCAATAGAGGCCGGCGTGCCTGCCGTCGTCGGCGTCGAATTTGTAGGCGGGCTCGAAGTACCGCCAGGAAAAAGCGTGGTGGAACGTGGTGATGTATTTCAGGCCCCGGCGGCGAATGGTCTTTTCCAGCTCGGCCGTGAAATCGCGCCTGGGGCCCTGGTCCATACTGTCCCACTCAGTGTACTTCGAGTCCCACATGGCGTAGTTGTCGTGGTGGATCGCCACCGGTCCGGCGAATTTCGCCCCGGCCTCGGCAAAGAGCGCGGCCCACGCCTCGGCGTCGAACTTCTCCGCCTTGAAAAGCGGCACAACGTCCTTGTAGCCAAACGTGTGCTGGTCGCCGAACTTCTTGCGGTGGTACGCGAAGGTCGGGCTTTTCTCGACGTACATGTTGCGCCCGTACCACTGGACGCCGCTCGGGCCGTCCTCGGCGCCGACGGTCACCGGGCCCCAGTGCGTGTAGATCCCGAACTTGGCGTCGCGGAACCATTCGGGAGTTTCGTGCTCGCCCAGCGACTCCCACGTGGGCTTGTAGGAAGCTGCCGCCGGCGAGACGACCCACGCGATCAGCAGGACGCAACACATGCCCAGCCGACGCGAACGCAACAGAACCATCTGTCACCTCCTTCTCATGCGAAGATGCAGTAGCAGATCACCATCGTGATTACCAGCAGCACCGCCAGCACGCGCGGATCGAACAGGCCCGAGATCGGCTTCTCCGTCACCACGGCCCACGGGTTCTTCCAGCAGTACCGCTCGACGCGCTGCGGCTCCGGTGGCGGCGTCACCAGGCTCACGCACACCAGCACCGTGCTGCAAAGGCCGAAGAGAATCCCCGCCTGCAGCATGAACGGCATTCCACAGGTGCGGGTAAACAACTGGTGGGCCTGGCCTTCGCTGTCGAAGCCCAGAACGCGCCCCGAGACGGCCGGGAAATCCAGAACGAAGACGACGGCCCCCAAAACGAAGCCGAAGATCAACGTCGTCAGCGACGCCGCCGAGGTGGCGCGACGCCAGAAAATCCCCCAGATAAATACCGCGCTGATCGGCGGCGCCAGGACGGAGATCATCTGGTTGATGCCTTTGAAGATCCCCCCAAAGAGCTCGCCCTGGGTGGACCACATCATCGCCAGGACCATCACCACCACCGCGGTGACCTGCCCGATGCGCACGAGCGTGTGGTCGCTCGTGTTCGGCCGGGTCCGCTTGACGATATCGATGCTGACCAGCGTAGCCGTCGAGTTGAGCGCGCCGGCGACCGTGCTCATCAGCGCCGCCAGCAGACCCGCGATGACCAGCCCCTTCAAGCCGGCCGGAAGAAGCTCCTTGATTAACACGATGAGCGTGGAATCGGCGTTGTCACCGACCTTGTCTTTGAACAAAACGTAGCACAGCACCCCGGGCAGCACCATGACCAGCGTGGGAAGCACCTTGATGAAGCCGCAGAAAATCGGGCCCACCTGCGCATCGCGCTCGCTCTTTGCGCCCAGCACTCTTTGCACGATGGTCTGGTCCGAACACCAGTACCAGATGCCGAGCACGGGATAGCCGATGATCATATAATACCAGGCGAACTGGCCGTCGGTGCGAATCATGCTGAGCTGCCCGGGCTTGGTCGCCTGGCGCAGATCGGCCAGGCTGTTGATGTCCGCACTGCCGAGCATGAGCAGGGCAAAAACCGTCACCGCCACCGCTCCGACCAGCAGCAGGACCGTCTGGATCGATTCGGTCACAACCACGGCCTTCAGACCGCCGGCGACCGTATAAATGACCGTCAGCAGCGAAACGATCAGGATCGAGGCGGTGATGGGGATGTCCACGAAGTTCTGCACCATGACGGCGCCGGCGTAGAGCGAGACGCCGATGTGAATGAACAGCGCCCCGAACACCGCCATCACCGCCAGGACGGTGCGCGAGCCCGGGCCGTAGCGACCTTCCAGATATTCCGGCAGCGTCGAGATCTTCGTGCGAAAATAAAACGGCGCGAAGACCAGCCCTAACAAAATCAATAGAAACGGCGCCATCCATTCGAAGTTGCCCATGACCATGCCGTCGCTGAAGCCGGAGGACGCCAGGCCGATGAGGTGCACTGTCGAGATATTCGTCGCGAACAGGGCCAGGCCCACGGTGGTCCAGCTCAAGGAACGGCTGGCCAGGAAGTAGCCCGTGCTCGAGTCCGTCTGCCGGCGTCCGACGAGCACCCCGATCCCCGTAATGCCCAGCAGATATGCAACGACGATGGTCAGATCGATCCAGCCAATTTCCATGGTGCACACCTTCATCCGCGCGGCCAAAGCCAAACGCATGCGTGTTGGGTTTCCGGCGCCGGGCCGGGTCGAAGCGATCCCCGTAGGGACACGCCGCGTGTACCCTCGCCTGGCAAGTCCTGCGACCGATACGCGTCGCCACAGCATAACGGCCCCCGCCGCAAAGAGCAAGCTCCGGCCAGCACCTTCGGCGATAGCGTGATGCGATGGTTGCCCAAGAGACAAAGCAAAATGCAAACAGCAAAAATCAAAATGGTGGAATCCCGGCGTGCCGGGATGACTTCCTCAATTTTGATATTTCATTTTTGATCTTTGATTTTGATTTTTACCGGGCCCCGGGCGGTTTTGCCTATATGATAGTGCGTCTGAAGAACGTTGTTTTCGAGGAGATTGAAAGTGAACGCACGATTGATTCTGTCCGCTGGCCTGTTGGGGTGTCTCTCTGTAGTCACGGTCTGCGCCCAGGCGCCCGACTGGGAGAACGAACGACTGATCGCCGTAAACAAGGAGCCGGCGCGAGCGACCGCTCTGCCCTTTCCCGACGCACAGTCCGCCATCGACGCCTATTCGATGAAGACCGCCACAGACGCGCTGAAGAAGTGGCACGATTCGCCCTTCCATCAGAGCCTCAACGGCAAGTGGAAATTCCACTGGGTCAAGTCGCCCGACGAGCGGCCCGTGGATTTCTACAAGACCGACTTCGACGTCAGCGGCTGGAACGAGATTCCCGTTCCATCCAACTGGGAAATCCAGGGCTACGGCACACCCATCTACTCCAACGTCCGCTATCCGCACCTGCGGCAGCCCCCCAGGATCATCGGTTCGGTGCCCCAGGACTACACCGCGGCCCGCGAGCCGAACCCCGTCGGCAGCTATCGCACGGTCTTTACCGTGCCCAAGGACTGGGACGGCCGGCAGGTCTTCATCCACTTCGAAGGCGTGGCCTCGGCCTTCTACCTCTGGATCAACGGGCAGAAAGTCGGCTACAGCCAGGGCAGCCGCACGCCGGCCGAGTTCAACATCACAGAGTACCTCAAGCCCGGACGGAATATCCTGGCAGCCGAGGTCTATCGCTGGAGCGACGGCAGCTACCTCGAGGACCAGGACTTCTGGCGTCTCAGCGGCATCTTCCGCGATGTGTACCTGTTCAGCACGCCCCCGGTGCAACTGCGGGACTTCTTCGTACGCAGCAATCTCGACGCCCGCTACCGGAACGCCCGCATCCGTATCGCCGCCAGGGTGCGCAACCTCTCGGACGATCGGGCCCGCCGCCGGGTCCGCGCGATCCTCGTGGACGCCGAAGGACGCAAGACCGTGCTGGGGCAGTCCGATCTGGCCACCGTCAAGCCCGGCCGGGAGATCAACCTCAGACTGAACAACCAGGTGGAGAATCCGCGCAAGTGGACGTCGGAAACGCCCCATCTCTACGTGGTCGCGCTGGAGCTGCTCGACCCGCAGGGCAGGACGACCGAGGTCAAGGCGTGCCGTTTCGGGTTCCGCGAGATCGAACTGAAGGACCGCCAGTTCCTCGTCAACGGTGTATCGGTGTTGATCAAGGGTGTGAACCGCCACGAGCACGATCCGGATCGCGGCCACGCCCTGGAGATGGGCTCCATGGTCCGCGACATCGAGCTGATGAAGCGAAACAACATCAACACGGTGCGCACCTGCCACTACCCCGACCACCCCGTGTGGTACGACCTGTGCGATTTATACGGCATCTACGTGATCGACGAGGCCAACGTCGAATCGCACGGTATGGGCTACGGGCGGGACACCCTGGCCCGCGTCGAGAGTTGGGAGAGAGCCCACGTCGATCGCGAGGTCCGCATGGTCCAGCGTGACAAGAACCATCCGTGCGTGGTCATCTGGTCGCTCGGCAATGAGGCCGGCCCCGGTCCGAACTTCGAGGCGGCCGCCCGGGCGGTCCGCGACATCGACACCTCGCGCCCCATCCATTACGAACGCATGAATTCCGTGGCCGATATCGACAGTACGATGTATCCATCCGTCAACGGCCTGATCGCCCAGGGACGCAGCGATTCGCCCAAGCCTTTCATCATGTGCGAATACGCCCACGCCATGGGCAACGCCATCGGCAACCTCCAGGAATACTGGGACGCGATCGAGACCTATCCCCGTCTGATCGGCGGATGCATCTGGGACTGGGTCGACCAGGGCCTGCGCAAGTACACAGGAGAAACGAAGGCGGACGGATCGAAGGAATGGTTCTTCGCTTACGGCGGCGACTACGGCGACCGGCCCAACGACAACAACTTCTGCTGCAACGGCGTGATTACTCCCGACCGAGCCGTCACCGCGAAGCTGCGCGAGGTCAAGAAGGTCTACCAGTACGTCGGCTTCGCCCTCGGCGACGTCACCGACGACGGCGTTGCGGTGACACTGACCAACAAGTATTTCTTCACGAACCTGAACCGCTTCGCTCTGGAGTGGCAACTGACCGAGGACGGGCAGGTCCTCCAGCAGGGCAGCAAAAAGCTCAGGCGCGCGGCGCCGGGAAAGTCGGTGCGCATCGCGCTGCCCGTCTCGCAGCCTGAGCTCAAGCCGGGCGCCGAGTATTTCCTGAACGTCAGCCTCATCCAGAAGCGGGACGAGCTGTACGCGCCCGCCGGTCACGTGGTGGCGTGCGAGCAGCTCGCGCTGCCGTACGCCGGGCCCGAGGCGCCCCTGCTGGATATCAACCGACTGCCCGCCCTGACGCTGGCCGACGAGAACGACGCTGTCACCGTGGAGGGAAAGGATTTCAAGGTGATCTTCAGCCGGTCGGCCGGCACGCTGTCGTCGCTCGCTTACGACGGCGTCGAAACCCTGTCCGACGGCCGCGGCCCCAGGCTCAACCTTTTCCGCGCCCTGGCCGACAATGACAAGTGGATGAGCCGCAGCATCGAGCGGACCGGAATCCGAAACCTTTCCTACTCGGTCAAGAGCGTGACCGCCGAACGCGTGACCGACGGCATCGTTCGCGTACGCTGCACGGTGGACTGTGCCGGCGGCTCGGGCGACGGCATGGTGCATACCGCCACATTCACCGTCTTCGGCGACGGCTCGGTCGATGTGAGCAACCACGTCGAGCCTTACGGCGGTCTCGGCGTACTGCCGAAGCTGGGCGTACGCCTCGTTTTGCCCCGGACGTTCGATACCTTGACGTGGCTGGGCCGGGGGCCGCACGAAAGCTACGTGGACCGCAAGCGCAGCGCCGACGTCGGGCTCTACCGCGGCAAAGTCGCCGAGCAGTACGAACGCTACGTCCGACCGCAGGAAAACGGCAACAAAACCGACGTTCGCTGGGCGAGCCTGACCAACGCCCGAGGCAAGGGCCTGCTGGTCACCACGGACGGCACGTATTCGGTCAGCGCCCATCACAACACCGCCGACGACTTCGACCAGGCTAAGCACATCCACAAGGTCGTGCCGCGAGACGAGGTGTACCTCTGTATCGACGCGGCCCATACGGGCCTGGGCGGCGCCAGTTGCGGACCCCGCCCCCTCAACGAGTACATTCTCAACGCCGCGCCCATGCGTTTTCGCTACTGCCTGCGCCCGGCGACCCGGGACCGCGCGACCCGGGCGAGAATCCAACTGCCCAACCTGGAGGCGCCGTCGATCACTCGTGACAAGGGCGGGATGGTGCGCATCGAATCGAGCGTCTCGGGCAAGGTTGAGAGTCGCCTCAACGACGGATCGTGGAAGACCTATACGGGCCCCTTCGAGCACTCCGGGGAAGGCACGCTCCAGGCGCGGGTGTGTCTCGACAACGGCCTGAAAAGCGACATTGCCCGCGCCGAGTTTGACAAGATCGTGCCCCTGCTGGACTTAGATAAATCGACGTGGAAGGTGACGCACGTAGACAGCATCGAGCGGGGCGAAGGAGAGGTCCGCCATGCGATCGACAACGACCCGGCCACCTTCTGGCACACCAACTGGTCGTCCACCCGGGAGAAACACCCGCACGAGATCCGCATCGATCTGGGCAAGACCGTCAGACTGCTGGGCTTTTCCCAGTTACCCCGCCAGGATTCGGCCAACGGGCGCATCGGCACGTATGAGTTCTACGTCAGTGAGGACGGCAAGCGGTGGGGCTCGCCCGTGAGCAAGGGCCGCTTCCCCAACAGCAGCGGGCTCCAGACCGTCAAGTTCGAGAAGCCCGTCACCGGCCGCTACATTCGGCTGGTGGCACTAAACGAATGGTCGGGGCAGTACTACACCACCATCGCCGAGCTCGACGTCATGGCGGCCAAGTGACAACCGGAGTGAATCGCGCAGGGGGACAGGAACGCCCGGAACAGATATGGCGCGGATGTGAATTCATCCGCGCGCAGCATCTTGTAGGGACAACGCGAAAAAAGCGATGAGGAAGGAAGCGCTCGCGTGCGGCCAACGGCTCAGCGTACGGCGTTTTCCGGGAGGAAGAAGATGCCTCTGCCCAGGGCATCGTCGTAAGGCGGGATACCCTCGGGTCCCTTCGACAGCCTCATCGGTACCGCGTCGGAACCGGTCCAGGTCTCGACGTGTCCGTCGGTGTAGGCCGCCCGCAGTTTGATCTCGGGCATACCGGATTCCGGGTCGCCCGGCGCCGACCAGAAAGAAGACTGCAGCCAGGTCTCGGGGACCACTTCGGCGCCGCGGAGCTTCACACTGCTGCTGAACTGCTCCGGACTGCGCCAGTGGTCATAGCCGAGGTAATCACTCATCAACAGCGTGCTCTGCCTGCCCATGGCCGCCGGGGTCCGGGGGCCCCGGAACAGTTTCGGGCCTTCGCCAAGATATCCGATGTAGTTCCACCAGAAGCAATAGCTGCCGGTCACCCGGTCGGAGGAAAGCGGGGTATCGGGATTGTCCCAGTCGTCGCCGGCGGCCCACATCGCGTCCAGGTGCGTATACTTCCGCGGGGCGGTGGGGCTGAACAAAGTGTCGGCGTCCGGGATGTAGATCTGAAGATAAGCGCTCATGGAGCGATGGACCTGGGGACTGCGCTGCTTTTCACCCGTCATCTGGCGCGGATCGGTCCAATTCCAACGCTCGTCGACACCGACGGTAGCAACGGAAGGCGGGTATTTGTCACCGTTGTCCATGGCAAAGAGATTGACCGCGTAGGTGACCTCTTTTTGATTGTGCATCCCGACCAGGGCGCGGGCTTGCCTCCGCACGCCATTGACCGCCGGGACAAGGATCGCCATCAACATGGAGATGATTGAAATGACGACGAGCATCTCCACGAGCGTAAACGCTCTCACCCGACCGGCTCCGAAAGAGATGTTATCGCATCTCCGGCCGATTTTTGAATCCTCCGAATTCAAAAAGCCCCTGTTACCTATCGACTGTACCGGCTCAATTTCACATTATATGACCATACGGCCGGGCTGACAAGCATAATACCAACACTCGGGCCGCAGTTTTCTTCACCCGTTGCAATTCCCCAAAAACCCTTCATATTGCGGTTCCAAGGCTGTTGGACCACTACATACTGTACTTCGTAGCCCTGCGCCTGGTTCACCAGCCCACTAAAATTCCCATTTTATCTATATTTACGAAGAGCGGGTGCACGACCGGGCGAGTCGCAGCTACGGCCCCGCACCGCTCTCCGCAGGTCCCGTGCCGGCGCCTTCGCCAGCCATCGGGTTCCCACCACACTCGAGTTCACAGCCATCATTGGCGAACTTCACTCCGTTGCATCCTACATCACCCCGGACCGAAACCAGGATTGCTCTCCCGCTGGGACGCATCATCCCGCGGCACCTGTCGCCACCACCGATCCAACCGGCTCGGCACCGGCACAGGCCTGCTCGTTCCAGGATGCCTACATGTCAAAGACCGCGCCGGTGACACTCGCCGTGAGGGCACCGGCACATCTGCTAATTACATTGAGGCCAACTGCTCAGGCTGGCCGAGGCCGTCCCACCGTAGGCGCCCATATTGATGCGGGCGCCGTTGGGCGTGTGCTCGGCCCGAAAATCTTCGTCGGGGTCGCCGGCGTCGATGCACATGCTCGAGACATTATCCGTCACCCAGGCGTCGTCTGCGGGAACGTACCGGCCGTACCGCGACTGCAAATGATAATCCCCGTTCTGGGGATCCGCAAAGAGCGGGTTCACACTGATGTTGCCCGCCCACGGGTTCGGGGCTCCTTGCTCAATGCAGCTATAGCGAGCCAGCCCCTGCCACTGGGAGGAGTATCCGTCGCGGAAAATATCCCCGTCGCGGTTGCTCCAGAGAATGCAGTTGACAATGTCAGGCTCGCCGCCTTCGTACGCGGTGACCCCGAATCCGTTGCCGACGATCGTCAGGTTCTTCAGCGTGGGCGAGGTGCCGTCGCAGAAGATCGCCCCCCCGGTGCATCCGGTGATGACGAAATTCGCCAGGACGCTGTGGGAGCTCTCGGCGTAATAGAACGAGACACCGATGTCCCCGGGCGCCATGATCACCGCGGCGTCGGCGGCGCTGCGAATGGTGATGGCCTTGCCCATGACGGTGATCGGCTCGGCGTACACCCCCGGCCAGACCAGAACCGTATCGCCGCTCTGCGCTTTGTCGATAGCTTTCTGTATGGTGGCGAAGGCGCGGCTCTGGGTCAATCCGTTGTTCCAGTCGCGCCCGCTTGTACCGTCCACGTGATAGACGGAATGCTCGGCACCTTTGCTGGCCTGAGTGGTTCCGCCGTAGGCTCCCATGTTGATCCGCCCGCCGGCCGGCAGCGGTTCGGCCGCGACCGAAGCCTCTGGGGCGCCCGCATCGATGCACGGGCTGTGCAACGGATCATACACCCAGCGGTTGTACACCGGATCGTATCGGCCGAAGCTCGATTGCAGAGAGTAATACGGATACGGCGGGAACTTGAACAAGGGGTCCTTATTGATATTGCCCGTGCCTGCGTACCCGAGCTCGACGTCCGAGTAGGTCACGGGATCCGTCGACACCGGCTTGTCGATCAAAACGGGCGTTCCGCTGTTGTCCCAGATGATACTGTTGGTCACCAGGATATCGGTGCCGGCCGAGTAAAGAGCCGAGCCCGAACCCCACAAGTAGGAGGGCCCTGTGAACCGGTTGTCAGCCAGCGTGCAGTTGATGACGGTAACGCGACACCGAGGATAGAAGAAGGTAGAGGACTCGGTGAAGATGCCGGCTCCCGTCTCGGCTTCGTTGGCAGCGATGATGCAATTGCGGAACGTAATGTCGGTTTCCTTGCCGACGCAATAGGCGCCGCCGCCCTGAAGATTGCCCGGCGCGGTATTGTCGCTGATGGTACCGCCGGAAACCACGGCGCTGCTCTGCTCGCAGTAGATCCCGGCGCCGAAGCTGTTGTAATATCCGGAGTTGTCCTGGATGGTGCACGCGGAGATCGTGACATCGGAGGCCGCCACGAGTCCGATGCCGCCGCCGCGTCCGCCCGACTCGGCCGGACCGAAGCCGCCGGCGCTGCACTGTTCTATCACACAACCTAGAATCACGGGCGACCCGCCGACGCAGCCGATCCCCCCGCCGAGCTCAGCGCCGCAGTCTTCGATGATGCAGTCGGCAATCGTCGGGCTGCTGAACTCGCAGTAAATCCCGCCCCCGATCGGATGCGAAGGATCGTCATCCCAGTGCAGGGGGTCGGGCGGGATCTCCGACCCGAAGACCCGCCCCCCTCGTATGGTGAAGCCAGATAGTACAGAATCGGCTCCCTCACGCTCGTGGAAATAGAAACCGCGATGCGACGCACCGCCGAGGGTCCCTTTGCTGCAATCGATAATCGTCCGCTCCGGGCCGCTGGCGCTGCGTACCGTGATTCGTTTGCCGCGAAACTCGATGTCCCAGTTGCCGGGCCCGCTATAGGTTCCGGCCTCGACCTCGATCACATTGCCGTGGCGGGCGGCGTCGATGGCGTCCTGAATCGTCGCGAAATCCTTCGGGACACGGAGGGTCACCCCCGGAGAATCCAGCGAGACCTGGAGATTCTCGATCATGGCCCGCGTACCGGAGAACAGGATGTAACACGTTCCCAGCGGGGAGGCGAGCGGGATGTTGTGGCGTCCGGCTCCGAGCGGCTGCGGCGACGACCACGCCGTCCCATCGCAGGACACCGAATACGTCAGACGTCCCTGCGGATACTGCGCCACCAGCTCGTTGCAGGGGAAGGAGACGTCCAGGCGGAGTGTGCCCTCGACCGCCTGCCCGGCAAACACGGAGGTCAACGGGAGACGATAGGCTAATTCGGCGGGCCGGCCATCATAATCCATGAAGACCAGGCCGCGTCCGCCGCCGGTCTCCATGTAGAACAAATACGGCTCGGGAAGAGGCGTGGCCTCCATCGCCCAGAACATCGAATGGAAGTGACTGTCCCCTTCGGCCTTGTTGGTCCCAAAGTTGTCGCTGTACGTCCAGGCGGCCTGAAGCGCGCCGGCGATGCAGACAACCAGAAGCAAAGACACGCCAAAATGTCGAACACGCTGTATCATATTTATCTGTTGCATGGACGTCCTTTTATCAGGAAAGTCGGGTTTTTAGGTGGGCGGAAAACCCACCCAAAAACCCACCGCCAAACAACCAGCAACTACCATTGCCCCCGACACGCGTACGGGTCACATCCCGAGCCGGTGGGCAGACAAAGGCTCCGGGGCCGAGCCATCGGCAGACCCCGGAGCCGCATAGGTCATCCTCGTCCAGGCTGAGTGTGTTACGAACCATCCAATTCGACGCCCCCCTGGCGCATGCCACGCGCGGGCAGACCGCCACCTCCTCGTGCGGTCCGACCCACCAAACGAAGCTCTCCGTTCCGTGGGTCGTGACATAAGCGACCTCCCTGTCAAACGCCGCAGCCGTCGAGGGCACATCCGTTGCCCGATCCGCCTTCCTGGCACGTGTATCTCGTGACGGCCCCAGTGGACGAGATGACCTTGACCTGACAAAAACAATTGCGTTGCGGCCGAGCCGGTTCGTACTCGGTCCGGCCGAATGAACGGACATGGTCCGCTTAGCCGAGGCGGCGCCGACGGTAGTCCACGGACAGGGAGCCACCTCCTCGGAGCTCCCTGTCGCGGTCCAGGTTCCCCATGTCGGTCTAACATCCTCGGCGAGGTCCCTCCTGGCACCATCCCATTCGAACAATCCCTTTACGCAGCCGTGCGAAAGCGTCGAAGACTCCGGCGTCGGCTCGGCGGCATCTCCCCGGATGCCGGGACCCGCCGCGACAACCGCAACAGCCGTCGCGAGGATCACCATCCCGCAGCCGAGCATCCGCGTTTCCAACATTGCCGTCTCCTATCGTTTCCGCGTCATCAGCGACCCAGCGTTCCATTGGCCAGGCGTACGAGCCAGAGCATTCCCTGGTCCGAGCTCCGCGACATTCGGAGGTCCCTGGCCCGGGGGGCCGCGAATTCCCTACCGGCGTTCTCCACCTCCTGGAGGTACTCGAATTCCAGGAATCCGACCGGTGCCTCCTCGACGAAGAACGCGATCTTCTCAATCACATCCACTTCAAGATCGATTGTGTATACGAGTTTGGTTTGCCCTTTAACGGCTGTGATTTCAACGTCGGTGCCGTCGGCCGACAGAGCCGTCTCGAAACGGACGCTCTGACCGGCCGCATCGCGACGAACCGTGTCGATGGCGTGCAGACCCATCCAGGGCCTTCCCAGCCCCCTGAAGAAACTGCCGCCGGCGTATTTGTTCAGGACCGTGCCCTCGGCGTCGGCCACGTAGGCGCTGCGACCGGTATCCACCACCGTCACCTCGTCGGCGACCCTCAGTCTCAGCCACGGGCCGTGGTCGGTCACATTGGCGTTCACAAAAGGTATTCTTCCGGTACCTTGGACGTTTTGGCCGTTGATTTGGCCGTTCACGCGGAAGTAGGTCCACCCGCGAGTATGCATGGCGTCCCGGTGATCGACCAGCCTGGCGCCGACGAGCGCATCAATCTGGAAGTAGTCTTCCTCCAGCACGTTCTCGTGACGAACGACCCAAGGTCGGCCGGTGGAGTCATCGTCGCGTTCGATCGAAACCAGCAGGTCCTCGCCTCGGACCGACACCGGCTCGGGGCCCGTGTAGGCACCGTCGCACTCGGCCAGGAATGCCCTCAGTTTCAGGCTGTCCGTGGGCAATCGCATAACGCTTAGATCCTCGGACCAGGCCCGATGATTGTTGATGTGAACCAAGTTGCCTTGGACATTGTAATTTCCCTCGGCGTTCTGCAGAACCCGGCGCTCCAGCTTGCCGGCCCCAGCCTTGGGCTCGGCGCGCAGTGTCACGGCGCCACCGGGCCCGTCCGGGAAGTAGTAGTAGTATTTCTGCGGCCCGCCGTTCAGTGTCGCCAGCGGGCTGACGATCTGCGCTCTCCCCGCCGAGCTGCTGCCAAAGCCGAGAAAGCGACTGGGAGCGAAATCGGTCACAGCGGCCCCTACGGCAAGGGCGCCGGCCGCGGTCATCGAGACAAGCGCGGTCTTCGTCGTCGCCACCCCCACCATGCCAGCCAACAACCCCACCTTCAGCGTAGCCGCCGGTACGGTCAACTGCGCCGCGGCCGCCTTGCTCGGAGACGTGATCTTGCCGAAAACGACCAGCGCCGCCAGCAGCGAACCCTTGCTGAACCCGTTGCGCGAGAGCTCCTTCTGCAGCGCCCGCTTGGCCCTCATGAACAGCATGCGCGAGCTGAATTCGCTACAACCCATCGATTCGGCAATTTCGGCATACGACATCTCATCGTAACACCGCATGACCAAAACGGCTTTGTGCCGGGTTCGCAGCTTCCGCATCGCGCCCGAGATGATCTGTTTCAGTTCCTGGCCCACCAGGTTCTCCAACCCTCCCTGACGCTCTTTCATCGGCCCCCGTCGCCGTTCTTCATGGGCGGCGGCATTCTGCAACGCTCTTTCCGTCCGGTAGTGGCGACGCAGTTTGTTGGTGGCAATTCCGTACAGCCAGGACCAAAACCGATCTGTCCTCTTTAGCTTGCCCAGTACTCTGCACATTTCCAACAAGCTCTCCTGAACTATTTCCTGCGTGAGATCCTCCTGGAGCGTCAAACGATAGACATATACGCGCAACCGCTCCCTGGCGATCTCCGCCAGTTTGTTAAGGCTCTCTCTGTCGCCTCTTCGAGCCGTTTCAACCAACGCAATGTAATCCACCTGCCCATCCATTCAGGCTCACTCGTCCATAGCTAAATCGCGATTGACACCCCTAAGTGCCTCGGTAAAGCCACTTCGTAACGCTTTTTTTGCGGTATATCGCGTTTCTGGCGGCCCAAAAAGCCCAAAATGCCGGGATTGACCCGACACAAATTGACCTTACCACCCGGACATTCACATTTTACCAAACAAGGCGCTTCAAATTAAGGGGTTACCTGTATTGATCCTTACGCCCATCTGCCGGCCATGTGCTGGCGCAAAGGCCGGAAACCCACCGCTTCTCCGGGACCATAGACACGTTTCTTCTGCAACAGGGGCGCCTTGACTGGAATGTTCTACTATGACCGGGAATTTCGCC
This sequence comes from uncultured Pirellulales bacterium, assembly GCA_964415045.1. Classification (GTDB taxonomy): domain Bacteria; phylum Planctomycetota; class Phycisphaerae; order Sedimentisphaerales; family Anaerobacaceae; genus CAYPZL01. The sequence continues at coordinate 4,063 of CAYPZL010000017.1, read as the reverse complement.
GTCCCGTCACGCACCGGGCGGCCCGGGCACCGGCAAACGCATGTCAGGTAACACCTTAGGGCTAAAGTAATGTCCGCCCGGCGCCGATAGAAAAAAAGGCGTCTGTCGCACGATTCCAACAAATCATACAACACCGCTATGGATAGAGGGGTCGAAAATGCTCGAATCTGACTGCCGTCCCGCCGAAATCGTCACCATCGGCGCGCACGAAACCATTAAAGAGGCTGCGGCCCGGATGATGTCTCACAACGTCGGGTGCCTCATTGTCAACGACCGGGAAAACGGTTTCGTGGGACTCGTCACGGAAAGAGACGTGGCCCGTCACGTCGCCGCAAGCTGCGAGGCGGTCGATGAGCAGAGTATCAGCCTTATCATGACCAATAACGTGGTTTCGTGCCGGTCGGGGGTATCGACCAGCGAGGCCCGGCGCATTATGGCCGCAAGACGAGTCCGCCACCTGCCGATCGTGGAGGATGGCGTCGTGGTGGGCATCCTTTCGGCCCGTGACGTCATGGCCCAGACCCTTGTTGAGGACAGAGCCGCCGCCGAAGAGGTCGCGGTCCTGTCCAACTGCCTCAAGAGCATCGATATCAACGAGGCCATTGAGATCGTCGCCGTCGAGGCCCCAAAGCTTTTCCAGGCCAAAAATTGCGTCCTCTGTCTTCGTGGCGATGGGGACGGCACCGACGGGCCCGAGCTGGTCAGCTCCAATCGCTGCCCCTGTTTCGAGGGACGTCTCCGGAACTGCGACGTGCTGGCCCAGCTCCCCCCTGAAGGGGGCTTCTACGAGAGCGATATCGCGGTCGAATGCGAGGGGCACGGGGGCCGGCCCCCGCGTCTGGTTCTGCCACTGGAGATTCTGGGGCTCAAGGGCACCTCTTCAGATACCGAAAAACGGCTTTCGGGCTTCCTGTGCATGTGTGGCCTGCCCGCCTCCAGCACGTTCAACCGGGAGCTCACCCTGTACAAGGCCAAGCTCACGCGCGAAATCATCGTCGCACACCTGACCAACGCCCTGCGATACCAACAGGCGCGGCTGACCTCGCTCAGGGACGCCTTGACCGGCGTCGGCTCGCGCAAGCTCCTGGAAGACACGCTGGAAACGGAATACGACCGGGCCAAACGCTACAAACGGCCCTTCGCCGTGGCCATCATCGATCTCGACCATTTCAAGATCATCAACGACACCCTGGGCCACGCCGCCGGCGATGAAGCCATCAAAAAGATGGCCCAGTGCATGCAGGCCGAGAAAAGGAGCCCCGATGTGCTCGCGCGGTACGGAGGGGACGAATTCGTCATACTTATGCCCGAAACCCAGGCCGGTGACGCCACCATTCTGCTGGAACGCATCCGCGCGAAGGTCCAGCAGATTCGCCTTGACCAGGACATCGCCCTGACGATTAGCTGCGGCATCGCCGAGAGCCTTCCCGACCGGGACAAGAGTGCCAGCGAGGTCATGAGGCGAGCGGACCTGGCCCTGTACGAGGCCAAGAACGCCGGGCGAAACTGCGTCAGGCTCTGGAACGAGGGGATGGCCCGGCTGCTCGACACCAACGACATCGAAATCGACAAGATCAAACGGCTGCAACGACGCATCATCGGCCTCTCCGAAAAGGCGGAGAAGATGTTTATGGAGAGCATCTGGGGCCTCGTCCAGGCGCTGGAAGCCAAGGACCCTTACGCCAAGCGGCACACGGAAAACGTGATACACTACGCCACCGAAATCGCCCGGACGATGGAGATCGGCCCCAAGCACGTGGACCTGATTCGACGGGCCGCCATGATCCACGACATCGGCAGAATCGGCATCCCGGACGTCATCCTCGACAAACCCGACACGCTGACCGCACACGAGCGAAAAATCGTGGAACAGCATCCCGTCATCGCCGTGCGGATCCTGGAGAAGATGAGCTTTCTGGAGCGTGAAATCGCCATCGTGCGGCACCACCACGAGAAATGGAACGGCCAGGGCTACCCCGACGGCCTGGCCCACAACGCCATTCCCCTGGGGGCGCGTATCATCGCCGTGGCCGACACGTTCGATGCCCTGACCGCCAGCCGGTCCTACCACAATTCGCGCAGCGTCACCGAAGCGCTGACGATCCTCAAGGACTCGGCCGGCTACGAGCTCGACCCGGATGTCGTCGAAGCGATGGCCACCTGGACCGAGGACCTGGCCCGTCGCCTCGGACGGACCCTGGACACGTTGACCGTCGACGACCTCCTGGGCCAGCGCGAACAGACGCTGCCCGAAACCGTCCCGGCCACCTCCGCCTGACCGGACGCACAGACCTCCGCAGAACACCGCCCGGCATTGCCGGGGAACTGCTTGAGACCCGCCTCGGTCGGCGGTAGACTGACACCACGCACGTGGAGCATGAATCCGATCTCGATGCGCCCGGGCAGCGCCGTGCCGGGCTCGATGCAGGAGAATGCCATGTCTTCAGATCAGATCAATCGCAGGGAATTCGTAGGGCTGACCACCGCGAGTATCGCCGGAGGCGTTCTGGGCATCGGCTCGACCGCTCCGGCGGGCGCGGGGCGGAATGCCTGGGATCCCGGAAGACCGCACGTCTGTACGGGGCGCCCGCTGGTCGTCCAACCCGTGCTGATGTACCGCGTCGCCCAAAAACGGCCCGCAACTTCATGGAAGTCGTGGGGCGGAGTGCAGAGCGAAGCTGCCGCCGCAACCGAAGCGAAGCGCATCTCGCAAGAGCTGGATGCGCTGTCGGCCCGGGCCGGATTTCCCACCAGAGTTCTGCCCATCGTCAAGGTCCGGACGCCCGCCGAGGCCACGCGCGTGCACGAGCGAGAGTATGACGCGGTCGTGGTCTACGCCGCGACCGGTTCGGGAGATACGCTGCGGGCCTGCTTTGCACGGCAGAAGGACAAGGACTCCATCGTCTTCGTGCGACACCGGTCCGGGCCCGCGTACTACTGGTACGAGGCCCTCAGCACCCGGTACCTGCAAACGGGCGTGCCGCAGCCCGGCCGAAACTCCTGTCGTGACCACGGGGGCGTCCACGTCGATGACGTGGTCGTTGATGAGTATGACGAGATGCTCTGGCGACTCCGGGCCCTGTATGGGCTCAAGAATTTCATCGGCACTCGCATCGTGGCGCTGGGCGGGCCCTGGGGCAAGTACGCTCCCGATGCGCCGCAGGTCGCCCGCGACAGGTACCGCCTCAACATAATCGACGTCTCCTACGACGACGCCACGGCCCGCCTCAAGGCCGCCCGCAACGACCGTAAGCTCCTGGCCGAGGCGCAGCGCCGCGCCGAAACGTATCTCGCGCTGCCCAAAACAAGCCTCATGACCGACAAGGAGTTCGTGACCAACGCCTTCGTGCTGCACAAGATCTTCAAAGACCTGATGCGCGAGCACAACGCGCCGGCCTTTACGATCCGGGGCTGTATGAGCACGATCCTGCCCATCGCCCGAACCACCCCTTGCCTGTCCCTGAGCTTGATCAACGACGAGGGCCTCATGGCCTTCTGCGAGTCCGACTTCGTCATCATCCCCGCCGGCATTCTGCTGCACTACATCGCGGGCAGGCCCGTTTTCCTGCACAACTCGACGTTCCCGCACGACGGGGTCGTCACCTGCGCCCACTGCAGCGCCCCGCGCCGGTTCGACGGCGTCCGCTACGAGCCGGCGCAGATCATGACGCACTACGAATCCGAGTACGGAGCGGCGCCGAAGGTCGAAATGCCGAGGGGACAGCAGGTCACGTTTATCGACCCCGAGTACAGCACCGGCCGCTGGCTCGGCTTCACCGGCATCGTCAAGGACAACCCGCTCTACGAGATCTGCCGCTCCCAGCAGGACGTCAAGATCCAGGGCGACTGGAACAAGCTACGCAGCGAAGTCCGCGATTCGCACTGGATGATGGTCTACGGCCACCATCTCAAAGAGCTCGGCTATGCCGCCCGCAAAATCGGCATCGAATGGATCGATCTCTCGCAGGCATGACGAGCCCCCGCCGCTCCCGGAGACCTTGTGACGAAGGATCCCATGTGGATTAGGATGTAGAGTTTTGCAAAATGGAGATTAGGCTTATAT
>CAYPZL010000016.1:0-46016 GCA_964415045.1 uncultured Pirellulales bacterium | reverse complement strand
ACCGCCGCCCGCAACTCATCCCAGCATCGAACAACACGCTTGTTTTGGGTCTAGTTCATCAACCCTGCCAAACGGAATCAAGCCATAACGGTAACCATCGGTTGGCAATCGGTCATTGCATCTGTGGCGCTAAGCCCGTGTCGAATGGGTTTGCCTCTCGTGTCCCAAGAGTGGGATAAGGGCTGTTCGCATCAGCGTGTCACTTGGTCGATGGATTGAGGCCAACTTTCTGTTGGACGATCCTTCTGACGGAGGCATACATTGTTAGCAGATCATGCGGCCTCTTTCAGTTCGTGCTGTTGTTGGGACCTTGAGTCATCGCGTCTTCATACACCGTTGCGTGCCTCAATGGCAGTGGCAGGCCCGCGTCAGGTTCATCGCACCGATAATGCCCGAATCAATGGTCGGCAGGTCTTTGCCGCGAGCCCGCGTGAGCAGCAGAGCAAACGACACGGAGCCCAAAGAGGGAAGTGATGGTGATTTCACCGGCAAACGGTGCGTGCGTCAGATGTGTTCCTTTCTTTCCAGGATCGATTCATACAAACCAACGAGCTCTCGCGCCACGCGGCGTATGGAGATGCGTTCCTTTAGATCATCCTGTGTGATGGCTTTCGTGGCTCTGGCGATGTTATGCCTGTCTGCGAAGTGGCGGATCGCCTCGGTCAAAGCTGAGATGTTCTCCGGTTCGTCAACCACCTTTCCATGGCGGTCGTCGGTGAAGTGGTCGACGGCGCCATTATATCGCGTGGTGATCGCCGGTTTGCCGGCGGCCAGCGTTTCGAGGATGAATCGGCTGGACGGGTCGTAGAACGTGGGCAGGACTCCTACATCCACAACGGACAGGACATTCTGGATCTCTCCAATCGGCCCCAGGAAGGCGATGTGGTTTTCCAGCCCGAGCCGCCTGGCAAGCTGTTGGTATCTTCCGCTCTTGCCCGCTCCGACAACGACGAGGCCTGTGTTTCGCTCCGCGCCGTTGTGCACGGTGGCGGCAAACGCCTTGATCAGGCGGTCCAGTCCCTTGAGGCGAAAATTGTGCGCGGCAAAGAGAAAGAGCACCGGATCGCTCTTCTTCTCGCGGTGCAAGGACGTCAATATCCGGGCGCGAAGCTTCTCGGCGGTCGCGCCCTTGACCGGTCGGTCGGTTTCGACTCCGTTGAGGATCAAGGCGATGCGTTGTGGATCGGTGGCGTAGTGCTCCTGGAGCTGGTCGACGACGTATTGCGAGAGGGCGGCGATTACAGGACCGCCGGGTCGTTGGCACAGTCGTCGCTCGGCCGCAAGAAGCCTCGTCCGCCGCAGGTTCGCCGGCGCCGTGACCCGCTTGTAGTATCGGATCGTGCCGCTGGCGTAGCTGGCAACGTTGCGACGCATAGATTCGGCGTATGTGCCTCCTCTGGGTTGATACACATCGCAGAAATCGAACGGCAGAACGCTGTGAATGATGTCGTAATCGTGATCGGCCAGGTGCCGGGTCAGCGCCTCTTCAAACACCGTGAGAGTCACTCGTTTGCCCGGGACGTGCGGACAAAGCACGTGAACACCCTGTGTTTCGCTCTGACCTTTGGCGGCCAGGATGGTTACTTCGAGTCCGAGATTTGACAGCGCTTGTGCCATCTCGGATATGGACCGTTCGGCTCCTCCCAGGGCGACGTCGGCTCTCTCGATAATGATGGCGACCTTTTGTGGCATTTAGCACGTATGCGCTGGGCGTTCCTGGAAAGGAACGCGTATTCCATGTTTGCGGTTGTGTCGCGCCATTCTATCTGCTTTTCGCGTCACCTCGCGAATGAAAAGTCTGTCGCCCGGGCGTAGTTTCTGCCGGTCCAGGTAGGCCAGGAGAAATCGCAGGCGGTCAGTCCTGGAGAAACGCCCGGCGGGAGCGGAATAATGCAGTTGCGCGATATCCTTGATCTGATACCGGCGTTTCCGAAACGGTCTGGACGCCCGCGCCAGGTCGATGAGGCACAACTCGCCCGCCCGGGAGCAGAAAATGTGCGCGAAATACAGGTCGCGGTGTCGGTATCCCGTGTCATGGAACCGTCGGACAAAGCGGGCCAGCTTTGTGATGAAGGCGCGGCGATCCCGCAAGGTTGCGGTCGTGGCCGGAGCCTCAAAGCAGTCCGGCAGCCGGCGCTCCAGGGAATCTGAATCCGGAACTTCCTCGGTGGCAAAAATGCTGCGCCTCTCGAAGAGAAGTCCCCATTGTTGCCCGCAGGCCACGGTACGCGGTGTGTTGACGCCCGCCTCGGCCAGGCGAGCGGCTGCCTCGTGTTCCAGCAGGCCAAAGCTCCTTCGTTGATGGTGAGAGAGCCAGTTGCGAATCTGTTTCAGGATCGGCGGGCGGTCGTAGCGCTTCAAGAACACTTTTCGCGGCACGGGTGACGTGGACAGCCTGACCTCGAACACCAGACGCCGGCGGAAGCGGCCGATCTTTGGCTTGGCCAGGTCCCGGCCCTGTTCGAAGGCAAACGCCGCATCCAGGGAGTCCAGCCCCATCTTGGTCAGCGGATCCCGGTATTCCCGGGCCACCCGGAAATGAGGGGTCACCTGGACAAGTTCCTGTCGGCCTGTTTCGTACTCTTGTGGTGTCATAGTCGAATCAACGGACTCGCAAACCGAAGGCGCCGCCTTCGCCCTCCTACGATTCATTCAGGAAATAGTCGGAGATCACGCCCATGAAGCGGTTGTATTTGACGGCGTAGTGGGACAAACCCTTCTCGCAGTGGAGCCGCGAGTATTCCCTGTCTCGATCGAGCAAGCTTGGAGACACCTGCTCCCATTCGGCCTCGTCCATGGCCAGGAGGGCGTCGATCTTCTCCCGGTAGAAATCCGCCACGGGAAGATCGGAATGCGCGTTGACGAACCAGGGCATGATCCGCCCGATCTTCTTGAGCAGGAAGTTGTGTTCGTCGCCGAATGTGAGACAGGATGCATCCGTGAAGTTTTTCAGTGTCTCCATCTTCTGCAAGTCGATGTATCCGCCGCTCATGCTGATCTCGTGGGCTTTGGTGCCAGGGAACGGGAAGAAATAGGTCCAGCGGAACCGCCCGGGGCGGGCCCGGCCCAGGAGCTCGACGGTATCGAAGACCTCTTGGCGGCCTTCGTGTGGAAACCCGATGATGATGAACACCGAGCTGTGCATGCCGTGGCGGCGTACGGCCTCCATGGCTTCGACGATACTCTCGTTGCTCATGTGGCGGTTGAGTATCGTCCGGCGGATCTCGGCGCTGCCCGATTCGACCCCGAACTTGACGATCTTGCAGTTGGCCTGCGCCAGGTAGCCGGCGCAGGCGTCGTCGAAGAATCCCACGTGGGCGTTGACAACGAACGGGATATCGCAGACCTTGCGATACGCCTGGCAAAACTCTTTGACGTAGTCTTTATCGAAGGTGAAAAGATCGTCGTCGAAGATGAACATGCGAATGTTGCGATAATGCTTGAGGAGATACTTGATCTCATCGATCATCTGCCCGACGGTGAATCGCCGGATGTAGTTGAGTTCCCGGAAGCTGCACTGCCGGTCTTTCTTGTACGCTTCGACCATGACGTGATTGAAGCAGTACGTGCACGAGAACGGGCAACCTCGTGACGCCATAAGCCCGACCCAGCCGTTCTTCGCGTCGATCAACCGCTGAAAATCCATGCTCTCGTAATCTTTCAGCGGCAGCCGCGTGAGTTCGGGCAGGGGACCGACCGGATTGATCTTGATCCGGCCCTTCTCGGCCCAGGCGAGATTCGGGACGTTCTCGATGCTTTCGTCGCGCTGCATCTTGTCCACGAACTCCGCGAAGGCGTCTTCACATTCACCCCGGAAGACGTAGTCAAACAGTCCGGTCTTGAGAATCTCCTCGGCGTTGGCCAGCGTGTGAATGCCGCCGATGACGAAGGGGACGGAGACTTCTTCTCTCGCCCACTTGGCGAGAGTCTGCGTATAGGCCCACTGGTTTGTCACCACGGAAAACGCGAGCATGTCGGGCTTCTCTCGCGCGAGGTGTGCGCGAAACTCCTGCTCCGACGGCAAGGGCTGGATGTCTTCGCAGAGTTGCCAGAACGCGATTTCATGTCCGGCCCTTTTGAGGATGGCGGCCATGTGCGCCACGCCGTAGTTGAAGCCCAACTGAGAGTCTGTCGATGGGTATATGAATAGTATCTTCATCGTGGCTGCGCGACTGCGTGGACTCACGCGATCGCAGAGAACTCCTATGTCGCCGACTTTTCTTCCGTTGCCTCAGGTTTTCGGCTGCGGCGGACTTCCTTGTATCGCGACGGCGATTTCGGCGTCCTTTCCGCTCGTTCCTGCATGATGCGCGAGATGATCTCGTTAAGCCTCACATGCTCCGGATCGGTCAGCGTATTGACGTGTACGATTCTGCAGTCGGTTTCCCCGCACGCGCTCCAGCGGCGGACGAAATTCTTGTTGTTGCTGCCGGCAAAGACGGTCAAGGTGGGGGTGCGCGCCGCCGCCGCGATGTGCTGACAGGCCGAGTCGTATCCGATGTACTCGTCACTGTGGGCGATGAGAGCCGCCATTTCTCCAATGGAGCACTCGACGGCCACCAGGCCGTGCGAAATCGAGGGGAAGTCCGCTTTCGCGAAAGGTACTTCCGCGCATGGAAATCCACAGGTTTTCATGTCGGCGGCCAGCATGGCGGAACGATAGACCTCGTCGGCGCCAAACCCGCGGTCCAGGATCACCACCGTTCCGGGGATCGCCACCAGCGTGCGCAACAGGCGCTTCTCGAATTCGAGGCCCACTCGTTTTCTCGGATTCTGCCCCACACCGAAGTTCACCGCGATGACCCGGCTGGCCCCGGCCGCTCGCAACGCGGCGACTTTTGCCTGAGCCGCTTTCATGGTCGAACCCGGCACCCAAACGGTCGGATAGCAGAAGTCTGCTTCGCCGAATACGGCGTCCATCCAATCGTTTGTCCATTCCGCCACACACTTGCCGCTGGTCGAGAGCACGTGGTCGCGCGTGTTCACGAACAGGTAGTTGTCCCGGTCGGTGACCGGTAGAACGCCGAGCTGCGAGATACGCGAGTCCGGATCGATCAGTAGAACGTCGTCGTCGTTGAGGTCTGCGGTTTCCTCGCGCAGGATGTCGAGAGTCGCGTGCCAACTGGAGAATCGCTCGAAGAGTCCGCCGCGACGGGCGTAACTCAGCTCGCGCAGACGCAGTTCCGGATTGCCCCCGAAGAGGCCGTGCAGTTTCCGGTTGCCCACGATGAGCATATCGGCTTCGGGAAAGAGGTGCTTGAGCCGCTGAATCATCACGCTCAGGATCGCCACGTCGGCCCCCAAAGTTACGCGCGACAAGAGGACGATCAGACGCGGACTTCTGTTCTTTTTGTACCGGTACGGGTGCGTGTGGGTGGCAACCGCGCGCTTGTACAACTGTTCGAACGATGAAATGCCGAAACGGGCCAACTGCCGGTCGAGGCCCTTGCCCGCCGGCACGCGCCGGCAGCACGTGACCACCTGGCACATCACCCGGCTGTACACCTGGACCGGAAGGTCCTCGAAGTCGTCGCACAGCTTCTCTACGATGATGCCGAAAAGGGCGGACGAGGCGATGTTGTTCAGATCCGTCTTTGCAAAGAAGGTGGCCATTTCGCAGAGCAGATCGATATACGCCGGCACGTATTTGCCGCTCTGGAAGTACTTGTCAATAAAGGAGAAGGCCACTTGGCGCGACAGTTGCTTGAGGGCCTCTGAATCGGCCTTGCTTTCGCGTAGTTTGTGCCATCGTTGCTGGTAAATCGCGGGATCCATGAGATTATCTGCATTTCCTCAGAAGCTGTTCCACGGCGGCGAAGACCTCTTGCGGTTGAATGCCTTTCATGCACTCGTGCTCTCTGGGACAGACTTTCTTGTGGCACGGAGAGCAGTCGAGTTCCTTTCGTACGACGACGGTACGATCCAGGTTCGCGTTGGTATATCGCGGGTCGGTCGGTCCCATGATGACAACGACCGGCACGTTGAGGGCCACGGCGTAGTGGCGCGGACCGGTGTCGTTGGTAATCATGAGGTCGCATCGCTGCACAAAAGGCTTGAGCATTTCCAGGTCGATCTGACCCGCCGGAGGCCAGATGATCTCGGCTTGAGTCTGGCGGAGGACCGCCTGCGCGATTTCTTCCTCGCCAGGCCCGGAGAAGAGGACGACCTTAGCATTGAGGTGCTTCCGACACAGTTCCGCCACCCGGGCGAAGGATTCGGCGGGCCAGCACTTTGACGAGCCGAAGCTGGCGCCGGGATTCAGCCCGACCAGAAAATCCCCGTCGTTGATTCCGTATTTTTGCAGGAGGATCTGCCCCCGAGCGGCCAGTTCGGCGCCGATGTACAGCTTGGGTTCCGGATGCTCCGGGCAGACAAGACCGAGCCAGCGGCAGATTTCGAGGTAGTAGTCCGCCATGGGAGCGGGAATCGCTTTGTGCCCGTTGCGTGTGGGAGCCGGACCACCCGCCAGTAACAGGTCCCGCCACTGACGTCGATAGCCGTAAATCCGTTTGATACCACTCAATCGCATCGTCAGTGCCGAGCGTATGGAATTGGTCAGAACGATTGCGGCGTCCGGCTTGATCGCGCCGAGCTGTTTCCGCATGTGTTGAAAACCGGACCACGATTTGTCATGGGCGTCCACGAAATCGTCGAACCAGGGGCTGTCCCGGAGAATGCCCCGGGCGTTCTTTCGGAGCAGGCCGATGATTCGGGTCTGTGGAAGATTGCGGCGCAGGCACTCGAACACCGGCGTGGCCATCACGACGTCACCCACCCAGTTGGGGCAGCGAATCGCCAATGTCTGGATGTCTCCAAGGACTGACTTCATCGTTGTCTATTCTCTTGCGCCCCGGTCTTCCGGCAAGCAGGGCGTCACTTTCCGGATCGCACCGGCGGTGCGATCTTCGTCTTCGGTTTCTTGTTCCTTTTCTATCGTGGACCCCGCATGAGGTAAAACGTCAAAGCCATCAACTGCAGTACCGCGGCAAAGCCAAGCGCCACCAGGATCCCGCCATTCTGGTAATCCGAGCTCATCAGGAGCCAGAACGCGATCAACAGGCAGAACGGCACGAAGATCTGTACGACGCCCGCCAGCAAACGCAGAAGAGAGAATTCGCCGAACATCTCCGATTTCTGCATTCGTTTCAACTGCTCCAGAATGCTCGAAAGCAGTTCTTCTACCTCCGGGCAGGACGTGGCAGGTTCGGCCGGTGCCGAAGGCGTTTCGGCCTGAGCCGATTCAAGTTTGTCTTCTTCTTCCGGCGCGACATTTTGGGGGAAGCGTGCGACGGATGCTCCTTCTTCCTCCGTTATTGGCAAGACTTCCTCGCGACTTTTCCGGTCGGCACGATGATTCTTCTTGATGATGTTGATCGCCTCGCGGATATTGACCGCGACGTGATCGGGGGGGCTTGCCTCCGCCTCCTCGCGGCTTGCCTGTGCCGCGCTTATGAGGATGGTTGCGCAACCGGCTCTGCGGCCGGCCTCGATGTCGCGGCTGCTGTCTCCCACCATCCACGATTTGGCCAGATCAAGGTCCATCTCCTTCGCGGCCGCCAGCAGCATTCCCGGCTCGGGCTTGCGCCAGTCGCTGTCTTTGCGGTACCTGGCGATCGCACCATCGGGATGGTACGGACAATAGTAAATCCGATCGAGGGACGCTCCCTTCTGAGCGAGCAGTTCCTCCAATCTCCCGTGGATTTTCTCCAACGTCTCCTCGGTGATCATACCGCGTGCGACGCCCGACTGATTCGAGACGACGACCGTTTTGTAGCCCAGGAGCTGCAGCTCTTTGAGGGCCTCGGCCGCCCCGTCCAGCAACTCGACCTGGTCGGGATGGCTAAGATACCCGGGATCGTGGATCAGCGTTCCGTCTCGATCAAAAAACACCGCGCTGTTCGCCATAGTATTCTGTACCCGTCATGTTACCCGCAGAAACTCTGTTCCACGAGGTCGCAGATTATGTGATACGCCAATTGGTGGATTTCCTGGCTCCGGGCCGTCAGCGCCGCGTCGGCGCAGAGGCAAATGTCGGCCAGCGCTTCCAGCGGGCTGTTCGGTTTGCCCGTGAAGGCGATGACCCGGGCGCCTTTGCCCCTGGCGACCTCGGCGGCCTTGAGGACGTTGGCCGAGGCCCCGCTTGTCGAGAAAGCCCACAAGATGTCACCTTCTTTCACGTACGCCTCAACCTGTCGGGCAAAGACGGCATTGTAATCATAGTCATTTGCAATACAGGTCAATACGGATGTATCGGTGGACAGCGCCACAGCGGGCAGGGCCTTTCTATCTGCGCGGAAACGTCCCACGAACTCCCCGGCGACGTGCTGCGCGTCTGCGGCCGAACCGCCGTTTCCGCAGAGGTACAGCGTGCCCCCTCGCCTGAATGCCCCCGTGATGGCTTCGGCCGCAGCGACTACCGTGTTCGTGCCGGCACGCTCGAACTCGGCCACCATCTGCCTATGGGCGTCAAGGGCCTCCTGGATTGTCTCCCGGTTCATCGCGCTCATCAGGCCTTCGTTCGCAACGCCTTCATTTTTTCTATGGTGGCGGTCGAACTCTTGCCCGCGACCAGCGGGGCGAGCATGACCCTGCCACCGTACGATTCAACCAGTTCGTGACCGACGACGCCTTTCTTGCTGCCCCAGTCGCCGCCTTTGATGAGGACGTCGGGACGAATCTGCTCGAGCACGTGCATCGGCGTGGGCTCGTCGAAGATCGTGACAAAATCGACGCTCTCAAGCCCGGACAGCACGGCGGCTCGGTCGATCTGGTTGTTGATGGGTCGGTTCTCGCCTTTGAGGCCGCGAACGGAATCGTCACTGTTGAGACCGACCACGACGATGTCGCCTTGGGCTTTGCAGAATTGCAGGTACTCGATGTGCCCGCGATGGATGACGTCAAAACACCCGTTGGTGAATACGACGGTTTGTCCGCGCTCGCGTCGCCCCTTGAGTTCATCCAGAAGCGAGTTGAGCGCGCGTAGCTTTGTGTTCGTCGCTCCAAAGCGCTCGGCGATCTCGTGCACCATTTCCGAGACCGTCACCGTGGCGGTTCCGAATTTCTCGACCGCGATGCCTCCGGCGATGTTGGCCAGATGGACGGCCGTGAGATAATCGCTGTCGGCCGCAAGGCTCACGGCCAGCGTGGCGAGCACGGCGTCTCCGGCGCCCGTCACGTCGTATACGTTTCGTGGCTTGGCGGGCACCAGCTCGCTGATGTCTTCCGTCGCCAGATAGGCTCCCTCCTTGTCGAGTGTGATGACCGCGGCATCGAGGGCCAGGTCCCGGCGCAGACGGCAGGCCGCCTCGGCCGCCTCGGCAGTGCTCTCGATTGCATGCCCCACGGCCGTCGCCGCCTCCCGGCGGTTCGGCGTCAGCACGGTCGCCCCCGAGTACGGGACGTATTCGTGCCCGAGGGCCGGATCCACGAGAACCCGCGTGCCCGCCTCCTGCGCCAGGCCGATCATCTGTTGGCACAGCAGGGGGGCAAGCATGCCCTTGTTGTAATCCTGCAGGCAGACGACGTCCACCTCGCGCAGGTGCTCCCGGTATCGTTGGACAATGCGCTCGCCGAGATCGCGTGATAACGGTTCCGCCGGCTCCCGGTCGATCCGCATCAGTTGCTGCTTGTGGCGATGCTGGGCCAGGCCGATGAGCCTTTGCTTGGTGATCGTGGGGCGACCGGGCACCTCTTGCAGCCCCGCCAGGTCCGCACCAAGCGCCGCCAGGTTTTCCCGGAGCATCTTCCCATGGGCGTCCTGTCCGATCACGCCGATGCAGACGGGCGTTGCTCCCAATGCCGCTACGTCGGCGGCCACCGAGGCGGCCCCCCCACACCGGTATTGGGTTTCGGTCACCTTGAGCACGGGCACAGGGGCCTCGGGGCTGATACGCACGGCGTCACCGTAAACGTACACATCAAGCATGAAATCGCCGACCACCAGGATTCTGGGGGCGCCGAGGTTTCCTATCGTTTTGAGCAGTTGTTCGTACATTTTCACTTGTCGGACCGGGATGCCTCCTGCCTCCCGGATCTCTGCAAAAGCCGTATTCTATCAACCAGGGTGCGTTCGATCAAGGCCGTAAACTCTGCGGCTCCCTGCCTCAATTCGAGTTTGATCGTCAGGCAGGCAAAACGGGGTTCCCGGGCCGGCCGGGGCAGGGGGGCGATCTTTGTCCAGTCCTTCTGCGTGGTCACCACGAGCTCGGCACCGCACTGTTTCGCTTTCTCGTGGACTTCACGAAGGCAGCGGTCGGTGTAGTGGTAGTGGTCGTCGAAGCCGTGCGATCCCACCAGGACGCATCCCAAACGCTGGAGGGTGCCAAAGAACGCTTGGGGATTTCCTATGCCACAGAAGCCGAAGACTCTCTTGTTTCGCAATTCCGGGAGATCGATGCTGTTGCCTTGTTCCACTGCGGCACTGACGGGGGCGTGGACGGATGTGGCTACTACCAGCTTGTCGTTGATATGCCGGAGGCGCTCTTCGATTCGGAGCCGTTCGTCGTCAGTTGCCTGGTCGCAGCGGGTCAGGACCGCCGCATGAGCCCGGGCCACTCCGGCGAGAGGCTCGCGCAGCAGGCCCGCCGGCAACAGCCTGCCGTAGCCGAACGGCAGCGTCGCGTCGATAGTCAGAATGTCCAGATCGCGTGCAAGCCGGCGGTGTTGGAACCCGTCATCAAGGAGCAGAACCTGGGCGCCGTGGTTGCGGACGGCTTCGGCGGCGCCTGCCACGCGGTCGGGATCGATCACCACCGGCACCTCCGGACACATCGCCGCCAGCTCCGCCGGCTCGTCGGAAGGTGTGTCTTTCTGTGTCTTGTAGCCACGCGTGAGTATGGCGGGGTGAAGATGTCTGTCTCTAAGGAACTGCGCCAGCCAGGCGACCAGGGGGGTTTTTCCGGTGCCGCCGGCCGTCAGGTTGCCCACACTGATCACCGGCACCCCGGCCGCGTGAGCCGTGAGCCACCCTCTCGAATAAAGGTGGTTGCGGATGCGAACAGCCAAGCCATAGCCAAGCGCGGGTGCACCCAGCAGACACCTCACGACCCGCGCTCCGGCGTCCTGACGCCGCCCCGAGACAATTGCCTTGTATTGGTCCTGGTTAATCGGCATGCCCGGCAGTCTTACCCGAGAACCTTTCTCGGGTCAAGGTGCGGCCTGACGGCCAAAGAATCTCAGATGTCCACATTGACCCTCAGAAGGCGATGTATTATGATCTCACCTTAGTGTGAAGGGAAAGTCGATGCAGACGAAGGTTGGACGAAGCGATGTGCCATTGGGAACTGTAGCATGCAGAGAGTTCGTTTCTGTGTGTGGCCGTCGACTCTTGGTTGGATTGAGTGATAGCCTTGAAACGAGTGTGATATCCCCGGTTCCTCCGGAGGTGGCTGTGGGAAGATGGGAAAGACTGTGCATCTCCTGCCGTCAGGGGGGCAACGGTGTTCTCTGCAGACTATTCGGTTCGGCCGACACCTTTGAGCTGAAAAGGATGTTTAAATGACAAAGAGCCTTCGACGCGTACGGGAGCAGTCGACACCCGCGAGGATCGAGTCGTTGCGAGTGAAGAACTATCGTGCCTTGCAGGATGTGGAGTTCAAGAAGATCACGCCGCTGATGGTTTTGCTGGGCCCCAACGGCAGCGGGAAATCGACCATCTTCGACGTCTTCAATTTCCTGTCGGAGTGTTTCCAGTTTGGCCTGCGCTATGCATGGGACCGCCGCGGAAGGGCACGCGAATTGAAGACGCGGGGGCAGAAGGGTCCGCTTGTTATCGAAATCAAGTACCGAGAACGTCCGAGGCAGCCTTTGATTACCTACCACTTGGCTATTGACGAAGGCAGTAAAGGCCCCTACGTCCGCGACGAATGGTTGCAGTGGAAGCGTGGACAGTACGGCAGGCCTTTTCGGTTTCTTGAATACCAGAAGGGGCAAGGGCGTGCGGCGAGCGGAGAGATGCCGGATGAGACGGACAAGCGCGTCGAGATTCCGCTTCGGTCTGCCGATCTGATCGCTGTAAACACGCTTGGGCAATTCGCCGAACATCCTCGTGTGGCGGCCCTTCGCGAGTTTATAACGGATTGGTATGTCTCGTATTTGTCGATTCAGGATACAAGGGGGCAGCCGGAGGCCGGCCCGCAAGAGCGACTGAGCAAGACGGGAGATAACCTGCCCAATGTGGTACAATACCTCAAGGAGCGACATCCCTTGCATTTGGAGAGCATTTTCGAGACGCTGCGACGCCGGGTACCGCGTCTTGAACGTGTGGAGGCAGAGCCAATGCAGGATGGCCGGCTGCTTCTTCAGATCAAGGACGCGCCATTTGACAGGCCGATCATTTCCAGGTACGTGTCGGACGGCACTCTGAAAATGCTCTCATACTTGATCGTTCTCATGGACCCCAATCCGCCTCGCTTCATCGGTATTGAAGAGCCCGAGAATTTTCTGCATCCGCGTTTGCTCCCCGAGCTTGCAGAGGAATGCCGCGCGGCATCCGATACTTCCCAAGTTTTGGTGACTACGCATTCGCCGTTTTTCCTCAATGGTATGGGACCAGAAGAAGTCCGTGTGGTCTACAGGGACGAGCGAGGATATAGCCAAGTCCGACGAGCGGCTGATCTGCGCGGGATTCGAGAATTTGTTCGTGCCGGGGCGTCGATGGGGCACTTGTGGCTGGAAGGCCGCTTCGGCCTGGGGGATCCTCTGGTCAATTCCGGGGCTCCGAAGGAGTCAGGAGCCCGCCAATGACCGTAACACATGTGGAGGTGCTTGTCGAAGAGCCGTCAATGGAGGCGGCTTTGCGTTTGTTGCTCCCCCGGTTGCTGGACGAGTTGACCTTCGAAGTGTATCCCTCTCAGTGCAAGGATGATCTGCTCGCGAAATTGCCCGCCCGACTCAAAGGATACCGTTCTTGGCTGCCGAACGACTGGCGCATTGTGGTTGTGATAGATCGCGACGACGATGACTGCAATGTCTTGAAGGAGCGAATGGAGCGAATAGCCTCTGAGGCTGGTCTTGTCACAAAATCCGCTGCGCGAGGTGGCGCGTACTCGGTTGTCAACCGTCTGGTCATTGAGGAGTTGGAGGCCTGGTACTTCGGCGACTGGCAGGCGGTATGTTCGGCTTACCCCAAGGTTCCTGTGACAATTCCTGGCAAGGCTCAGTATCGCAACCCCGACGCCATCGGAGGCGGGACGTGGGAGGCGTTCGAGAGGATTATGCAAAGGGCGGGATACTTCCACAGTGGGCTGCGGAAAATCGAAGCTGCTCGCACGGTGGCTGCACACTGGAATATCGAAGGAAACACCTCTCATAGTTTCCAGGTGTTTCGAGACGCCTTGCGAGAATTGCCCGCTTCATAGAGGGCATGCAGCGGTTCTATTTGGCGAACTGCTTGTGTTGTTCCCTATCAGATTGCCGTTAACATGGCTTTCGCGATCTCCTCGGCCTCGTCGGGGCCGCAGAGGTGTTCGACCAGCTTCAGGGCGAAGTCAATGGCCACGGCGGGGCCCTGGCCTGTGATGCAGTTGCCGTCGGCGACGACGCGGTCATCGGATGCGCAGGCCGGGTCCAGTTCGTTGAGCATCGACGGGTAGCACGTTGCCCTGGTGTTTTCGAGGAGGCCGTGGGATTGCAGTACGACTGCCGGTGAGGCGCAGATGGCGGCGTACAGTCGTCCGGCCGCCTTTTGCTCTTTGAGCTTGCCGATCAGGTCACCGCAATCCCGCAGGTGCTCGGCGCCGGGCATCCCTCCGGGCAGGGCGATGCAATCGTAGGTCTCATCCAGGCAGTCCGAAAGGCACGCATCGGCCACGAGCTTGACTCCACGACTGGCCGTTACCTCACGTTGCCCGACCGAGGCGACGGTCACGTCCGCACCGGCCCGCCGCAGCGTGTCAATGATGCAAACCGCCTCGATTTCCTCCGTTCCATCGGCGATGGGAACGAGCACTTTCTTGCCCATGTCCGATTCCTTTCCTGCACGGGTACGGCTGCCCGCTCTAGGCTTCGATTTTCCTGATGATCGCGTCGGCCATTTCGCTGGTTCCCACGGCGGTCGGGTCGTCGCGGTCCGGTTTCATGTCGTAGGTGACGTCCTTGCCCTCGGCGATGACGGCCGCCACGGCGTTCTCCAGCTTGTCGGCCTCGGCCTTCTTTCCAATGTAGCGGAGCATCAGGACGCCGCTCAGGATCAACGCCGTGGGATTGACCTTGTTCTGGCCTTTGTACTTCGGGGCGCTGCCGTGCGTGGCTTCGAAGATCGCGGCCTTGTCGCCGATGTTGGCTCCGGGCGCGACGCCAAGCCCGCCCACCAGGCCGGCGCAGAGGTCGCTGAGAATATCGCCGTAGAGGTTGGGCAGGACGATCACGTCGTACAGCTCGGGCTTCTGGATGAGCTGCATGCACATGTTGTCGACGATGCGATCCTCGAACTCGATATCGGGGAAGTCCTTGGCGACCTGCCGGCTGACGTCGAGCCACAGGCCGTCGGAGAATTTCATGATATTGGCCTTGTGCACGCTGGTGACCTTCTTGCGGCCCATCTTGCGGGCGTAGTCAAAGGCGAAACGGACGATGCGATCCGTAGCGGCAACCGAGATCGGTTTGATGCTCACCCCGGCGTCCTGGGTGATGGTGCGTTTGCTGTGCTTGTTGAGCCAGTCGATCAGCTCCAGCGTATCGTCCTTGCCCTTCTCGAACTCGATCCCTGCGTACAAATCCTCGGTGTTCTCACGCACGACGACCAGGTCGATATCCTCGTACCGGCTCCGCACGCCGGCATAGCTCTTGCAAGGCCGCAGGCAGGCGTAGAGGTCCAGGCTCTGTCTCAGGTGCACATTGATGCTGCGAAATCCCGTGCCCACGGGCGTGGTAATCGGGGCCTTGAGTGCGACGCCGTTGCGCTTGATGGACTCGACCGTCGCATCGGGCAGGGGAGTGCCCTCCCGCTCCATGACGTCCGTGCCGGCCTCGGCAATATCCCACTGAATCTGCGCGCCGGTGGCGTCAATGCACCGCCTGGTGGCTTCTGCAATCTCCGGGCCGATCCCATCCCCGGTGACCAGTGTCACATTTGTCATTTCCGAGTACTCCTAATCGCTCTAAAAGGGCGTATCGTACCCGGAAACGGCGCGCCGGTCAACCGTCTGTCGAATGCCAGCGGTGCGACTGTGCCTGCGGCAGCCGCGGCGGAGCGATCAGTCCAATTCGGTCAGGTAGAGGTTCCGAAAGCGATGTTCTCCGCCTCCGGGCACCTCGGCCTGGAGGGCGATATACCCCTTCTCGGGGCCGGTCAACCCGTCCGCCGTCCAGGCGGACGTACCGTTGATTTCCAGCGAGGCTTTGGTGCCTTGCACGGTTAGCTTGAAACGGTTCCATTGGCCCGCTTTGATCAGCCCTTCGCAACGGGCTTCAGGCAGGGAGCCGACGTTGCCCTCCATGCCCTGCCGCAAGTTGACCTGGTAGCGGTCAGGCCAGGGCCGGTCCGGCGGGACGGAGTCGTAGCGGAAGTAGACGCCGCTGTCCCACTGGTTGTCTCGCAACGGCTTCCATTCGAATTCCAGAACGAAATCGCCATATTGCTCTTGCGTTTGCACCAGTCCGTTGCCCGCGCTGATGAGAATATTCCCGTCGTCGGCGGTCGCTTCGCACTTGAGAACCGTCCAGCCGTCCAGGCTCTTGCCGTCGAATAGCGCCACGCGCTCGCTGCCGGAAATCGACCGGGCGGCAATCCACGTGCCGGCGACGTACGTGCCGACCACGCTGCCCACGTTGGCCAGGGCCACGACCAGCAGAATGCGGGTCACGGGATTGGTCCAGAAGCCTTTCATCGTGCTGATGGCGTCGGGCAGGTCTTCGAGGTCGCTGACCTTGGGCTTCTTGATCACGGCCTGCACGATTCCGGCCACCCAACCGGCGGCAAAAAAGGGATTCAGGCTCGTCAAAGGGGCGGCCAGGAACGCCGAGAGGACCGTTATCGGATGCGCCAGCGCCAACGCGGCGCCGATGGCCGAGAGCACGCCGTTGACGAGGAACCAGATGTAGATGTTCTCGATGCCGTGGGCGGTGCCCTTGGTGAACCCGTACAACAGCAGAGCCACGATCGCCAGGGGGATGCCCCACTTGAGGATCACCGGCCAGCGGGATTTGGGAGGCAACTCCTTGAGCTCGTCGAGGCAGTGGTCCTGCTGGATCTGCTCGACAATGCCTGACACATGCCCGGCCCCGACGACGGCCACGACCGTTTCGCCCGGCGCGGTACGAATCTCCTGGGCCAGGTAGGTATCGCGCTCGTCGATCAGCCTCTTCTTGATCTCGGGGAATTTGCCCGCGAATTCCTCCATGACGGCCTCAAGCTGGTCCTTCTTCTTGAGGTTCTCGATCATGTCGGTGTCGATTTCCTCGCGGGTGAAGATTCCCAACATAAGCTGCATCATAAGCTTGAGCTTGTTCCAGAAGCCCAGATACCCCCACACGCGTTTGAGTGTGATCTCGATATCCCGGTCGGCCAGGACGAGCTCGGCCCCGGTTTTCTCGGCCATCGTGATGCCTTCGAGCATTTCGGCCCCCGGCTGGACGCCGAGCTTTTCGCCGAGCCGCCGGTAGAACGAGGTCATGATCAACTGGGCCAGCAGGAACACGGCTTTTTTCTGCCGGATCACCTTGAAGATGTTCATTTTGCTCCAGTTGTCCGCCTGGGTCATCGCCTGATGCCGGGCTTTGCACAACTCCACGCAGATCGCCTTCGGCTGTGTCTGCTCGACCGTGCTGCGAACGTCTTCGACGCTCTCCTTCGACAAATGGGCGGTGCCCACCAGATACACGTCCTTTTCGCCTACCTTCACGTGGGTGACTCGCGCCGGCAGCGTTATATTATCGGTCATACATCTCCTGCTCTGTTGCGGTCCGGACTTTTCCATACTTCATCGGCTCAGGATTATACGCGATTTACCGGAAATCGCGAAGTGGATTCATGATCGGCCGGGGGCAACGACGTGTGTTGGAGGGTGGAGCCGTCTCTTGTCACGAGCCGATGCGCCGGCTACAATCGGCGCTCGCCGATTTCGTGCTCGGCGCGACGGAAGATGAATTCAACAGGAAGGATTCTTATGACGATGCGACGCTCTTTGTTGTTGGGGAGCCTGGTATTTCTTCTTGCGAGCGGTGGCCGCGTACGGGCCGAGGAGCCGAACGATCCCTCGGTTCTTACCGTCAAACGCATCTTCGATTCCGGGGATTTCAAGGAAGAATCTCTGGGCGCGACCCGCTGGCTCAAGGACGGCTCGGGCTACACGGCCCTGGAGGATTCGCAAGATACCAAAGACGGAAAGGACATCGTGCGGTACGACCCGGCGACGGGACGGCGCGAGGTGCTGGTGCCCGCCTCCCGGCTGGTGCCGCCGGAACAGTCCAAGCCGCTGCGCATAGACGACTACACATGGTCACAGGACGGCACGAAGCTCCTGATTTTCACCAACAGCAAACGCGTGTGGCGCCGGAACACCCGGGGGGATTATTGGGTGCTCCACCTCGCCGAAGGCAAGCTTGAGAAACTGGGAGGCAAGGCCGAGCCGTCCACGCTGATGTTTGCCAAGTTCTCGCCGAATGGTCGCTACGTTGCTTACGTGCGCGAGAACAATCTGTACGTGCAGAAGCTCAAGACGCTGGAAATCACGCAGTTGACCGACGACGGCTCCGACACGATCATCAACGGCACGAGCGATTGGGTGTATGAGGAGGAATTCGGTCTGCGCGATGGATTCCGCTGGAGCCCGAACAGCAAGTGGATTGCCTACTGGCAGTTCGACACCACCGGCGTACGCAAGTTCCGCATGATCAACAACATCGACGGCCTTTATCCGAAGATCACCACGTTCAATTACCCCAAGGTCGGTCAGCAGAATTCCGCCTGCAAGGTCGGCGCCGTACGCATCGGTGGGGGTCCGACGCATTGGTTCGAGCTGTCCGACGACAGTCGCAATCACTACATCCCCAAGATGGACTGGGCGGACAATTCGCGAGAGATCGTCGTCCAGCAGCTCAACCGGCTCCAGAACACAAACGAGGTCATCCTCGCCAACGTGCGCAGAGACACGGCCCGGACGGTTTTCACCGACCGCGACGAAGCCTGGCTCGACGTCACCGACGCGCTCCAATGGCTCGACGACGGGAAGCGTTTCACCTGGCTCAGCGAGCGCGACGACTGGCGCCACCTGTACACCATTTCCCGCACGGGCAAGAAGGTGACGCTTCTCACGCCGGGGTCGTTCGACGTGATTCGTCTGGTGCGGATCGACGAGCAGGCGGGCTGGGTCTACTACATCGCCTCGCCCGACAATCCAACGCAGCAGTACTTGTATCGCTGTGCGTTGGATGGCGGCGGTCAAATCGAGCGGATCACGCCTGCGTGCCAGGGAGGCACCCATTCCTACGATGTCTCCCCCGACGCGAAGTGGGCGTTTCACACGTATTCCTCCTTTGGTGTGCCCTCGGTTACGGAACTGGTCTCCCTGCCCGATCACAAGACGGTGCGCGTGTTTGCGGACAACTCGGAGCTGCGCGAAGCGCTGAGCGAGTTGAAGATCGGTCCCACGGAGTTCTTCCGGGTCGATATCGGTGACGGCGTCGAATTGGACGGCTGGTGCATCAAACCGCCCGATTTCGATCCGGAGAAGAAGTACCCGCTTCTGTTCCACGTCTACGGCGAGCCGGCCGGCCAGACCGTGTTGGATCGGTGGGGCGGCAAAGGCTATCTCTGGCATCAGATGCTCGCCCAGCGGGGCTATCTCGTGATGAGCCTGGACAATCGCGGCACGCCGGCCCCGCGCGGCCGACAATGGCGCAAGTGCGTCTATCGCCAGATTGGCATCCTGGCCTCGGCCGACCAGGCCGCGGCTGTTCGCCGGATCATCGAGACTCGGCCGTACGTGGATGCGAATCGCATCGGCATCTGGGGCTGGAGCGGCGGCGGCTCCATGAGTCTCAACGCCATCTTCCGCTATCCCGACCTCTATCATACCGCCATGGCAATTGCCTTCGTCAGCAACCAGCGCTTCTATGACACGATCTACCAGGAGCGCTACATGGGGCTTCCCAACGACAATGCCGACGGGTTCAAGAACGGCTCACCGATCACCTTCGCCCACCAGCTCAAAGGCAACCTGTTGCTGGTGCACGGGACCGCCGACGACAACGTGCATTACCAGAGCTGCGAAGCCCTGGTCAACAAGCTCATCGAGCACAACAAGCACTTTACGATGATGGCCTATCCGAATCGATCACACGGCATCCACGAGGGAAAGAACACGCGGCTCCATCTCTACACGCTCCTGACCCGTTATCTACGGGAGAATCTGCCGCCGGGCCCGCTGCCGGCCGAGCAGTGACGGCGAGGCAGATGAGCTTGTCGTCGCGATTGCGCGCCGGACCGTGTCCGCGAAGGGGTGAACCCGGCTAACGCAGGCCGACGCGGGGCAGGTAGAATGTGCCGGGCCCCATGCCGCGTGTATAGGGCTCGTTCAGTTCCGTGTCGCAAATCACGGCCATGGGGATCGTATCTGACGGGAAGTAGGCCTCGACGTGTCCGTCCACGTATCCGGCGTGAAGCTTGACCCGCAGCCGGTCCCAGTCGGGCGCGGTCCCCGCGCCGCCCCGGGGACGGGACCAGTACGCCGAGGAGATCCCGGTCCCTTCCGTTATTTCAGCCTCTCGAAATTCCTCGCAGCTCCCGTAGGCGTTGAGGCTGCGCCAGTGGTCGTATCCGAAGTAATCGGTCACGATGATGGTACTTTCCCGATAGCCGCGAACCGGCCCGCTGGGGCCCCGAAAGAGCCCGCGCCGCCCGCCGAGATAGCCGACGTAGTTCCAGTAGAAGCAGTACACGCCGCTCAGGGCGTCGGGCTTGGCCTCCGTGTCGGGATTGTCCCAGTCTTCGCCGGCCTGCCACGCACGCTGCAGGTACTTGTACCGCAGCGGCGCATTGGGGCAGAACATGACGCTCGCGTCTTCGATGTAAGCGTGCAGGTACGAGCTCATCGCCCGATGGGTCGAGGGGCTGCGCTTGAGGTATCCCGTCAGCATCGTCGGTTCCTGCCAGTTCCAGTCGTCTCCGAAACCGATGGTCGCTACGGAGGGAGGGTACCGGTTGTTGCCGTCGGAGGCGAAGCAGTTCACCGCCGCCGTAATCTGCCGCTGGTTCTCCACGCTCACGATGCTTCGCGCCTGGCGGCGCGCCTGTGTTAATGCGGGCAAAAGGGCGGCCATAAGCACGGAGAGGATGCCAAGCACGACCAGAAGCTCGACGAGGGTGAACCCGGGCGGCCCGCGCCTCAATGGCGTCGTTTTGCCATCCCCCCAGCCGAACCGGTTTTCTCGCGTTGCAGCACGCATTCTGGTTCCCGCTGTTCGCTTTTCAAATCTACTCCCAATTATGATATGCCAAGGCCGGGGGCGCGTCAAGAGTCGCCCTCGGATTTATTGATCCTGGGTATGGGATTTCAGTTATTGTGCGTGTGGCTCATGGCCGCTCTCTTGGCGGCCAGTGAGTTTCCTCCTTCGCTTACGCTTTTCTGCGGCGCAGGCGGACAGAATGGCAGCTTTGTATGCGATCCCGCTGCCTGGCAGCCGGCGTGCTTTCCATGTTGTTTGCACGGCCCTATCGGCGGGGTCCGGGGGCGTGGCCCGGTTGTTCCGGCCGGGGGATCGCCGGTTCGTACGGGGACCACGCGGTCATGTTGCCGTATGCGTCCCGTGCCCTGACACGAAACTGGAGGGCCTGGTTTGCTGTGCCGACCAGGATCGTATAGGACGGATCGGTTTGCCAGCCGCTGCTCAACCCGTCGGGAAAGACACCCGGGTGCTTGCGACACTCGAAGAAGTACTCCACGGGCCCGCTGGGATCGACCGCTTCGAGGGCCTTCATCTCGACCCAGTAGTCAAATGCTCCGCCGCCCCCGGCGTAGAATTCCCGGGGCAAGCCGTACGGGTCCCACTGGGCGGGGTCCGGCTGCGGGGCGGTCATGTCTCCCGAAAGCGGCCCCGGCGCTCCGGGCAGCCTCATGAGCCATTGATCGCAGACGATCGCCAGGTCGCGCAGGTCCACGATTCCGTCGTGGTTGAGGTCGGCTGCCAGAGGCCACTGGCTCATGCTCGCCTCGGCCGTACCACCGAAAGCGCCCATGTTGACTCGGCCCCCGTTGGGCATACGCTCGGCGCCCGCGTCCGCCGCCGGATCGCCGGCATCGACGCAGGGACTCGTTCTCGTGTCGAACGACCAGAGTCCATAGGCCGGAACGTACCGTCCCTTTTCGGCCAGCAGATGATAGTCCCCGTTGGCAAGATCCGCGAAAAGCGGGTCGCTGCTGATGTTGCCCTGGCCTTCGGCGGCTTGCTGGACACAACTGAAACGCGTCGTGCAGCCGAAGAGATCGCCCTCCAGGTTGCCCCAGATGATGCAGTTGCTGATGTCGGGATTGGCTCCGGCGTACGCGGCGATGCCGAACTCGTTATTAGCCAGCGTCACGTTCCGTATCGTCGGCGAGCTGCCCGCGATGAAGATGCCCGTGTCGCTGTTCTGAATGACGAAATTCTTGAGAACGCTGCCCGGGCCCTCGGCGGAGTAGAAGGAGACGGCGTAATCGCCCGGGGCCTCCAGGATGGGAGCGCCGCCTGTACCCATGACGGTGATGTCTTTGCCCTGGAAGTCGATTTCTTCGGTGTAGAGACCGGGCAGGACCATCACCATATAGCCGTTCCGGGCGGCATCGATGCCCCTTTGAATGGTCGCAAATGCTTTTCCGGGGCTGCCGCCCGGGTTGGAGTCGTCTCCGCGAGCGGCATCGACGTAGAAGTGGAACGGCCCGTGAAATTCGTAGGCGCCCATGTCGACGTGCTCGTCGGCGAGGCGCGGGTAGCCGGCCAGATCCGTCTCGTCCAGCGACAGCACGGCTTTGTTATACCCGGCGTCGATGCAGGGCGAGCCCAGCGAGAGCTGAAGGTCGTCGTCGAGGGTACCGGCGATGCCGTCGGGGCCGACGGGATCGCGGAAATGCGGGTCAGCGTCGATGTTCATCTCGCTCCCGGCCCCGTGGTAGCCGCTCTGGATGTCATTGTACCAC
Organism: uncultured Pirellulales bacterium; assembly: GCA_964415045.1. Taxonomy (GTDB): domain Bacteria; phylum Planctomycetota; class Phycisphaerae; order Sedimentisphaerales; family Anaerobacaceae; genus CAYPZL01. Next base: position 23,904 of record CAYPZL010000016.1, on the reverse strand, counting down.
ACCGGGCCGCTCGTGCTGTCATCGGCCAGCCGCAGCTCGTTGGGTGCATCGCCCCAGAAGATGCAATTCCGGATGTTGCGGCCGGTGCCGATCTGGTAGACGGCGCCCCCGTCCTCGGAGGCGCGATTCGCCGTCAGCGTGCAGTTGGTCAGCGACAGGACCGCCTGCTGCTCGAAGAACAGGGCGCCGCCGAGCCGTGCGGTGTTGCCGTTGAACAAGCAGTTGCCCATGGTTGGGGCGCCGGTGAAGCAGGCGATGGCTCCGCCCTCTCCGTCGGCGGCGTTTCCGGTAAACCGGCATCCGCTCAGCCTGGGATCGCCCTGGAAACTGGCTATCGCGCCGCCGCTGCAGGGAGCGTCGAGACTCGCCACAATATTGCCGGCAAAGGTGCAGTTCACGAACTGCGGATCGCAGGCGAATACGAGGGCCCCGGCGCCGTAGCCGGCGGCGGCCTGGCCGAAAACGATGTTGCCCTCGAAAGAGCACTCGCGAAAGCTCGGGCTGGTGCCGCTGCCGGTACATGCGACACCGGCGCCGCCGGCGGCGCCCTGCAGGGCGGACCGGGTTACGTTGCGAGAGAACGTGCAGCGAATGAACGTAGCGGTGGTGTTGGCCAGGAACGCGCCGGCGCCGTCGGTGTGCGGGCTCGGCGCCGGGACTCCCCCGGCATGGCTCTGGCCCTCGGTGCCCCCGTCGGCGAAGCCACCCGTGATGGTCAGGCCGTCCAGGACGGTGGTGTTGTCCTGACCTTCGTCGAGGGTCACGACGGTGAGACTGTTGTCGGCCAGGCTCGGGTGCGTGACGTACTCGAAAACGTCCTGTGATCCCTCGCTTGCGAATTCGACGTCGTTGCCTTTCAGGTCTCCGCTGAGGATGGTCTCGTAGCGGTCGATGTCCCTCTCGTCGGGATTCGGCGCGCCGTATCCCGCATAGCCTCCCTTGATCACAGCCCCGGCGCGGATGCGGAAGGTGGCGTGGCGATCGCCGGTGATGACGACGTGCCATCTGCTCGAACGGGGGTAGGGTTCTGCCTCCCGGTCGGGCTGGTAGAGACCCTGGGCGACCCGGACCTCGGATCCCGGTCCTGCCACGGCGAGAGCCCTTTCGAGGCACCGGTAGGCCTCGCGCCAGCTCGATCCGTCGCCTACGTCGACGGCTTCGCTTCGCTGATCGCAATAGATGATCCGCCCCGCGGCCGGGGGCGAGACCCCGACGCAGACCGTCAGAGCCATACCCGCAACCAGACCCGTCAACATGCCTTTTTCCGTTTTCATGACCTCCGCTCCTTTCAGCGTTCTTCCGCGAGGCGGCTCAGCCAGAGCATGCCGGGCTCGGGGTGGAAGGCGCCTGCGGAAACGCTCCTCGGCGGGGCGGCAAACGAATCCTCGATCGGTCCGATGTCCTGGATGTAATCGAAGCGCAGCTCGCCGATGCGCCCGGTTCCCTGCGTCGCTCTGCGCAAGAAGACGATCTTCTCGACGACGTCGGTTTCCATATCCACGGTGTAGACCAGATCGAGGGCCTCGGCGTGCACCGTGACGGTCGCACAGCCGGTGTACACGTCGTATGCCGTCTCGAACAGCAACTGCCGCTCGGCAGCGTCCCGCCGGATTGTGTCGATGCAGTGCAAGCCGAGCCAGGGCCGCCCCAATCCCTTGAAAAAGCTCCCGCCCGGGTGGCGTACGGCGATGAGGTCGTGGCCCTCGGCGACATACGCACCCTCCGGTGTGTCGACGAACCGTAGGTTCTGGCCGACGCGCATCTTGAGCCAGGGGGCATGGCGGGCTCGGGCGGCGTAGACGAAGGGCAGGCGGCCGCTGCCGCAGACCGCCGCGCCGTTCATTTCTCCCTCGATGCGGAAAACCGTCCACCCGCGCTTGTGCATCGGGTCCCGGCAGTCGATGATCTTTGTGCTCTCGGGCCAACTGTGGTGGAAGTACTCTTCCGCCAGGGCGTTCATGCGGCGTTCGACCCGCCAGATCCGGCTCTCCCCTCGCCCCTGGCGTTTGCACACGACCAGCAGCCCGCTGCGGCCGCTGGCGGCCTGCTCCATATTGGAGGGCCTTCCTTCGACCTGCGCGATGAACTCGCTCAGAGCGGCGCTGTCCGTGGGCAATCGCTTGACCGACAGGTCGGGCTTCCACGCCCGGTGGTTGTCGATACGAACGACCCCGTGCCGTTGGTCATAATGGTAATTGGCGTACTGGTTTTCGAGGATGCGGCAGCAGGGCGGCGTGCCGGGCGATTCGTATTCCAGCAGGCGGGTCATGACCGCACCGTCAGGCCCCTGCGGGAAGTAGTGCCAGCATTCCTGCTCGGCGGTCGCCGACTCGCTCACCCACGGCGCCGCCGGCAGCACGGCCGAGCCGCCGGGCCTCGAAGCGGCGACCGAGCCCGGAACCCGGTAGTGGCCGACCGTCACCGAGCCCGCGATAAGCGCCGCAGCGCTCAAGGCCGTGATGACGGCTGTCTTGTCCGTCAGCAGGGCCGCCAGGGCTGCCAGCGGGCCGACCGTTAGCGTGGCGGTTGTTACGGAGACCTGCGCTGCGGCCGCTTCCGTGGTCGCTGTGACCTTCCCGAACACCACCAGCGCCAGCAGCAGTGAGTGTTTGCCCAGGCCGTGCGCCGACAGACGCCGCGCCAGGGCCTTCTTGGCCCGGCAGAACAGCGCCCGCACCGCGATCTCCGAGCGGTTCATCAATTTTGCGATTTCCGCATACGACATCTGGTCGTAGCAGCGCATGCTCAGGACCGCCCGGTGCCGCGGCTCCATCTCGCCGATGCACTGGAGCACGACCTGCTTGAGCTCGGCGGTGACGGCCTCCGCCAAAGCGTCACCGCCGCCTGCGACCCGGGGCTCGTAACCCACCTCGGAAAACGACCGCGTCCGCTGCCGCCACCGCTTTCCGTAGTGGTTGCGTACCTTGTTGAAAGCGATGCCGTAGAGCCAGGGCCAGAACCTCTCACGCCGCCGCAGTCTCTCAAAGATTCGCAGCATTTCCAGAATCGTCTCCTGTACGATGTCTTGCGTCAAATCCTCCTGCAACGTCAGGCGGAACACGTATTCGTGCAGGCGGACCCTCGCCGCTTCAGCTAAGCGATTCAGACTCTCGGTGTCGCCGAGCTGTGCTTTTCGGGCCAACTCAACATAGTCTTCGTTGCAGCCAGACATCCCTACCTGTATCTAAGTCTGACGATCCCGCTCTATGTGACGCCATCGAACGCTTTTTTTCACGTTTTTTTTCACGCAGCGGCAGCGTGAGTCCTGGACCCAGGCGTTTCCGCAGGGTGCGGTCCCCCTGCCCGAGGTGGCAGGCCACCATGAGAAATCAAAAATCAAAGATGAAAAATCAAAATTGCGGAATCCCGGTGCGCCGGGATGACTTCCTTACTTTTGCTATTTGCCTTTTCCATTTTGATGTGTTCCCCTCCAGCCTGTCTCAGGGTCCCGCGTGGCCTGAGAACTCACCCTACTGCTCTGTTATACCTTGTATGATGGGTTGGACACGGTGTGGCAGCGTCAAGGCCGCAGGCCTTGGCGATGGTTCGTTCGGATTCGAGAGGCGCCATCGCCAAGCTGCGCTTGACGCTGCCACACCGAACGTCTGGACGATACTCATCATTTGACGAGTAATGATGCACTACCACTACGGCGCCGTCTCGTAGGGTTGCATCAACTCGGCGTTGTCCACCCACATCACGAAGAAGGGTTTGGCGTTCGATTCGCGCTTCCTGACGTAGATCAAGAACGGCCTGTCGAAGTAGAGGTGCCGCGGTAGATCGCGAGGACCTCGAATACCCGACGCCATCGCGAGGCGGGCCTCCGATTTCAGAATCAGACCCGTGCGGGTCAGGGCGAAGTCGACAACCTCTCTGGCCTCGAAGATGAAGTGCCGTTGCCAGTTCTGATTCCGCAAGAACTTGCCCAGGAGTTCCTCGAAGTGATGCGTCAGGGCGTAGGCGATATCGGGAACGATGAGCTTGTCTCGATTTGACATCGTGTGCAGGTACCCGTAGTTCGGATCATTCCTGAACCCGGCTATTCGTTGCTCGGTCAGAGCGACGGTCTCGCCGAGGGTTTTGCCCCGTGGAACGCGAGCCAGCACGATTTGATACGGCTGCGTATGTTTGCACAAATCCACTGCGAATTCCGCCGTATCTCTGGCGCTACCGCGTCGATAACAGAGGACGTCCACCTGCCGGCGGACCGGGGCCGTGTCGACAAAGGGGGAAGGATCGCGCGTCTGGAAGGAGGTAACCTTCGTACTACAGCCGTTCGAATCGCGGAATGAGAAGGCTTTCTTGTTGACGTAGAAAGGGTGCTCAAATGCTACGTTGACGTTCAGGTAGGTGTATGCCAGGACCACTTCGGGAAGCTCCTCGTACCGCGCGTCAAACGTGGGAACGGGCTCGTTCGGAAACCGCCTGGCCATTTCGCTCTGGATTTTCTCGATGATGCCGTTTTTGAAGAGGCCGGCGGCCGCGTAGAAGGATTCCGCTTCGAGGGCGTCGGGCGGAAACGGAGCGGCGTTCAGACGCGCGGCCATTTCGGGCTCGTCCCGAAGCAGGATGGGTTCGCCGATGATGTCGTCTTTGAGCTTGTCCCAGGCCATCTGGAACGTCGCGCACCAGATGACGTTCTTGTGCGGCGGCAGGGGGCAATCGAGCGTTGCGACCACGGCGGTCTGCGCGAGGTCGCGGGTGTCAACGCGCTTGGGTTCGGCCGTCTTTACCGTGGGCTTCTCCGGGGCCGGATCGTGGACGAGGACGGAATCGGAGCGATTACTCGGATCGAAATGGCAGGGCGGGGGAGCCGTGCCGAATGAATCGCCCGTATCCGGGAAGGTACTGATCGTGTAGATGTTGTCGTCATCGAGGCTGCAGTACGCGCGTTCTTCAAACGTGACGTGACCGTCCAGGAACAGAACATTCTGGCCGTCCTGGTTGTGGCTGATGGAATTGCCCTGGCGAGCCTGTTCCGTCGTGGCGTTCCAGGGTGCGATGTCGGGCTTGAATCGGTCGAAGGGGGTGCCTTCGGCGGCGGCGCTGCGCAACCACGGGTTTCGGTCCGCGGCTACCGCCATGCCCGGATCGTGATACGCGGTCGTCAGGGCGTACAGGCCGAACGGCATGTGGTAGGCGTAGCTGCAATGGCGGTACGCCTCCGGCCCGAAATCCCACGCGTCGGTCAGCTCGAAATCCGGGGGCAGGTCGGGGACTTCCGAGAGCTTGAAGGTCGTCGTCCCCGCATCCCCCGGGCACACAAACTCTCCCGGGGCCATGCCCGCGTACTTGACCAGCAGGTAGAAACACGAGCTGATCGTGGCGTCACCGCCCGTGTTGTAGGCGCGAGCGATCCCGAAGGCGTCGTAGCGATCCGCCGCCCGCCAGTTACGGACCTGCCCCCAGCACGTGCTGCGACTTCCCGCGTGAGGCAGCACGCCCTCGTAATCGTTGGCGTAGACGAGCATCGCTTTGCCGATCTGCATCAAGTTCGCCGCACAGCGCACACGCCCACCGTCATGCCGCGCCTTCCGACAAGCCACCGGCGCGACCGCCAGAAGGAACAGACTCACCAACGCAAGAAAGACGATTTCGATGTGTGTAAGACCGCGCGAATTGCTTCGGTTCGCGACCATGCTTCTTTCCTCCACTGATCTCTCGGCCGGCGGCGGGTCAGTCCTGTACGGTGGTTTCGTATCGGACTCCTTCGGGTACGGGTACGGGTACGGCGACGGAGACGCCGTGGTCGCCCTGGGTTCGGTGGGCGGAATCGACGGCGACGAAGGCGGTGTAGGCGCTCATGAGGCCGTATTCGAGTGCGACCTGGCGGATCTCGCCGGGCAGGTCGGGGTCGTTGTCGTAGGTGGCCCTTCCGGCCAGGTCCTCGATGCGCTTGCGGGCCCAGACGCAGGCGACGCCGGCGTGGGTGGCGGTCCCATCGTCGAAGGTCACGGGGATAGTGATTTCCTTCGTCAGATCGCCCAGACTGCCGGTGACGCGGATGGTGGTGTCCTCGTGTCCCTTGAACCGGCCCGTGACGATCAGGGGCCGGCCGACGAACAGGTCGGGCGTGCGGGCCGGGTAGACGCCGGTCACTTCGAGAGAGCCCCAGTCGATCTCGACGTCCGTCAGGGCGGGGTGGCTGATGCAGTCGTAGAACCGGTCCACGATGTCATTAGAGCTGTCGTTGAGTCCGACGTAGGCGACGGCGCCTTTGCCCAGCTTGGCCATGCGGTCGAGCAGGTAGCGGTTGACCGACGAGCCGACGCCGAAGCTGAAGATCCGGCTGTCGCCGAGCTTGTCGTGGACGGCGCCGAGGATCTGGGCCTCATTGCCGATGTACCCGTCGGTCAGAAAGGAGACCAGGCGGAAGCGTCGCGGGTCGTGCGGGAAATCGAGCGCCGCCTTGACGCCCTCGATCATCATGGTCCCGCCGCCGCCGTGCAGGGCATCGACGTACGCGATCGCCTTTCGCACGTTCTCGGGTGTGGCGGGTACCGGGTCCGGGCCGAACTGCGAGGCGCTCTGGGAAAAGCGAATGACCTGGAAGGTGTCGTCGGGTTCGAGCTTGCGGAGGGCCCGCTTGACGGCGTCCTTGGCCTTGGCGATGGGCTCGCCGCTCATGCTGCCCGAGCAGTCGAGCACGAAGACCATCTCCATGGGGGCGCGCTTGAGGTGCCGCAGGTCGTCGGGCGGATAGAGCATGAGCGTGAAGAAGCCGCCGCGCTCGTCGGTGTGGGTGACCAGTGCCGACTTGATTCGCTTGCCCGCCACCTTGTAGCGCAGGACGAAGTCCTTGTTGGGGATGGTGTCCAGCTCGCTGAGGCGGATGTGCGCCTTCTCGGGCGTCGATTTGCTGTTCCTGATCGCGTGGCTGGGACAGGCGATCTCCTCGATCCTGACACCGGCGTCGATGTCCACCGCTACGGCGATGTCGTGTCCGCTGCGCTCGTTGGGCTTGAGGTACTGGACCTCGGTCTGCTGGCCGGAGAGACCGGTTTTGCCTCGTCCCACGGCGCCTACGCCGTCGGTGGTGCCGGGAGGGTTGAATCGCGGCCCGACCACCATCGGAAAGACGAATTCGTACCAGCCGTCCACGTAGGCCAGCGTGTTGAAGTACTTGATGTCGACGTTGATCTCTTTGCCCGGCTCGATGTTCGCGACCTTCTGCGTGAAGATGTTGGGCCGCTCCTGGGTCAGCAGCGAGGCGACGTGGCCTTGCCGGCGGGCCTCGCGGTAGATCTGCTCGGCCTCCTTTCGCTCGCGGATGATGCCGCGAATCCGCCGCTCGCCGATGACCATGACGAACTCGTTGACCGCGGCGTTCTGGGGCAGCGGGAAGACGTACACCGCCTCGATCTTCTCGTCGTAGGGATTGTGGAACTGCTGGACGACGTGAACGGTGGCGATGTAGCCGCTGATTTGTCCCTTGACGTCCGTGTGCTTGAGCGGTAGGGGAATCTCCTCTTCCTCAATCTTCGCCAGCATCGCCCCGCAGCCGGGCGTGTCGTACTCGGCGCCCACCGCCTGCGTCTTGGCTCTGGCGATTACCCAGATCTCATCGGCCGTGACATAAGCCAGATCGACAGGGACGCGCCCTGACGGCGTACGGGGTCCCAGCATGAACCACGGCTCCGCCGGCCTCCGCCCGCGCGCCGAGGGTCGGGCAGTCAATCCCCTCATTCTGCCCCCGTAGCTTCCCATGCCCATCCCTCCCATCGTGCCGTAGCCGTCGGGCTTGGCCTCGCGATACCGGAAGAGGGCATCGGTGGTGGGCTTGTCGCCCAGGGCCGGCACGCCCGGAGAATCGTGATCCCGGACATCTTTCCATTCTTTCGGGTATCTCGTTTCCGCCCGCGCAGGTGGCCCAGCCATGACTTCGGGAGCCGTTTGTGGCTGCGCTGGCTTTGCGGACGAAGGGGGGCGGGAGCTACAACTCAGTGACGGAAGGAACAGCGCCGTCAGCAGGAACGCCAGCGTGACTGCAATGGACGCGAGAAGGATGGCCCGCTTCATTTTACTTCTCCTCTTTCCAGGGTGAGTTTGGCAGGGAGTTTGCGGCCGTCGGCGTCGGCGGCGACGGTGAGGTCGAGCTCGTACTCGGGCTCGTCGGCGCCGAGGATCTGCAGATGGACAGTGGCGATGCGCGTGCGGCCCTGGGGCAGGTCGCGACCCGTGTTGAAGGCGGCGATGATGATGCGATCCTTCGCCAGTGCCGCCGGGTCGTAGTAGGGGGCCTCTTTAAATGCGGCGTGCTCTCCGCCTTCGACGCCCACGATCTTGATCCTGCCGGTCGTGGCCTTCAGCTCGAACTGATAGGCCGCCAGCGGCTTGTCGCCCGAATCGAGGTAGATGTGCACGGGGGCAAACCGCACTCTTGGCTCTGTCGGTCGAACCGCACGGGCAACCTGTGTGGCGGTAAGCAATGTCGCCATGCACACGCCTGTCAGGCTGACTATCATCCATCGTTTCATCATTAGACCCCTTTGTTCAGACGAACGGCGGCCAATGCCACCTTGTCTACGTCGTCGCGATTGACGAGGCCGTCGCCGTTGATGTCCCACTTTCGTTTCGTCGGGCTTGCCGATTCGATGTGCCGGGCCAACTGGAAGGCGTCGATGATGTCCACGCGGCCGTTGCGGTCGATGTCGGCCCGCTTCATCTCGGCCGCAATGCGGGCGGCGCGAGGCAAGGGTCCCCGAAACGCCGGTACATACACGGTCCAGACGATGACCGCCGCGGCGGTCGTGGCAGCGGCGACCGCCCAGCGAACCCACCAGAGCCTGCGCGGCTGTCGGCACAAGTGCCTGCGGGCCGCCTCCGCGACGGCCCGATCGATACCTTCCGGCACCTGCCCCTGCGGGCCGAAGATCGCTCCGAGGTCTTCAGCGAAGCTCGGCGACACGCTCAAGCCCATTTCGTCATCAGGATGTTCTCTGCGTTCGGTCATATTGGCATCTCCATCTCGTTAAGCACACGGGCGGGGCAAAAAGTTCATCGCATCTGAGATTTTTGTTCCGGACAAAAATTTGTCTCATTCAAGGAAATACGCGCGTGTCCGGACATCGCCTCGCAGTTTACGCAAGGCGTTGTGCAGGCGGGATTTGGCCGTGCCGAGGGGAATGTCCAGGCTCGCGGCGATCTCGTCCAGGCTCATGCCGTCCAGGAATCGCATGAGCACGACCTCACGCTGCTCGCTCGACAGCGACGCCATGGCCGCGGCCAGCTCCGCCCGCGATGATTCGGACGGATCGGGGGCCGGAATTTCGGCGAGAGCCGCCTCGTCCAGCGACCCGGCCGGGCGCTTGCGGCGCATGTTCAGCGACAGATGCTTGACTACCGGGTACAGAAACGTCGTTATGGACGCCGTGAGCCGAAAGCCGGGGAACTTTTTGAGAAGGTAGACGAAGGTCTCCTGCGCCACGTCCAGAGCATCCTGCTGATTGCCGGTGAAGCGCCAGGCGAGACGGTAGACCCAGTCGCGGTGGCGGTGGTAGAGGCGCTCGAAGGCCTCGGCCTGCCCCCGATTGATCCGCTCGATCAAGTCCTCGTCTCTTTCCACCTTCGCGCTCCGCACACACCAAACCAGAACTCGCTTCATGCCGGTCCCATGGGACTTCCGGCCCGCGCCTAATTCTACCGCGAGGGCAAGGCCAGTGCACGCGTGTTTTCGCGGAGTGTGTTCCGCGGCTCGGCACAAACGTCCGGTAATATGGAGACGAAACCTGGAGATGTTGTTCGCACAATATCCGTTGACAAATCGGCAAAAAGTTGTATCATATGGAGGCCATGGACGGGCGAGCAAAGCGTCGATTCAGCGCGGTGTCGGCCTCTCGCCATGAGTGGCATACGGGTAGGCAATCGGGAGGAGGCAGGGCGGTTGGGGGTGTGAGTGTGAACCGAAGTCAGGGAGAATCGTCATGAGAACAAGTGTAACAGTCGCTGTTTTATCGGTTGTGATTCTTCTGGCAGGGGGGTGCGAGGAACCGTCGCGTCAGGCGAGTACGGTTGCTGCCGATGTCCCCGTCGCTGCGGCGTCGAATCCGTCGGCCTCCGGCACACTGACACTGTCGGTGGAGCAGTTAGCGTTGCTCGACTGGAGCCGGCCGGCGGCATCCCGTCCGAAAGTGGTGGCCCGGCGCGTTGTCGAGGGTGTGGGCGTTGACTTGGACATCCAGTTTCCGGGCAATCGCCCGGGGTCTCGTGCGATAGACTACATGTCTTCCGGTTCCGGCGGCCGCGGCGCCATGGTCGGACTTGACGTCGCCGGATATGAGAAATTTGCGCTGAAGTTCACCCTGTTGTCGGTCGACGGCGCGGCGGGATCGGCGATGCCGCATGAAGTGGTCGTGGGGGCTCTTTTCGGACCGACCGGAGACGGACGGATCTTTGGATATGAGCCGCTGACGCTGTCCTTCGGCTCGAAGGCCAGGACCGGGATCGCGCAGACACCGCTGGCGTCCGACAGAATTCACCAGATCGGAGTCCACGTCCACATGGCAAATCCCGACGTCTGGAGTCCTCACAGGACGATGCTGACGTTGCGCGTGGAGCCGGTTTCCGGCGCGGCCGTGCTGGACACGACTCCGGTCGTCCAGGAGCCGTCCCAGCGCGCGAGCCGCCCCGGCCGGAGAGCAACCGAAAGTCCCGACATGGGGCCGGCACGACTCGGCGCCTGGTGAGTGGACCATTGCCGATTGCCGATTGGAGATTTGCGCCACAAGAGCAAGCCAATCCCCAATCTCCAAGCCGAAATTCCCAATCGCAAACCTGCTCGACCGTTGGGGTTGCCCGGAGGAATTGCCCGGGAATATCATTTCCGGCCGCGCTTTTCCCGGACACCTCTGCCGTTCCTGCCCACCGCTGAGACATTCCGCGGGGTTTTGATGTTCTTCTTGCGTTCTGTATGCTTTTCATAGAGAGGGTTGTGTATTCGTCTTGCGGGTACACGACCGGAGGACACGGTACGGGTCTATCTACAGGGGATCGTTTTTGCATTGAGGTGGACGCGGCATGGCACAAAGAACATCGGGCAGACGCAGCCCCTTACAATCTACCGACGACGATCATTTCGCCGGCGCTTTCGCCAGACGGCACGAGGGCTCCGCTCCGTCGGCCGCGCTGCCCCGGCGTCCGGCAAATGCCTCGCGACCGACGAGGACCTCACGGCGACACACCGTTCGCTGGACCCTTCTTTTCATTGCGCTGGTGCTTGCGGCGTTTTACGGGTCCGTCAAAGCGGGAGTAATCAGCCTGGACGGCGTTCGGGTGGCGGTGCTCAGTCGCGTTGCCGGGGTCTGTCCGAACCGCGCCGACGCCTACACGTTCCTGGGCAAGCATTACAACGCGTCCGGCCACAGCAAGAAGGCCGTTGACGCCTGCGAGCGACTCGTCAAGGTCCGTCCCGACGACCCGGACGGGCACGTTCTGCTGGGCGATGCCTACACCGACGAAGGCCGTCCCGAAGAGGCGATTGCCTGTTACCAGGCAGCGCTGAAGCTGGACCCGAACAGCTTCGAGGCCCACTACGGGCTCGGCAAGGCGTATTCGGATCTGGGACGCCATGACAAGGCGATTGAGTCATACGAGGGGGCGGCGAAAATCAAGCCGGATTCTGCCGCCGTGCATGTTTCTCTGGGACTGGCCTTCTCCAACTCCGGGCGCTACGAAGAAGCGATGCAGGCATTCAAGCATGCCAAAGACCTCGATCCGGAGATCAACGAGGTCCAGGTGCTCTCCGGCAGGGCCTATATGGAGGCCGGGTTGTACGATCAAGCCATCGAGTGCTTCAAGGGCGCCGTCTTCACAGACCAAACCCACGCTCGCGCGTACTACAATTTAGGCAAGGCCTATCTCGTCGTTGGCGACCGGGATTTGGCGCTCGAGCAGCAGCGTATTCTCGAGACGCTGGATTCCAATCTGGCCGGCCAGCTCCTCGATCTGATCAACAAGTAATCGACCGCGAGGGACTTCGGGCGTGCCCGTGCGCCCCTGCGTCGAGGTGGCTGTTGGAAAACCGACCGATAAATCATGCGCTACCGCTGCAAAAACCGCAGATTTCTCTTGACAATTCCCGACCGGCGCTGTAAAGGTACATCTGGTTAGTTGGAGTCTAACCGTTGGTGCGGGGGGAGCCACAGGATGTGAAGGCATTTCGGAAACGTATTCCCGTGACTCCTATAGGTCGTTCGACTTTAACAGTCGGCAGGTGTGCGCTCGGACGAGTCGGCCCTACGGATGGGGCGCGACGTGATGAGGAAAGGGCATCAAGTTACAGGGAGGTAAGGTATGAAGAAGTACGCATTAATGCTGCTGGTGGTATTGGCGTTCCACACGGTCGGCTGGGGCTCCGTTATCGGTTTGGTCAGCCCCGGGTCGAGTCTCATACCGAATTCACGCCTGCATCTTCGTCCCTCGGCGCAGATGTATTCGACTCTGCCTTCGTCAGTGAGGTTGAATCTGTACAGGGGCTTGAATTCATGTACCACCGTGGGGCTCAACCTGATGTCGATCCGGCGTCCGACGCCGATCCGGTCTGCCACTTTGTGTCGGGTCCCGAGCTTGTGTGTAGGTATGCGTCCGGTCCCAAGTGTTGGTACGAGTCTGTATCCCGCTCTTCTTTCGCGGCTGGGCCAGAACGTGAACGTGGACGTTTCCCGGATCAGCCACGTCAGCGGGCCTGCGAATGGCGGGGACCAGAGCGGCACGTCCGTGTGGGCTACTTCGAGCTCTTCGAGCAGCAGCTCGCAATCCCCATAACGGATGGCGCCGCAGCGGGGGCCGTCGCAATGGCCGTGCTTGCATAGGAGGGGCGAGCCCAACGCAGAGCAAGCCCGACCGCGTGGGCTCCCAGTGCCGTGACAGGTGGTGTCGGGTTTGCGGGATCGGGCTGTGGCTCAGCGTCCGGGTCCCGTGCGAGAGACGTAGAAATCGCGGTTCCGCCCGCGAGAACCGGTTTTCTCTCATTTCATGGGGTGACTTTCAGGAGTGCTTCGGACCACTGGTGCAGTTGCCACGGGCCGAATTCAACGTCGGCGGTGACGACGTGGACGGCGCCGGAGGCGCGGGCGGGGACTGTTACCCGAAAGCGGACCTCCGTTTCTTTTCCGGGGGCGGCCGTGACGGAGGCCTTCTCGGGCCGGACCGCAAAACCTGACGGGGCGTTCAAACCTGCCGTAAACGTCTGTGATTTGTTGGAGTGGTTCAGTATTCTGACGGCCACGTGGGCCTCGTCGCCGGCCCGTACTTCCTGTCCGTACGGATGAATCCGGGCCCAGCGCTCGTCGATGCCGAAGTTCGGTTCGTCCCAGGGGAATAGGTCGCTCAGGATCTCTCTGCGTTTGTGCAGCATCTCGGTCATGTGGTCGATCTGGGCCCCGTCGAAGCGGAAGGGCTCCAGGACGTGCTCGTTGATCAGCAGGGCCTGCGCCGGGATGGCGCGCTTGAGAAGACCGAGGCAGTAGAGGTAGCCCTGGCCTTCGCCGAGCAGGTTGCGGTTTTGCAGGCAATAGTCGTCGAGGCCGGAGGGCGTGAAGGAATCGCCGATGAAGAAGATCGTTTCGCCGCCGTCCTTTTCCACGAGCAATGCATCGTGATAGATGGTCTGGCCGGGGAAGTCGTAGAATGTCAGCGTAAATTCCTTCCAGCGCCGGCGGTGCCCGTTGGGCATGATGGTGAGCCGTTCGATGGCGTTGGGTGTCACACACGGCAGACGATAGGTTCCGGGCCGGCGCAGGATGTCTTCCAGGATCGGCGTGGCGTAGACCGGGCAGTCCCATTCCTGCAGGAACTCGTTGACCTTATCCGTGTGGTCGTCGTGATAATGCGTGATGAAGAGGCCTTCGACGCGGCCCAGCTTGCCCTGCTCTCGCAGCCTGCGGATTTCGGCGATAATGGCCTGAGAGCCGCAGTCGATCAGGAAGCCCGTTTTGTCCTGTGCGATCACGAGCCGGCTGTTGTGGATGGGCACGATCCAATCGGGGGGCGTTTTTTCGATCGTTTTGGCGTAGGGCATCCACGGCACTTCGTGCGTCTTTCCCAACGCGCGCTCGGCGAGCGTGTCGTAGCGCTGCTTGAAATACCAGTGTCCGGCGTTGATGGACAGGTAGTTTTCGTATGCCGCTTGCAGTCGTTCGATGAGCTTGCCGATGGCTCGTGCCGGCTGCTCGATCACCGGTCCGCGCGCCGGCACGAGCACGTCGGGCTTTCGGGCGGCGATCTTTCGCAGGCTCGCGATCAGCTCGCCGATCCTGCCGGCGTATCCGTGATATCCTCCGATTTGGGCCTCGGCCACGGCGTCCTGAAGGCTGTAGAGATCGAACAGATGTCCGTCGCCGTAGATGACGTCTCCGACGAACCCGTACGTCAGGCCGTCCATTTTCACGAAATACGACACCGCGCCTCTCGTATATCCCGGCGTGTCGAGGACGTCGATCGCGATGTTGCGCCATTGCACGCGGTCGCCTTCCCGCACCGTCCGGCCCACTTTCAGAGCGGCGGTCGGGATCTTCGTGCTTTGCTGTGCGTAGTCGTGGAACCGCTTGTCCCAGAAGCCGGCCCAGAACGCATCGGCCTCGGCAAGCTGCTTCGCCTCACCGGCCGGAACGATGGATTCGGCGCCGTCGTTCACCAGCGGCCGGGCGGCCCGGACGACGTCGCGCCGCCCGTGCGTCAGCAGCACCATCTCCGCCGTGCCCCAGCATCGCTCCGGGTCGCCGTACACGATCAGTCGGTGTCCGTCCCGCTCGAGGGCCACGCCGTTGACGGCGCCTCGCGAGATTGCGACATGGTCGCTCAGCGGCGCCGGACCGGCCGCGTGGCAGACGCCCGCGACGAGCGCAAGTGCCGCCTGGACCAGGACAATGACTCCCCATCGTTCGAGCGAGAGATTTCCCTTTCGCCTCAATGGACTCATGGCAACGTCTCCGACAGAACCAAGCACGACTTTGTCCTGCCATGATAGCGGGCGGGGAACGGAGCGTCCATGTCCAATTCGCGCCGAACGTGAAGCACGACTCGTGCGAGATACGCTTCACGCTCCACGCGGTCCGCGCCGGCTCAGTCGTTCGCCGAGCCCGGGGTGGGGATGGTGGCGTGCCAGTTGTTGGGGTCGTCGCCGTAACGCGACGGGAAAATGCGATTCAGGGAGGGGCCCAGCCCGTCGGCTTCCGCCGGCCACGGATCGACGTAGTCGGGGAAATCTTCACCGCGCGACCCGTCGCTGTATTCGACGCGGTCCACTTCGATCCAGTATCGCGTGCCCGCCTCGTCGACGTCGCCCGGCTTGAGGAGCCGGATTTCCTCGCCCCGATTGGAGAGTTTTCCCGAGCCCCACTCGAAGATCCGTACCGTCGCAGGGACGCCGCTGCGCACCGCATCGGCGCTTCTGGCCAGCACAATGCGCTCGAACGGCCGCAGCGTCACGGGTACATCCGATGGGAACCAGAAGTCGATTCCCGACTCATCGGCGAAGCGCCAGGGTTCCATGGCGACGTAATCGAACAGGGTCACGAACCCCGGGCTGATATTCAGCAGCTCCACGTATTCGGCGTCGCCGTCGACGGCGGGGTGGTACATGATCTCGTTGATGACGAGAGGTCCGACGAGGGGGTCGGCGTTGGCCAGGCCCGGCGTGGGCCAGCTCTGGGTGACGAAGACGCAGGTTCGGTCGCTTTTCATGTAGCGACCGAAGGAGTTGCCGGTCGTCGAGGCTCCGAATTCCTGCACCATCGGGCAGTCGCCGAAGAGGGAATCCTCGGGGGGAGTGAGGTAGAGGGCCTCGCCGTTTTCGCTGAAGGCAAACGGGGTCCGCGTGCCGGGATGGAGCGGATTGCCGAAATGCAAGTGCTCGTAGAATACGATGTACCCGAACGGCCCCACGACCGTTCCATCGGCGATGACGTGCTTGTCGAGCTCGTTCTTGTCGTCGCTGAGCTGCCACCCGCTGATATCCACCGGGAGGCTGCTGACGTTGTACAGTTCGATCCAGTCGGGGGCTACGTCGTGCGAATGCGCGAGGATCTCGTTGATTACAATCGGGCAGCCCGTCCGGCGCCAGTGGGCCGCGAGCAGGGCCAGATCGGCGGCGTTGGTGTGCCGGTCGGCGTTGAAGTCGCCGCCGGTTTCGTTCGGGTCCGCCAGCCACAATCGGGCGAAAAGCTCCAGGTCGGCCAGGTCGACCGTGCAGTCCTGGTTGAGGTCGCCGGTCGGGCACTGGGCGCAAACCGCGCCGGCGCAGAACAGCAGTGCGGCGACGGAGGTAATCAGTACCCTCTTCACTGCACGCATCATTCGTTCTCTCGTTCTCTTCCCAAGAGGCAACGTCGGAATCCCTTGCGGCTGGTCTGGTTAGCGGTCCGAGCAGCGCCTAACGACCCCAGAGCGGATAACCCATTTTACCATAGATGGGGCGGTACAGTCAATACGCGTCCACCGACCAGACTGCCTGAGCGCGAAACGCTTTTTTCGGCGGTTGACAACGACGTCGTGCCGGTCGTATCCTACCGGTTGGAAACAGGGTGTACCGACCGCCGCCTTGGAGGGCGAGCGTGAGCTCCGCTGGGGCCTTTTTGAGTGGGAGAATGTTCTCCGGGCTTTCAGCCCCGGTGATTCGACGCGAGATCTTTTTTGGGAGGTTTCAAGCATGACCGAAGGACTGAACCGCCGCGAGTTTCTTGGCGCCGGCGCCGGTGCGATGGTCTTTGGCACCATGTTGAACGGCTCGACCGCGATGGCGGGGTCGGGTGCGGACTGGCCGCCGCCGTTGGATCCGGTGAAGATCTACAAGGTCTACATCGGCCGCACGGGCGGAATCTATCTCTCCCGGCCCACCGCCGAGATTGAAAAGTTTGAGAAGTATCTTGCCGGCATAGAGGACCGGCTCGGCGACGTCAAGTTCATCGGTGGCGATTTGATTCCGCCGACCCAGACCGAAGCGGTGGTCGCCAAATTGAAAGACGCCGGTGCCGACGCCGTGATGCTGTTCCATCTGTCGGGGCACGGCGGGGGCGCGCCGCAAATGCAGAAGATCATCGACGCGGACTTGCCCACGGCGGTCTTTTCGCAGCCGTTCAGCGGGCACGGGTGGATGTATTTCCCCCGCTGGCAGAAGGCGGGCAAGAAGGTCGTCCTGCTGCCGACGAGCGACTGGAGCGAGCTGGATCGGGTGGTGGGCGTGATGCGGGTCGCGCCGCACCTGCGTCGGACGCGGGTACTGGTCGTGCGGGGCCCGCTGGGCACCACCGAGGCCTGCTCGGCCGAGCAGGTGAAAGAAAAGCTGGGTGTTGAGATGATTCCGATCAGCGTCGAGGAGACGGTCAAGGCCCATGAGGCGGTGGATATCAAAGCCGCCGAGGCCGAGGCCGAACGGCACTGGATTGGCCCGGCCAAGAAGATCGTCGAGCCGTCGCGGGCCGAGATCATCAATTCCGCGCGTTTCTACTTAGCCACGAAGAACCTTATGAAGCACTACGGCGCCCGGGCCGTGACCAGCTCCAATTGCATGGGCGGGCCGGCCAAGGGATGTCTGACCTACAGCAAGCTCAACGACCTGGGGCTCGTCGGCGCCTGCGAAGGTGACATGGATTCGACTCTGACCATGCTCATCTTTCAGTACGCCTACGGGATTCCGGGTTTCATTACGGACCCGGTCTTCGACACGTCCAGGAACGCACTGATCCATTTCCACTGCACCTCGGCGACGAGAATGGACGGCCCCGGCGGCGAGCGGCTGCCGTTTTCGATTCGAACCCAGAGCGACAGCGAGAGAGGCGTTTCGTTGGACGTGGAAAACCGCATCGGACAGGACGTGACCTGTGCCAAGTTCATCAATCTGGACAAAATGCTCATTTCCACCGGAACCATCATTGATGTCACGCACGATGAGTTGGGTTGCCGCACGCAGTTCTGGACGAAGGTGAAGGATGCCAATCGCATGTTCCACAACTGGGGCGCCGGCGTTCTCGAAGGCGGGGTCATGACGCTGCTGCACCGCGTCGTCTTCTACGGCGACCACATGGAGAGCATGCGGAATCTCGGCCACCTGATGGGATTCAAAATCGTGGAAGAAGCGTAACCTGGATTCGTGCTGACCCGGCGCGTACGCCGCGCGGCCCCGACGGGCCGGTGGCTGCACGCCCAGTGATACGGTGGGGCTGCCCGTCGCAGACGTGGCCGAGAGATATATGCACATATGACGATACCGAGAATCCTGCTGGTCAATCCCCCGATCTATGATTTCGCGGCGTACGATTTCTGGCTCAAGCCCTACGGGCTTCTGAGCGTAGCCGGACGGCTGCGGGGTCGGGCGGAGTTCTTGTTGTTCGATTACCTGGACCGGCTCCATCCGTCCGTGGCCGACAGGCCGGAATTGCAATCGGATGCCTGGGGCCGGGGGCGGTTCCGCCGCGAACGCATGGTCAAGCCGGAACCGCTGAAAGCGATTCCGAGGTATTTCAGGCGTTTCGGCCTGCCCCGCGATCTCTTTGGCGAATTCCTCGGGCAGGGACCGTTCGACTGTGTTTTCATTCAAACCATGATGACGTACTGGTACCCGGGCGTCGCGGAGGTCGTTGGCGACGTTCGGGATGCCTGGCCCAAGGCCCGGATCGTGCTGGGCGGCAATTACGCCACGCTGTGCCGCGATCATGCCCGCACGCTCGGGGCCGACCTGATCGTCGGCGGAACGGATCTGGAGCCGCTCTGGGAGCTTCTGGGAATCACGCCCGATTGCGAGCAGCCGGCCTTGTGGGAGCTTTACGAGAGGTTGGACGTGGGAACGCTCAAGCTCTCCGAGGGCTGTCCTTTCCGGTGCAGCTACTGCTCCGTGCCGCAGGTGTACGGCGTCTTCAAGCCGCGTTCGCTGGAGCGATCGCTGGCCGAACTGGAGCGGCTGATTGAGTGCGGAGCGAGGAACGTGGCCTTCTACGACGACGCGTTGCTGTTCGATGCAGAGACCGTTCTCGTTCCCTTTCTGCGTGAGGTCGTCGGTCGCTCTCTCCAGGTCCACTTTCACACTCCCAACGCG
Source organism: uncultured Pirellulales bacterium (assembly GCA_964415045.1). GTDB lineage: Bacteria > Planctomycetota > Phycisphaerae > Sedimentisphaerales > Anaerobacaceae > CAYPZL01. The sequence continues at coordinate 4,877 of CAYPZL010000016.1, read as the reverse complement.
CTGAACGCTCGTTTCGTAACGCCTGCCTTGGCGGGGCTGATGGTCCGAGCCGGTTTCAAGACCTTCTATCTGGGCTTCGAGAGCGCCTCGCGACAGTGGCAGGAGGGCACCGGGGGCAAGGTGTATTCCGAAGAGCTTGAGCAGGCGGTGAACTACCTGATCTCGGCCGGGGCCGATCCGGCGAACATCACCGCGTATCAGATCGTCGGCCATCCCGACAGCGACATCCAGGACCTGGAAGCCTCCATGCACTTCGTTCACAGTCTCGGTATTCGAGGCATGTTGGCCGATTTTTCGCCCATCCCGGGCACTCCCAACGGCGAGGCCTGCCGCCGTTGGGTCGATATGGACGAGCCCCTCATGCACAACAAGACCGCTTTTCCCGTCTTTCGCACCGGCTTCGACGAGGTGAACCGTCTCAAGGACATCCAGCGGCAACTGAACCGCCGACTGCGCCGCTGATCCGCCGGGGCCTGCGAAGACGCAGAATCGAGCACACTGGCAATACTTGACGCTGTCGGCCCGGGTGGCTTTCTTGACAATCCGGGGCGATTCTGCCATACTGAGCGGCTAACCGTTGTCGAATGAAGTCCCTTATCAGAAATGTCTCGCAAGAGATTGGCTTTGGAGAAAGATAGCACATGAGAGCATCGGAAATGCGAAAAGGCCAGACCGTCAAGGTCGACGGCAAGCTGTACGCGATCGTAGACTACCAGCACGTGAAGCTGGGCAAGGGCGGGGCGGTCTACCAGACCAAGCTCAAGAGCCTCATGGACGGCTCAATCCAGAATGTCCGGCTGCGGGCCGAAGAGAACGTCGAAGAGGCCTATCTGGACAAGAGAAACTACGAATACCTGTATTCCTCGGGCAGCGAGCACGTGTTGATGGACACCGAGACGTACGAGCAGATTACCCTCGATGACGACGCGTTCGGGGACGGGCCCAAGTATCTCAAGCCCAACACGGCGCTGCAGGTGAGCATGTACGAGGGCAAGCCCGTGGTTGTTACTCTGCCCAATACGGTGGACCTGGAGGTGACGGATACGCCGCCGGAAATCAAGGGCGCGACCGCGACGAACCAGAACAAGCCGGCCACGCTGGAGACCGGGCTGGTCGTTCAAGTGCCGCCGTTCATCAAGCTCGGCGAGCTGATCCGGGTCGATACCCGCACGGGCGAGTACGTTACGCGGGTCAAGGAGTAGCGCGGTTGACAGGTCGCATGGTGCGTGCGGTCGTCGGCTCCGGCCGAATGCGAGTGCCTTTGTGGAAATGATCGAGTAGGGATATGGCTTTCGAGAAACTGAACAAAGTCTTGCTGAAGATTTTCGGCTCTCGCAACGAACGTCTGATCAAGGGGTATTCGGCCATCCCGCGCGAGGCGGAAGCGTTCGCCGACGAGGTCGCGAGGCTCGACGACGAGGCGCTGAAGGCCAGGACCGGGCAATTCAAGGAGGCGCTGGCGGCAGGGCGAAAGCCCGAGGATATCCTGCCCGAGGCGTTTGCCGTCGTGCGTGAAGCGGCGCGGCGAAACGTCGATATGCGCCACTTCGACGTGCAGCTCATCGGTGGAACCGTCCTGTTCGAGGGCAAGATCGCCGAGATGGCGACCGGCGAGGGAAAAACGCTGGTCGCGACGCTGGCGGTTTACCTGGTGCACCTTACCGGCCGGCGCGTCCACATCGTCACGGTCAACGATTACCTGGCCAAACGCGACGCCGAGTGGATGGCGCCGGTCTATGAGGCCCTGGGTCTGACGGTGGGGGCGATTCAGGCGGATATGGACACCGCCGGCGACGAGCGCCGGGCGCAATACGCATGCGACGTCACGTACGGAACGAACAACGAGTTCGGCTTCGATTATCTGCGCGACAACATGAAGACCTCTCTGGCGCAGATGGTTCAGGGCGAGCTGCAATATGCGATCATCGACGAGGTGGATTCGATTCTGGTCGACGAGGCGCGGACGCCGCTGATCATCTCCGGCCCGGCCCACGACGACGTCAGCATATACAGCAAGGCCGACCGGGTGGCGCGGCAGTTGCTCAGTCTCCAGAGTTCCTACGCCAGCCTGGAGAAGCAGATTGCCGCGGCCGAGAGACAAGCGGCAAACGCCCGGGGCGAGCTGGACGAGGCCAAGAAGGCCAAGGACGGCAAGCGCGCGGAAAAGGCCCAGCAGGCGATCGCCAAGGCGGAGAAAGAGCTGGAGACCGCCCAGGCGAAGCTGGAGGAGGCGGAGCAGTATTACGAGGTCGAGCTGGAGAAGAAGAGCGTTCAGCTCTCCGACGAGGGCGACAAGCGGGCGCAGCAGATTCTCCAGCAGATGGGGGAGGTCAAGTCGTTTCACGAGTACGAGAATCCCGATCCGGGGTGGCGCGATCGGGTCAAGCAGAGCCTGCGGGCCCACGTGGTGTTTCAGAAGGAGAAGGACTACGCGGTGCTCGACGGCAAAGTGGTGATCGTCGATGAGTTCACGGGCCGGCTGATGCACGGCCGGCAGTGGTCGGACGGGCTTCATCAGGCCGTGGAAGCCAAGGAGAACGTGACGATCAAAGAGGAGACGCAGACGCTCGCCACGATCACGCTGCAGAACTTCTTCAAGCTCTACGATCAGATTGCGGGTATGACCGGTACCGCCGCCACCGAGGCGGACGAGTTCATGAAGATCTACGAGCTGGACGTCGTGGTCATTCCCACCAACAAGCCCTGCGTACGCGACGACCGCGAGGACGTCATCTACAAATCGATGGGCGAGAAATTCAATGCCATCGTGGAAGAGATTCACGAGACCAGCGCCGCCGGCCGGCCGGTTCTGGTCGGAACCATCAGCATCGAGAAGAGTGAGGCCCTGTCGGCGGCATTGACGAAGCGCTACGGCCTGGAACACGAAGTGCTCAACGCCAAGCAGCACGCCCGGGAGGCCCAGATCGTGCTCAAGGCCGGGCAGCAGCACAAGAGCCGCGACGGCAAGCTCCGCGGAAACGTGACGATCGCCACGAACATGGCCGGTCGCGGCACGGATATCAAGCTTGGCGAGGGCGTCGCCGAGATCGGGGGCCTGCACATCCTGGGCACCGAGCGTCACGAGGCCCGGCGCATCGACAACCAGTTGCGCGGCCGCGCCGGACGGCAGGGCGACAACGGCTCCAGCCAGTTCTTCCTGAGCTTCGACGACGACCTGATGCGCGTCTTCGCCCCCGAGTGGACGGTCAAGGCCCTTTCCTGGATCGGCTGGGAGGAAGGCCAGCCCATCTATCACAAGCGGATCAGCAAGGGCATTGAGAAGGCCCAGAAGAAGGTCGAGGAACGCAACTTCGAGATCCGCAAGAGCCTGCTCGAATACGACGAGGTCATGGATTATCAGCGCAAGATCTTCTACTCGCGGCGCCGCCAGGTGCTCGCCGGGGAGAACCTCAAGCAGATGATCCTCGAGATGATCGACGCCACGATCACCAAGCACGCCAATCTCATTCTCGACAAGGAGTATCCTTTCAACTGTATCGTCGAGTGGGCCCGGGCCAACTTCGACGTGGACCTGAGGGTCTCCGACATCGCCCATTCCAAGCCGAGCGAAATCGAAGCGCTGATCAAGATCAAGGCCAAGGAAAGCGCCGAGAACAACATCTCCATGTCGCTGGGCGAGTACCTGGAGGACTACAGCGATCCGAAGACGTGGGATACGTCGGGCTTGTGCAAGTGGGCGATGACGGCGTTTCGGGTGAATCTGAGCCCGGGCAAGATCCGGCACCAGTCGCCGGAGGAGATCGAGGAGCAGCTCGTCCAGGCCGCCGGCGAGCAGATTGACAAGAAAGACTGTGCGGCGCTGGTCGAATTCCTGAAGGACGACTTTGCGGTGCGCCGGTTTGCCGAATGGGCTCGTCTAAAGTTCGACATCAAGCTGGACGCCGAGCAGCTCAAGGACCTGGACGCCAAAAGCGCCGGCGAGCGGGTGCGGGCCGAAACCGCCGAGAAATATCGCCGCCGGGAGATCGAATACCCCGTCGAATTCGCGATGAGCATGGTTTACGGACTCCAGGGCGCCAACGTCTACGGGTTCGAGGCGCTGGCCGACTGGGCCAACAAGAAATACAACGCCGATCTTTCGGTGGACCGCCTCCAGGACATCAAGCCGCGCGAGCTGCACCGCCAGTTGATCGGGCTCAGCGAGGACTTCAACAACGGCAAGCTGGATCGGGAGCTTTCGGAGAAGATTGCGACCCTGGGCACGAGCGATCTGGTCAAGTGGGCCAACCTGCGATTCAACGCGTCCTTGCGTGAGGAGGATCTCGGCGACGGCGAAAACGTCAAGGAACGGCTGACCGAGGTGGGCCGGCGCTTCCTCCGCTCGGAATTGGCCGACCTGGAAAAATACGTGCTCTTGCAGGTCTATGACGGGACCTGGAAGGACCATCTCTATGCGATGGACCACCTCAAGGACAGCATCTGGACCCGGTCGTTTGCGGAAAAAGACCCGAAGACCGAGTACAAACGGGAGGGATTCCGCATGTTCAACGAGATGCTCGAGAGCATCGAGGATCGGGTTACGGACATCATCTTCCGGGTCCATCTGGAGGCCGGGGCCCAGGCACGTAGCGTCTGGAACGTCAGTCGCACCTCCCACGACGAGGTGGGGCAGTTTGCGATGGCCGAGCGTCAGCGGGCCGCCGCCCAGGCCCCGCAGGGCGAAGGGACGGTCAAGCAGATTCGGCTGGAGCAGCCCAAAGTCGGCCGCAACGAGCCTTGTCCGTGTGGCAGCGGCAAAAAGTACAAGAAATGCTGTGGAAAAAATGCCTAACTTGTGCGACTAAGTCCTTTTCAAGTAAATAGGTAGAGTTTTGCAAAATGGAGATTAGGCTTATATTCTTCAAGGAAATCGTTGG
>CAYPZL010000015.1:0-48342 GCA_964415045.1 uncultured Pirellulales bacterium | reverse complement strand
AAACAAAGACTAACACGCCGAAAACCCTCGCGCCAGAATATTTTCACAGACACGTCCCGAACCTCGTATCATCTTCGTCCCGGTAGTCCAGGCCGGCGGCAACGCTATAGGCGCCGGACAGTCTGGTGAAGATCTCTGCGCCGCTCTTAAAAAGCGTTACATTCCGTTTGTCCGGCTCTTCAAATTCCAGCCATTGATTGGAGACCCGCACGCTGGCGCTGGTGGCGGTTCCTATCGGCCAGGCATATCTGCCCTCAAGCCGCCGGCTGGTCGAAGGCAGTTGGGTCGAATCCTCCTTGCTGTATTCGGCCAGCAGAAACAGCCCCTTGCGGGCGTAATCCGCACCCACCGTATTGGTCGTATACTCGTCCGGCGTGAGATCGGTGAGCGTGGAACGCACATCCTGGTCCTGCCGTCGATATGCGTAGTACAGAGACACATCATTGCCGAAACGCTCGCGAATCGTGAAGTTCTGACGGAACGTTTCTTCTTCCCGCTCCGGCTCCACGAAGAACGTGTAGTCCCCAGCGCGGCCTCGCTGCGCTCGGCCGCAACCAAAAACTCCGTTTCTAAGCCTTATCGTAACTACTGCAACGACAGGAGGTTACATTGATTTACGTCGAATCTTTGTCAAAAACTTAACGATGTTTGAGGTTAGTAGTACAAAGAAGGTCTGTCCCTCGGTGAAATTGGGCGGGATAGCGCCCAGGGTGGAGATTGTCAGCCAGATTCTCCCGTTGGATTCCGTGACGGTGTAGTCATCGCCCTCGCTGAAGAAACTCCCGTCCGTATCTTTGACCCTGATGCTCAAGACGTCGATGCCGGTTCGATTCAGTTGCACCGGCTCCAGCTCGGTGGCAATGTGTGTTTCATTGACGATCACACCCGTTCCGCCGCCACCGGACTGCTCACTTTGGGTCAGGTTGGTCGTGTAGTTGGCGAACAGCATGCCCCAGGGATTCTCCTTGCGGTAATTGAAGGCGAGCACGCCGCCGTGCTGTGACAAGCTGCCTTGCGCGTCGAGATCCGTCTCCGAAACGAACGCATCGGCCGTTGTGACCAGGCTCTCGTACAGCCGGTGCTCGATGCCGGCCTGACCGCGCACCTCCTCGCTGCGCAACGTATCCCGCTCCAGATCGATGAGCTGAAAGTTGTATTTCGTCGCAAGGCTGGGCGAATGTTGCAGTCTCAGCCGCTCCTGCCAGCGGAGGCTCTCGAAGTCGAAGGAGCCGGTTTGATCGACGTAGTTGAAGAACGAATCCAGACGGTGCTCGTCGGCCTCGCCGAACTGGTAATCGTGCGCGAGCCTGTACGTGTCGGTCTCCGTATCCACGATTGCGCCCACGCTTTCCTGGCGCGACTCCGTCCGGTCGAAATCGAAACGTGCGTGCGAGGTCTCACTGAAAGCGGTACTGGCCGAGTAGCGGAATCGCTCATCATCGCGGCGGAAGAAATCCCGCGCCACGTCGGTGAATCCGTCCTGGGCCGTCTCACTGCTGCTGTACTGAAACGTCATGGGAACGCGCTCGGACCGGAGAAAGGCGGAAGCCGCCAAGTTCTCTCGCTCGGCCCGCAACGACCCGAGAAACTGGCGTGCTATCAGATCCTGCGACTTGCCGGCGTCAAACGTGCCGGAGAGAGGCTTGGTACGCAGAAGCTGAGCCGACACGCTGTAGTCGTTCAGTGTATCGCTTTCCGAGCTCGATACGTCGTCATACTCCAGGTGCTGTTGCGTCAACCCGACGCCGACGGCGACGTCGTAATTGAGAAAATCAGGGTGATAGACATCTCCGCGGGTCTTGAGGCGGATCCGTTCCTCAAAGGTTCGGCTCTCACTTTCGCGCCGGGCTACGTCTGTGCCCTGCTCATCGGTGCGATATTCGGCGACCGCTTCGAGCTCTCCCCGGACTTTGTCGTGTCTGACCAAGGGGCGTTTCCTGCCACGCACGTCGACCGCACAGCCGGGTAGAATAGCGACACTGAGAGTCCATAAAATGAGAAGCTGGACCTGCTTGCTCGCAGTCCATCTGCGCTGCGGCCCACCCTTCCCGTTATGGTGCGGTTGGTTCGACAAGTTCTTCGTTTCCCGACCCCAGACTCGTTCAGTCGCTTTTCGCCTCCATGGAAACACAGGCCAACCCACCGGCGCGGCCGCGTCGCCCGCACAGACGAATTGTGAACCGTAATCCCTGGCTCGATAGACCTGGGATTCTTATCGGCATCTCGTGCCCTTCGCTGTATGATGCGCGCGAGATTCATCGGTATCCCTCGCATTCGCCGTTCCTTTCCCGGTCGTCTGGTGCCGGATGTTCCCGGACCATCGCTCCCGCGCCGCCGACAGAATCGACAAGGGCGACGGTTGGAGCGGTCTGGAGTACCTGTAGCTGCGTGCGGTACCGGCGTCAGGGGGCTCCGTCGGGGGCGGGCTCCATCTTCTGCAGATAGAACTCCGCTGTTTCTCGGACGGGTTTCAGGAGCGGGCCGCTCTCAAGCACCTGGAGAAAGCCCTCCCGGGCTTCGGCAAACCGACCGGCATGATATAGGTCGATGCTGCGATAGTACAGTTCCGCGATTCTCCGCCTTTGCCGCTCTCTGCGATCTCGCATCGCGGAAATCTCGCTGAGAATCTCTTGGCGCAGAGCCTCTCGCAGGGCGGCATTGGCGACCTGCTGACCGTCTCCCGGCGGCGCCTCCAGCACGGCGACCAGACGCTTCAGGATCTCGGCGGTCTTCTGTCTCTCGACATCCGCGATCTGATCGCTTTCAGAGACAACCTCGAGGCAGGCCCTGGCTTTCCAGAGCTCGCCGGCCTCGACGTGGCCGATGATCGTCGCAAGCAGCGCCAGGACGTCCTTGCCCAGCGCAAGGTCGGTGCGTGCTTGCTCGCGAGCCTCTTGATACTGCCGGCTCTGGAGCCGGCGCAAATAATCGGCGCCGGCAGGCGCTTGCAGGAACGCCGGTCGCAAGAGAGTTCTGGTTGCGCCGGCATGTCCCTCATGGCATTCGCCACATGCGGCATAGGAGTCGTCCGTGTGATGCTCGACCAGATGAACGGCCTCCGGCTCATGACACTCATAGCAGAGAGACGGCGCGGTCTGGGTCAGCAGAAACGCGTTCCTGGTCTTGTGCGGCTCATGACACATCAGGCAATCGCCGGCGGCGACGGGGCCGTGAACCCATCCGTCCTCGGCGACGGTCGGATCGTGACACTTGTAGCACAGTTGCGGGACCTCTGCGACCAACTGTATCTGGCGGGAGAAACTCCTGCGTCGCCGGTCACCATGGCATTCCGTGCAGTTCTGCAGCGGTTCGTGCACGTACCAGCCCCCGGTGGGAGGCCGTGCCGTCCCGGCCGCGTTGGGATCGTACCGGGCGTCCCCGGACATGTCCGTCGCCAGGGGCGGAACGCCGTCGAAGAAGAAGGTCAGCGTTTTGTGGCGTCTCGCGTCGTTGCAGCTTCCTGCAACCAGGAACACGGCAGAAAGCCCCAGCGCACCCAGCAGGGACCCGGGCCTCAACCGCAACATTCGCCATGGCGCAGGATTTCTCATGCGTTCAGCATTCCGATCGTCAACGTCGCTTCCCGGTCAGGGCGAACGTCCTTTCGCGCTGTGCCGGCAAGCTCCGGCCCTTCGTTACGGCCTGAGGTTCTGTCGGCCTTCCAACCTGGCGTCGATATCCCGGAGGTATCCTCGGAGCGTCTCTTCCATGGGCGGTGGTATCAGGCCGCTCTGAAGCACTTCGGCAAAACCCGCCCGCGCTTCCTTCAGATGACCGGCGCGATAGAGGGCCATGCTCTGATAGTAGACCTGGGCGATTCTCTCGGTTTCCGCCCGGCGCTTCGCCTCGTCCGTTTGGCTGTCAGCCTCGGTCGGGACGGGTGGTGGCTTCACCGAAGATGCCGGCTGACGTTGCACCTGGCTCGGTGCGGGGCTCTCGCGGGCTGCCGCGACGGTCTTGCTCGGAACGGGGAAGTCGCCGAAGCCGTATACGCTGACCTTGTGCGGCCCGTATTGGTTCGAGACGAGCACGAGGAACTCGATGTCGGCGCCCGCGACGGCGTACTTTCCGAACCGGTCCACGTTATCGCGATCCAGAATGATGCTGGCGGGCAGATTCATCATGCCCGGCTCGTTGCCGGGCAGCCCGAAGAAGAGCAGCAGCCGCCCGGCCTCGTCGTAAATCTTGCCCACCTCCGTGGACGCATCGACGACCCAGATGCGATTCTCCTCGTCAATCGCGATCCCCTTGGGACGCACCAGTTCGTCAATGTTGTCGCCCAGACGACCGAACGTTCGCCTGGGAGTGCCGGCGGGATCGAACTGGAGGATCTGGGCCTTGAGCCTGTCCGTCACGTAGAGATCGCCCGCGGGGCCGAACGTCAGATCACTGATGAGGCCGAACTGTCCTTCGCGATCTCCCTTTTCACCGATCCGGGCGACCTCCTGCCCGGTCGTCTTGTCCAGTACGATCACCTGATTGCTGACAAAGTCGGTGACGTAGCAGTGCGGCCCCCGCACGGCCACGTCGATCGGGCTGATTTCCAGCTCTTTGCCCAGGATCGCCTGGAGAGTGTCCCTTTTGTCGAAAACGAACACGGCGCCCGCGGTGGGATCGGTCACGTACTTCGTTCCGTCGGCTTCCACCTCGATGTTGACAGGGTTCATCAGACGCCGATCCTCGGTCAGATAGCTGAAGGAGCGGGCCTCCAGATCGAGCACCTCCACTTTTCTCCTGCCCACGTCGCACACGTAGAGCTTTCCGTCGGAGAGGGCCAGGCCGTAAGGCGTGGCAATCCCCATTTGCGGCTCGGCCTCCCCAAGAACGAACTTCTCGAATCCGCCGGGACCGGGCGCGCCAAGACTCTCGGGGCCGGAAAACGACGTGAGAAACTGCAAGCGGGGCCTCTCCGGGGGCGGCGGAAAGAAGACGGGATCGGCCGGATCGGAGCCGGTCTCTGCGGACCGGCACCCGCAGAAGAGGCAAAATGCGGTGAGGCTGACGCGGACCACGACCGCCCGAAAGCAGAGATCCTCACGAGCCGACATAGGCTGTTTCCCGTCCAACTGTGCCAACTGTTTCAGTATACACTTTCAGCTCGGACCTGGCGGGATTTTCCGCTCCCAAGCCGCGGTCGGGCCGCAACGTCCGCGCCTGAATGTTGCGTGGCGTCATCGGTCGAAGCCTTCCGTCCGTCTCACTTCACGCGGCACCGCCGTTTACTTTATATGGCACATGCGACACAATTCGGGCCCGTGATGGATTTGCATCGTCGAACCGTCGGGGTTCTCTATCGTCTCAAACCCGTAATTGTAGCCGCGCAACTGGTTTTCCCCGATGCCGGAAGTGTGGACGTCGTGACAACTGTTGCACTGCATCTTGCTCTCGGGGTCCAGCAGGTCCTGCGCGATCGTGCGGCCCAGCGTGCTGGGCTCGGCGGGGTCGCGCAATCCGCCATCGAGCGCGGCCAGCGAGGAATCGTACACGAACGAGACCGGGTGGCTGTTCACCAGTTCGCTCCCACCGAACAAACTGTCCTCGCTCATCCACAGGAAGTTGGGATTGGCGCCGTCGTGGCAACTGAGGCACAGCTTGGAGGCGCCGCTGGGCTGGCCGTCGATGGTCGCCTGGAACGACGCGCTGGAATACATGGTGAACGTGATCGTCGTCTCACTGCCGTTCCATAAGGGCACACCGGGCAGCGTTTCGGCATTGTGCGGTACATGACAGCCGTCACAGCCGACAAGGTCGGAGTGAGAGACCTGCGCCTGCACGGACACCGCCATGCAAAGCCCCAACGCAATCACCGCCCAAAGCACGCGATCAAACCTCCGTTTCGTCAGCATTTGAACTCCTCCTTCATCCACCCGTCGATCGATCTCCGTTGTAGACTACAGCGACCCTGATACCGTACCAGATTCGTTGCAAAAAAGCAACCCTTTTACGACCTCTCGGGGCCACTGGCCACTGCTGCACGCGAGAGCAAGTGCCATGCCGGCAAGCCCGCGCATGGGAGTGGCGATGTAAAGCTACCCACAATAACAATTTAGAAAGCGACCGGCACACCCACGCCCACTGCGACGTTCGGGTGCGCCGGGGTCATCTTCTCCTCATTGAGAACCTCGATTTCGCCGGACTCTATTTCTGCGAAGGCCCGACCGGTTCCGTTCCGTCGAAGACAAGGGCCAGCGCCCTGCGATAGCAGGCAACGGCTTTCTCGAAAGCCCCTCTGGCCTGATGGATTTTGCCCAATTCGTAGAGAATGCGAGCCGAGCCGGCGTCGAGCTCGACCGCCTGCGTCAGCAGCGATTCCGCCTCATCAAGCTGCCCCATCTGGCGTTTGGCCCACCCCGAAACCAGCAGCGTTCGAGCCTTGTCCCGGCTCGAAGAGGCTTTCGTGCTCGCGACCACCTCCAGGGCAGCCTCGTTCCGCCCGGCCCGGCAGAGGTACTCGCCCAGTTCGAGAGCCACATCCACCGAGTTCGGATCGAGCTCGTGTAGTGCCCGCATTTCCTTGATGGCCGCTTCCAGCTTCCCTTTCTTGGCCAGGGCGCGTGCCATCAGCAGGTGCCGCTTCTGGCGAGCCCGGCTGGACGAATTTTGCAGGGTCTCGACCCGCACCGGTTCGTCGGACGCGCCGCGGAGCCCGGCGGCCTTTGCCAACTGGGCCTGAAGATTCGGGATGAAGTCAAAGCCGTACCCGGCCTTAACCCATTTCACTTCGTGGTCCGGGCCTGACACGACCGCCGTCGGGGCGGCCACCACGCCCAGCTTGCCCCACAAGCGGAACTCCGGGTCGAGCAGCAGGGGCAGCCGTGCCTTCGCTTCTGGCTGACGCGATTGCACGTATGCTGTGTCACCGGGACCGCTCAGGACGCCCACGCAGTCGAATACGAGGCCTTTGGCCCGAAGCTTCTCAACGACGGTCTCGATATCGGCGACCATGCGCTCGATGCGTTCCTGGCGCGTTTGCAGAATCACTACAGCCAGAGCACGCCCACGCTCGTGCGTATAGCGGAAGGCCACGCCGTTGGCATCCTGCAGCGAAAACTCCGGCATCTTGTCGCCGAGGTGGATTCTTCGCAGGCTCGCCCGCGCCGGCAGGCCCGACGTCGCCAGGATCGCCAGGAAGATCAGAAGCGACCCGGTGGATATCCGCGTTCTTACGGTCAACATATTCGCACTCCATCGCAGACGCCGGCGGCTCTGGCGGCGTCCCTTCCCGCCGATTCTCTTGTCAATTCGATTCGTAGCTGACGGGCAACTGGCGATCGTAGCTGAACGGCAAATGGCATCCCGGCGCACAACTGCCGCCGGTTTCTGTTTTCGCAAACTGAATCGGCAGATCCCACACCCCGTATGGGACACTCTTGCGAATGTGCTTCGGAAGATCGCTTGCATGCGTGGCATGGCACGAGCGACAGGTTCGACCTCTGCGTTCCTTGTTGACGTGCACGTAATGAAGGTTGAGCTCGCCGTTGCGAAAATCGGTCAATTCCGAAGTCGTCTCGGTCAGGACGAGACTTTCCGGGTGACAACTGAAACAGAGGGCGTAGTTGTCCGTGTCGAACGGGGAATAGAACAAACGGGGATAGTCCTTGGCCAGGAGGCGGAAATGCTCGCTGCCGTGGGTCGAGTGACACCCCTTGCAGTCTTTCTGCGCGACGGGACCGTGGAGGAATTTCTTGCCGGCAACTTCCGCCTTGAACGAATTGATGACCTCCTCGGTCTTTGTCTTGACCGGCTCGTCGTGGCACGATGAACACAACGTCATCGGCTCCCCTCCCAGCAGAAACTGGACGGTGGAGGCGTGCGGCGTGTGGCAGTGCAGGCAGCCGTCCTTCTGCGTTACCGCCGAATGCTGGTGGGTCGAGGTCTCGGCCACCTTCCGGATGTCTTCATGGCAGGCGTAACACAACTCCGGAGCATCGGCCTTGACCATCTTGGCGTTGTCGGCGCCGTGAGCGTCGTGGCACCCGACGCAGTCGTTCGTGGCCGGCTCGTGGACAAACTCGAATCGGCCGAGCTCCTCCTTCGTGACGACGTGGCAGGAGAAACACAGATTCGTGGCTTCGTCGAGCAAAAGCCCTTCGTGGTCGGCGCTGTGCGAATCGTGACACATCGTGCACTCGCCCACCGCCACGGGCCCGTGGGCGAACTTCACGTTCTGGCCCGTGTCGTGGCATTTCTGACAGAGCTTGGCGACGGTTTCTTCATGGATCATGGACGGGTTGTTGCTGCTGTGCGGCTCGTGACAGTCCGTGCAGTTGCCGCTCTTCAAAGGCTCGTGGACGTGCGTCTTCGTCGCTTGGTCCAGATGACAGTATTCGCAGAGGTCGGTGCCTTCCCGGGCGAGCTTCCACGTGTGTTCATTTGGGTCCACCGCTTCATGGCACGCCTTGCAATCCCCCAGACTCACCGGGCCGTGAACGTACCATTTCTCGTCGTAGGTGTTGTGACAGTCCTCCGTAACGCACGTCTTGGGCATCGAAGTCGGCTTGCCGATTGCCAGGCTGCTCGCCGCCACGACGCAGACGAGTGCCGCGCCCAGGCGTCTTCCACGTTGTTTTCTCGTTGCCATGTTCACCACTCCTGCCCTACGGCCACTGCCGGTTTTCAATCTTGTCTTCATACTGAAGTTTTGCAAAAGGGAGATTAGGCTTGCTTTAGGGAGGAAAAATCTTCTTCGTGATCTTTCCTCCCGAGAACGGAAGTGTTTTGCATATTGAAATGTAAGTCCCGTCTTCAAGGAAATCAAACCAACGATTTCCTTGAAGAATATAAGCCTAATCTCCATTTTTCAAAACTCCTCTTTACAGCCAACTCGTCTCGATCCATGGCCGTACCGAGCCTGCCCCAACACTATTGCTGCGGCACGCGTCGATACAGCAATACAAGGGTCCCATACCGAGTCTTCTGGTGATATGGTTTATTCAGCTCCAGCGCGACCTCCTGCGACGCATCGCCCTTTTCACCGATCGTTGCCACGATGGCCGGGTGCAGCAGCATCTCTGAATTGTTCGCCCAGCGCGTTTCGATCGTCGCGCCGAACTGTACTTGCTCGACGGCAAACGAATATCGCTCGTCCTTGAACGGGTAGCGTTTCCCTGGCTCCACCGGCTCGATGTGCTTGTTTCCGTCTTTCCGCGAGAGCAGATGCGGCTTCAGACCGGGCGTCACGGCAAGAACATAATGGCCGGCCTCGGCGCTCACGTGAAAGTCAACGAACTGCACGCGGACCGGCAACTGCAGCCGCTTGTGGGGCGAGGACGGAAACTTGGACCAGACCCACTGCCGGAACTCTTTCCCGTCGCCTTCCACCCTCAGTTCGATCGCCGGATTCGTCGGCTGCTCCGACAGGTTCGTAACTTCCCGGGTCTTTCTGTCGACGGAATAATGGGGCACGTACCGAAGAACGGAGAGCTTCCAGGGTGATCCGGGCAACTCGGTAACCTTGCCCGGCGTGACGGCGAAGACGAGCGGGGTGTCGGACCCGGAGAGCCAGACCCGCAGGGTCCCCACGACGTCCGGATCGACCAGCTTTTTCAGAACCTTCGCGCTTGCGTCGCCTCCCGGAAGCTCGCGGATCGCGACACTGCCGATATGCGAGGTGATCGCCTGTCTCTCCACCTCGCGGGCGCTGAGCCAGAGGTCCTGCTCCAGTCGTTCCCCTCGCAACGACAGCCGGGCGACCGTGCCCCCGTTGGGGTCCTCGACCGCGACGGCTTCCGGCTTCAGATCGGGCACGTACCGCTTGAGCTGCACCTTAATGGGCGTTCCCCTGACCGGCAGATGCTTGTCGATCTCCTGCTCCTTGTTCTCATCGGCAATCGACAGCGGCAAACGCAAGGCGTCGCCTTCGTGTCCCAGCTTGGCGAGAACTTCCCAGGGCCCCCCGAGAAAGCCGTGGTGGGGGCTCGCCGGGCCCGCGGCGGCGACCGTGATGGGCACCCCTGCGATGATACATATCGCAAGAGCGACTTCGCGGATTCTCACATCCAGTCGTCGGTTATTTACGCGCATCATTGACCCCGTTCGAAATCGCCTTGTCCACCTCCAGGAGCAAGGCTTCGGTATACTTGAAGTTGTGGGCGCCCCAACTGCCGTCGAAGAGGATCGAGTCAAGAATCGACCGGGCCTCTCGGGCGCGACGGCCGAGTTCCTGGGCTCGCGCCTCGTCCGTCTGAGCCCCGGCAAGATCCTCGAGCTGCTTGACCTTGCGATCCATTTGGTCGTACAGGCTCTTGATTTTCTGCTGCCAGAACGGCACGTACTGCTGCCCGGTTCCGGCTTCGTGGCATGTATCGCACGCCGACGGCACGGCCCTGGCGACGGTGCCAAAACTGTCGAGGGTGCCCGTTGTTTTGGCCGTGCGTTCGATGTGGCAGGTGAAGCACACCTCCTTGTTCACGGTGAAATGCTCCTGCCCCTCGAAATGGCTGTGGCAGGTTCCGCACGACAGGGTGATTCCGCCGACGGTCTTCTCGACGTGATTGCCGTGGGTGAACCGTACGCCGCCGTGGCTGAGCTGATCGACCTTCAGCTCCTCGACGTCGTGGCAGTCCGATCGCAGGCAGGACGCATCGTCGACGGTCGCACTGGGCTTTGTGCCCACGCGTCCGACGGCACAATCAACCGCCTGCGCCAGCCCGTTGATCTTGCCCTTCACGTAGGCAGCCAATCCCGGTTGAAAGTGGCATTCGAGGCATTTCACGTCCGCGTGCCCCGACGTTTGCCAGCTTGCATAATAGGTGTTCATGATATGGCACGAGTTGCAGAATCCGGGCTGCGCCGTGACCTCGATGGCCACACCGCTGAGCACCGCCATAACGAGCACGGCCAGCGCTATTTTGAAGCGCCATTTCAACCGCCAGAAGAGATGCCAGGCGGCGGCCGGTGCCGATTTCAAGTGATTCATGGCCGTTTTTTTCATCGTTTTCTAAATGCGACTGCCCACGTTCGTTGCAACAAGTGGCGGAGCGTCCTCCGGCTGCGCGATCATCGCAGGCATGGGGGCTCCACCGTCCGTACGTCCTTCTATGCTATCGAAACGCAAAACATCATTCAATAGATGCAGCACGTCGGTAAATGCACCCCGCCCGTTTGCCAGAGGGCCTTTCCCATATTTGAGAATGCGGAGAAAGGGCTTTGGGGGCCCGGGAAAGGCCCTCCGGCGATGCCGGCTCGGCGCGCCGCAGGCCTGGCCTCAGCGCGAGTGAAGGGATGCCATGCCGCACACGAATGAATCAGCATCCGTACTGCCTCACGACCGCCTCAACCAGAGCTCGCGGGCGTTGCCGTTTCCGAAGGCGTAAGCAGCCTGTGAAGAGCCTTGATTCTCACTTGTGAGAATGTTGCGAATTCGGCTTTTTTTCTTCATAACCGCAGTTATATGATCGGCCCCAACGCTTCTCGGGTGGGAGCCGGTCCCGGCCGCACGGCCCGGCCCGCTATGCCTGACTCGTTTCTCCCTTCGTCGTGAGATCGGGCAATACGTCGAATCGGTGCTCCGGATGGTTCCAGGCGGCCGAGGCAACCGTTGTTTCATCGAGCAGTTCTTTGAGCTTTCGAGTCGCGTTGATCCATTGGGCGAAAATGCGGCAGTTCTCGCTCGTTCCCCCACAAGCACAATGCCGCAGCGGACAATCATCAAACAGGGGCTGGCCTTCCATTGCCTCGAACAGCTCGAGCAGGCTGATCTCCTCGGGGGCCCTGGAAAAGACATATCCCTGCTTGCGTCCCTTCACCGACCGGATAAAACCGGCTTTGGCCAGTTGCCCAAGCACTTTGGCCACATACCCGGCCGGCATGCCCTCGGCCTGGGCAATGCCCCTGCTCGTAGCCGGCAACTGCGTTATGTGCCGGACCATGTACATCAGTGCGTGCAAAGCGTACGCGGAAGCTTGAGTTACCTTCATTTTATATCCTGACAGATCCGCAGATGGAGAACTCGTCGAGGTTCCTCAGGGAATACACCTCTGCCGGGCGGTTTCCGATGCCAGTCCAAACTCGCTGCCGGGACAGCCTGTCCGGCAGAAGGCTTACCCGGCGACCGCGTTCGATCTTCGCGGCCTCTTGCCGTTGCTCCTTCGATCAACAATTTCCAGCTCATCGATCTTGCGGTAGAGACTCGAGAGGCCGATCCCCAGGGCCCTGGCCGCCGCTGCTTTGTTCCAACTGTACTTGCTCAGTGCTCGACGTATTCTCTCTTTCTCAAAAGCCCTGACGGCCGTCTGCAAATCCTCGCTCTGATCGGCGGCGCCTGCGCTCTCGGAACCGGCCAGCGCCACGTCCGACATCTCGATCGTTTCGCCCTCGGCGAAGATAACGGCCCGCTCAATCACGTTCTGTAATTCTCTGACGTTTCCCTTCCATTCGTGGGCGACCAGCAATTTCATGACCTTATCATCTACACCGGTACAATGCTTGCCCATCTGGGCGGCATACTTGCTCAAAAAGTGCTCGACCAGCAAGGGAATGTCCTCTCGCCTTTGACGCAGGGCGGGCAGATGAATGCCGACGACGTTCACTCGATAGTACAGGTCCTCCCGGAACCGGCCCTCCCTGATCTCCTTCGTGAGATCGCGATTGGTCGCGGCGATCAAGCGCAGCTCAACGCCGATGGGGCTGGTCGAGCCGACGGGGAGGATCTGTCGCTGTTCCACCGCACGGAGCAGTTTGACCTGGCAGCTCACCGGCATGTGACCGATCTCGTCGAGGAACAGGGTGCCGCCGTGGGCCATCTCAAAAAGCCCCTTCTTGTCTTCACAGGCGGAGGTGAAACTGCCCTTTTTGTGGCCGAACAACTCGCTTTCCAGCAGAGTCTCCGGTATGGCGCTGCAGTTGACCGCGACGAACCGTCCTGCGTTGGTCGAACTGAGGGAATGGATCGCGTGCGCGACTAATTCCTTGCCCGTGCCGCTTTCGCCGGTAATGAGGACGTTGCTGCGAGTGGGCGCGACCTTTCGGATCGTATCGAACACCTGATCCATGATCGCTGTCCGGCCGATGATCTGGCTCATGTCAAAGCGCCCGTTCAGCTCCTCCCGCAATTCCCGGTTCTCCGCCTCCAGCTCGACGTAACGCAAGTGTTGGCGGATCCTGGCGAGCATATCGTCGAAGATGACGGGCTTCATCACGTAATCGCAGGCCCCGAGCTTGACCGCTTCGACCGCCATCTCGACGCTGCCGTAGGCAGTGACCATGATGACGCGTGTCTGCGGCCGGATGGCCAGAGCCTCGGGCAGCACCTTGATCCCGTCGATTCCAGGCATCTGAATGTCGAGTATCGCCATGGCGTACTGCTTCCTGGTGATCGCGTCCAGCGCAGCATTGCCGTTGCCGACGGCTGTGACGGAGAAGCCCTCCTCTTCAAGCACCTTCGCGAAGGTCTCTCGAAAGGTGGCTTCATCATCAGCCAACAGTATTTCGTTTTTCAACTCGGACATAGGCCTCTTCAGGGCGATTTTGCCATCTCAAGTGGTGCTGTGGAACAGATATTTTACCACACTATTCGGATTCGGTCCCCTTTTGATCATCTACACGGTGCTTCTCTCCGGAGCCGGGGCGCTGATGAGATGTTTCTTGGGTCGCACCGGTATGCGAACGATGACGGTGGTCCCGCGGCCCGGCTCGGACTCCAGCTCGATCGTGCCGTCAAGCTCGGCAACGAGGTTATAGCTCACGAACAGCCCGAGGCCGGTCCCTTTGCTGATCTCCTTGGTCGTGAAGAAGGACTCGAAAGCGCGCCGGCAGACGTCCGGGCTCATCCCGATGCCCGTGTCGGCAACGCGAATCTCGACCATCCCGTTCCGGACGGACCTGGTGATTTCCAGTACGTGATCCTGCTCTGTTTTCCGGGCCTCCATGGCGTCGAGGGCATTGATGACGATATTGAGAAGACACTGCTCCAGGTGCTGGGGATTCAGCCAGACCGTGGGCAGATCGGCGTTGTGGACGTTTCTGATGGCCACGTGGCCGGCCCGCTTGTCAAATCTCACCAGCGACAGCGTATTATCGATCAGTTCGTTGACATCCGTCCATCTGTACTCGGCGCCGGCCGGCCGGGCCAGACTCAACATGCGTTTCAGAATCGCCGAGATGCGGCCCACCTGATGATCGACGACCGCACAAAGCTCCTCCTGCTCGGAATCGCGGCACTTTCGGCGCAGGTATTGCACGACCGAGGAAAGGCTGGTCAGCGGGTTGCCAATCTCGTGCGCGACACCGGCTGCCATCTGCCCCAGGGCGACCATTTTCTCACGCTGGGCCATCTGTACGCTCGATCTCTTCAACGTTTCATTGATGGCGATGACCTGCTCGGTCCGCTCCCGCAGATCGGTTTCGAGCCTCTTGTGCTCGGTCAGGTCCTGACCGACGATCACGTAGCCCAACCGGGTCCCGTCCAGGCCCACAACGGGCCAGCTTTTCGCCTCGATTTGCCGCCGCGTCGGCCCCGGCGCCTCGAATCCGATCGTCGCGGCCGGCCGCCCCGCGCCGTTGTGGGAGCCGACAAGACTCCTGACGTGATCGGCCAGCGGCTTCGGGAAGCCCTCCACGGAATCGCCGTCGGCGGGCTGCCCGCCTGACGACCGCCAGCGATGCGCCGCCGGATTGCACAGGGACACGCGCCCCTCATCGGTAACGAACATGAGCCCTTCCGCCATCGCGTTGATAACGGCCTTCAGCAGATCGCTCTTCCGCGCCGCCTCGAGTTCCTTTGCGGTCAGACGCGTCAGGATCAGCCAGGTCAGGTGCTGGGCCACCATGACGGTGGAGGCGAAAGCGACGAACGCGGCGAGCCCGTACACGGGATTCCTCCAGAGTCCGCCGCCGGCCGAGAGTTGCAGCGGATAGTATCCCAGCAGGGCCCCGGCATTCAGCTCGTTCGACGCCAGCAACCCGAACAGGGCGATCCCCGTCAAGCCTACCAGGAACGACAGGCCCCGGGGCAGGATGATGGTCGCAACGATCACATGGAAGACGTAGAAGAAGGAGAACGGGTTTACCACGCCTCCCGCGAAGTGCAGAACCGCCGTCAGGAGCAGCAAATCCACCTCGATCTGCACCATGACGAAGGCCAGGTGCCGCCAGCCTCTATCGGAGCGGCAGGTGCGGGCCGCCGCCACGTAGGCCAGATTGCACAGCAGAAGGATCCCCGCGACAACGTAGAGCGGGACGGGGCTTGCGATGACCGGAAAGACGTACGTGCCTGTCAGGGCCCCTGCCAGAATGAGCCCCCCGGCAATCCACCGCAGGGAGATCAGCCAGCGGCTTTGCTCGGCGAGCCATGTGCGCGCGCTTGCGTTGACGGCGTCAATGCCGCTGGTCGGCCCCTCGCGGGCGGATGCGTCCGGGGCGGGCTCTGTCATGGACGTGGTGCCGGAGCCTTGGAGCCTCGCCCTGAATTGCGAGCCCGGCCCAAACCGATACCGCAGAGCCTGACAAGATGCGTCAAAAAGACGGCCAACCAACTCTCCCATTTCCAATACCTCTGACAGCTAAAAGGACCTGCCAACGGCTTCTGTCCTGCCTACGTACATGACGACTCGGGGTTTTCTCAAAACGCTCGACATTCGGCAGACACCTCTCACGGATGGAGTATCTCCACATGCTCGCCCGGTTGCGGCGCCTCCTGCTGCTGCCTTTCGTGGAGGCCGATCTCCTCGTCTGTCAAGTAACAGGCCGGATCGGGAGCCCACGGGTCTTTCAGGCACAGGTCCGCGCGCACGCGCAGACTGCCGCCGCACGCATCGAAGAACTTGCACCGGCTGCACCGACCCTTGATCTGCGATCTTCGGTTCCTCAAACCTTTCAGGAGCGGCTCGTCGGGATCGGTCCAGATCTCACTGAAGGGCCGCTGGCGGACGTTTCCCAGATCGTAATGCCACCAGAACTGATCCGGATGGACCCGGCCTTCGTAATCGATGCAGCCGATGCCGACCCCGCTGCTGTACAGGCCGCCACCGTTCCAGGTAAGGAGTTTCCAGACTTCCGCTGCCCGCGCCGAGCCTTCGGCAAGCAGCTTCAGATAGAGGTAGACCCCGTCGACGTGGTTGTCCACCGTGAGAATGTCCGTTTTCCTGCCCTGGGCCTTGAACTGTTTTGTCTTGGCCAGGATCCGGTCCAGCGCATCTCGACTCTCCTGGTGCGAGAGATCGTCGCTCGCAATCGCACCTCCTCTGCCGCTGGGGACGAGATGGTAGAAACACGCCCGTTCGATGCCTTCCTTCTCGAAGAAATCGAAGAGGCTTTCCAGGTCCTCGACGTTCCGCCTGGTTAACGTCAGCCGAAGGCCGACGCGTACGCCGGCGTCTTGACAGCTCCTGATCCCCCTGACAGCCCGGTCAAAGGCGCCGGCGACTCCCCGGAAGCGGTTGTTGATCGCCCCGATGCCGTCGAGGCTGATCCCAACGTACGAGACGCCCAGTTGCTTGATGCGCCGGGCCACGTCCGCCGTGATCAACGTTCCGTTGGTCGAGATGACGGTGCGTCGGCCCTGGGCGCCGGCGTATTCGATCAGCTCGAAGAGATCGGGGCGCATCAGCGGCTCACCGCCCGAGAACAGGATGGAGGGCACGCCGAATCGGGCCAGATCATCAATGACGGTCTTGGCCTCGACGGTGGTGATTTCATCGCACGGTTTTCCGGCGCCGCTGTCGTTATAGCAGTGGACGCATTTCAGATTGCACGTTCGGGTGATGTTCCATACGACGATCGGCCTTCTTTCCGATGCCTTCTTGGGGACGATTTCGCCCCCGCGCTCGCCGGAGCCCTTCTTTCCGTATCGAAGCCAGTCGCCCGGCGTGACCTGGGCGCAGTAGAGCTTACTGATGTTTATCATGATTACTCCTGATTGTCGTTTTCCAGAACAGCAGTGGTAGAGCCCCTTGGGCCGACTTCATGCTGCGGTCTCCTCTCCGTTTCCCGATTCGCAGGAGATCTCACGCGCCTGTTGCAGGATGGTGTCGACCAGGCGGGCCGCTTCGGCCGGACCTGTCTCTTTGGCCACGGTATCCACATTCTTGATGACACAGTGCAGCAGCTTGTTCACGACCCGGTTCACCATGGTCTCCAATACCAGCCGGCACGAGGCTTCTTCCCTGGGCCCGACGAAGAAACGTTCGAGTTCGTTGCGTCCGATCTGTTTGAACTCCTTCTTCATCCGACCGATCAGAGGACCCACGTCCCGCGCCCGAAACCACTCCATGAAATCGGCGGCGCTCTCGTAGACGAGGTCGAGGCCCTGGGCGATGTCCTTCTCGCGCGCCTTGAGATTTTGATCGGCGACTTCCCTCAGCTCGTCGATGCTGTACAGATAGATGTTTTCGATCTCGTTGATCGAAGGCTCGAAATTCCGCGGCACGCCCACGTCGACGATCAGCAAGGGTCGTGCCCCAGGCCTGTCCACGCTCTTCTCGAAGGTGTTTTTGTCGTACAGGTACTTCTGCGTGGCAGCCGAAGAAATCACGATGCACGCCCCGGCGATATGCCGACTGAGATCCTCCCATGCGCCCAGCGCCACGTGGAATCGCTCGGCCAGCTTCGCGCCGCGTTCGTGCGACCGGTTCACGACCGTGATATCCGTGCAGCCGGCTTTCAAGAGGTGCTGGACCACCAGCTCGCCGGTTTCTCCCGCTCCGACGACCACGACTTTTGCCTGAGACAGCTCGGCAAAGAGCTGGGCTGCCAGTTCAACGGCGACCCCCGCCACGCTCACCCGGCCGGTGGCGATCGATGTGGTCGTATGTATCCGTTTGGCCGTGAAGAACGCCATGTGGAACAGGCGGTTCAGAGCCTTCCCCGTGCTCCTGGCCGCACAAGCCAGTTTATAGCTGTCTTTGACCTGCCCCAGGATTTGGGCTTCCCCCACCACCATACTGTCAAGACTGGCTGTCACCAGCAGCAGATGCCTCACGGCGTCCTCGTTCTCGTGGAAATACAACAGCGATTCGAAGCACCCGGGCTCGACGTCGTGGAAATCGGAGAGAAACCTGACCAGCCGGCCCGTCACCTGCCGCGATATCCGCTCGCCGGCGCAGTAGAGCTCCACCCTGTTGCACGTCGACAACAGGACGAACTCCCCCTGGGGAACCAAGTCCTTGAGCCGTCTCAATGCGACCGCCGTTTCCGACGCATCGAAAGCCAGCTTCTCCCGGATCTCCAGGGGAGCGCTCTTATGATTCAAGCCAATAACGATGACACCCATCTGTTCTCACGCTCTTTGCGTCGAAGTCGCAGGGACGTTATCCCCAAAAGCAGCCGAGCCGCAGCATGGCGACCTGCCGAGCCGGGTTCTCATACGGAGCCGCCTTCCCGGCTGGCCATCCGGCAGGTTAACCAATCCCAGACACAGACCATTCCGTATTCGGTCGGAATCCCTCTCCGGATGCGGGCAATCCTTTCCCTGGCCCAGTTTTCTCATATTCGATAATATCTGAGCTATACGCATTATAGCTGAAGCGGTTCCCTCCAGCAAATATTTTCCTGTCGGTTTCGCAACGCTCAAGAGTAGAGCACCACCTCAGTCTTTAAGGGGCAGGTTGGTGTGTATGTAAGACTGGTAATTGCAAGCACTTATGTGTGTGTCTGTCGCTGCGTTTCTCCGGATGACTGACAGTGTCAGTGCCGACCTGGCCTGAGCGCCGTCATGGATGTGCTCGGACCCTGAGAGTATGAGTGCATTCCCAGGTTCTCCGCGCAAGACGCCACGCCCTCTTCCCACGAATGGCACAATCGCGGTTGGGAATCTCTGGAGAGCAGCGACGATCAGCGGACGTATGTGATGCACTGACAAACAGATGCAGCGATTGTGGGCAGCTACGCGCTCCCCGTGCGGCGGTCGGTGTGTACGGAGTCTGTGACGATCTCCAAGGAATGAGGGGGGTCACGCTTGCGGGATGGCCAAACGGCCGGATGTCGTCCGCCCCGGGGCCGTATCCGCCAATGGAATTCTCCGCCTTGCATTCTCATTTCCGGGAGGAGGCCGCCAGGGAATCGCCCGAAAGCGGAAGACTGTCGTTTCTTTGTGTGATCTGTAAGTTCTTTTCAGATAAGCATTTGGGGGATAAGGGGGAGGGTGGTTCGACGGAGGCGTGCATTCTGGTACGGAGATTGCTAAAGGTACTGATGATCACGCGGGGTCCGCTCGCAGAGTGGCCGGCATGCAGCAGAATGCCGGGAACCCCTGGAGATGGGTATCCGATTCCATAAGGGCTTGGACAATCATGAAAGAGCACAAGCACAAAAGAGAGATGCGATTCCCGACATGGGCACTTTGCGCAGCAATCTCGTTGCTGCTGGGCGTGATTTCGCCCGCCGCATGGGGCCAGGACGATGAGTGCCATCCCGAGGAGATTCCCAACCTGGATCAGTGGCTCCTTTCCGGGCACGCCGACGGCGAGGCGGAGGCTTTTACCCACTGGGATGAGGACGATCCGCCGGAGGTGTCATCGCGATGTGCCAAGTGCCACAGCACGCCCGGATTCCAGGATTTCCTGGGCGTTGACGGCACCGAGGCCGGCACGGTCGACAACGCCGCGCCGATCGGCACGACGGTCGAGTGTATTGCCTGCCACAACGACGGGACGGCCGTTCTGGACAGCGTCGTCATGCCCTCAGGGATCGAAGTTGCCGGTCTGGGCGACGAGGCGGTCTGCATGCAATGCCACCAGGGCCGGGCCTCGAAGTTCACGGTCGACAATGCGATCGCCGATGCGAACGTCCCCGACGACGACACGGTGATGGAAGGCGCCCGCTTCGTCAACATCCACTACTACGCCGCTGCCGCCACCAAACTGGGCACGGTAGCCAAAGGCGGGTACCAATACGACGGCAAGTCCTACGACGCTGAGTTCGCCCACGTCCAGGGCATCGACACGTGCATTGACTGCCATGACGCTCACACGCTGGCGATCAAGGTCGAGTCGTGCGCCAGTTGCCATCCGGGTGTGCTGACCGTTGAAGATCTGAAGGACGTTCGCATGGTGAGCTCCTCGCGTGACTACGATGGGGACGGCGACGTGGCGGAGGGCATCTACCACGAGCTGGACGGCCTTCGGAACATCCTTTACGCGGCCATGCAAGCCTATGCCGGCGATACCGGTGCGCCGATCGTCTACGAATCCCATACGTATCCCTACTTCTTCGCGGATACCAACGGCGATGGGCAGGCGGACCCGGATGAGGCCAGCTATGCCAACGGGTACAGCGCCTGGACGCCGCGTTTGTTGAAGGCCGCGTACAACTATCAGACTTCCTTGAAGGACCCGGGAGCATTCGCTCACGGCGGCAAGTATATGATCCAGTTGCTCTACGATTCCATCGAAGACCTGGACGCCGGTCTGACCGCGGGCCTCGTACGTATCGACGCCGGGCATTTCGCCGGTTCGGAAGAAGCCTGGCGACACTGGGATGAGGACGGTCACGTTCCCGGAAGCTGCAGCAAGTGCCATTCGGCGACCGGCTTGCCCTTCCTCCTGGATGAAGGGGTCACGGTTTCCCAGCCTCTGTCCAACGGCATGTTGTGCACGACGTGCCACAGCTCGATGGAGGACTTCGCGCGGCATGTCGTTGAAGAAGTTGAGTTCCCCAGCGGAGCCGTGCTGAGCACGGGCGATCTCAACAGCAACGTTTGTACAAGCTGTCATCAGGGTCGCGAATCCGGAGCCAGCGTTGAGGGCGCGATTGCAGGCCTTGATCTCGACACGGTGTCGGACGAGCTTCGGTTCATCAACATCCACTACTTCGCGGCCGGCGCCAACCTCTTCGGTGCCGAGGCCGGAGGGGCTTACCAGTACGAGGGTAAGGTTTACAGAGGGCGGCTGGGCCACGTCGGCGGCTTCGATACCTGCACCGAGTGCCACGATGCCCACACGCTGAAGGTCAACGAAGGTGCGTGTGCCAATCCCTTCTGCCACGGCGGCGCAGCCCCTCAGAATATTCGTAAGGACCCACGAGACTTTGACGGCGACGGCTCCACCACCGAGGGTCTGGCCGCTGAAATCGCCTCGCTTCGCGAGATCCTCTACGGCGCGATGCTGGATTGTGCCGCAGATGTGGCCAATGCCCCGATCCTGTACGCCAACAACTATCCCTATTTCTTCAACGACAGCAACGGAAACGGCCAGGTCGATGCCGGCGAGAACAGCTACGGGAACCGGTATTCCAGTTGGACCCCGAGGCTGCTGCGAACGGCGTACAACTATCAGTATGCCAAGAAGGACCCGGGCGGCTTCGCTCACAACGGTCAGTACGTGATTCAGGTCCTCTACGACAGCCTGGAAGACCTTGGCAGCGCGGTGCCGGTGGATATGAGCGGCATGGTCCGGCCGTGACCTCACGCTAAGTTTACAGAGTTCTCAGACCAGAGCAGACTCATTCCGTGAGTCTGCTCTTTTTTTGTCGCCTCTGCGCCTGTCAGGGGGGCCATCAGATCGCCTCGCTGCTGCCGGGTCGCTGAATTCGGCGGCGATATCCTTTCGGTCGTCCGGATCTGAAGAAATTCATAGAAATTGTCCCGGACCATTTTACAATCGGTTGGTGCAACCGCACGGAGCCGGCGCGGGTCCGGACGGCCATCGACAACGCGTATCGACCTCTGGCGGTCACCGTAGGGCCGACAGAGGCCCGGCGGTAGTGGTCTGTCCCAACTCATTAGAGGTTGTCATGCTGAACGAAGTGACGTCGTGGCGCGCCTACTTGCCCGTGCTGCGGAAGCAGACGATTCTGCCGCGGTCGGTGCTGACGAGCAGGCTGCCATTGGCGACGGCCAGGCCATAGGCCCTTCCGGCTACCGGGGCGCTCCAAGCCTGCCGGCCGCTGTCGATCTCGTACGCCGCGACCTTCCCCTCGCCGCCGGCGAAGAGCGTCTCTCCCGCCAGGATCAGCGTCAGGGGACAATCGGTCGGCTCGCGCCACAGGAAGGCGGACGACAGTTGCGCCTGAATCGTCGTGATTTGCTCCTGGGCGGAGGCGATTTGGGTGTCGAAACGCCGGCGGTCCGAATCGCTCGCGTCGGCGCCGAGTTTCTTTTTCTGCGCCTGCAGGTCCTTCGTTTGCAACTGCAGAGCCCGGATCTGATCCTGCAGGCCGACGTAGGTGTTTCGGTCGAACGCCTGGAGCTCGCCGTCGGCGTGCACGTAGATGATGCCGTTGTGAATCACGATGGACGTGGCGCGCGGGAGCGTCACCAGCAGGTCTCTCGTCTCGCTGCCGAAGAAACGCAGCTCGCCTTCGGCGCGGTGGTTCTGTCCGAAACCATGCACGAAGAGGGAATCCTCGGTCAGCAAGCCGAAGACGCCGCCGAAACCGGAGCTTCCCAGGCTTTGGAGGAGCCGGCCGCTCTCGCGCTCGAAGACGGTCGGTCTCTGGCGGCCCTGGGAGATATACAGCTTCGTGGGCGAGGCCAGCATGGGGCCTTGCGCCGTCAGTCGATCGTATGGTTTCCGATACACGGCGGCTCCCGAGTCGGCGTCCAGGGCGCACAAAAAGGTCTTCTCCCACGGCAGCAGCGACGTGGCGAAATAGGCCTTCGAATCCTGTACGAGGACTCCCGTCCGACAGGGCGACAGTGACGTGAGCTTTCCGTTGAGCGGGACTTTTCGATCCTCGCTCGAGGCTTGATAGCGCCAGATGATATCGCCGGAGTCCGCGGCGATGCAGTAGACGCCTCCGTCATCGGATCCAAAGTACAGTTTGCCGTCGTGGACTGACGGGGGCAGGCGCACGGGCCCCTCGGTGAAAAACGTCCACGTTTCCTGGCCCGTTCGGGCGTCGAGGCAGTGGACGGCGTCGTCGGCCGAGCTGCCGAAGAAGACGCGCTCGGCGACGACCGTTACGTAGAAAGCCGGGTCGAAATTGCGCATCGACTTGAGCTTGCGGATGTTGGCGTACGAGTCCCACTTGGCCGGTCCGGTCCAGGCCGTTTTGGGGTAATCGCGGGAGACGTATTCCCAGGTCGGCGTCAGGGGCAGCTCCAGGCGTTCGCTCGTGACGCCGCTGCGGCGGTTGTCATGCCGGTACGTGGGCCAGTCTTCGCCCCGGACCGCCGGCGCCATGGCGGCCAGGAAGGCCGACACGGCCAACACTGCGATAGATCTTGGTAAACGCATACGTGCCTCTACTTCAATATCCTGATGCAACCTGGTTGGCGGGATTTACTTGCGTCCGGGACGGCGGGGGACGCTGGCTGCTCGGCTGCTCGACGGGAGCCAAGGCCAGCGACGTCTCCAGCCAGTTGCCGCAGCTACAGCCTCCGCCGCCTTCGGGCAGAAGGACCATGCCGTCGGCGGCGATGGTGCTGAGCCAGCAACTGGGACGCAGGTTGTACCAGCTTGTGACCTTGCCGGTGGCGATGTTCCACATCGCGATGCGCCGGGACTGGCCCCGGTAGAGCAGCGCATGCTTGGTGCCGCAGTAGGTGGCGCAGCCTTCGTGACGTCCCATGGACGAGGTGATGCGCTGCCCCGTCTGGAGGTCGTAGCCGCACGGTTCGAGAAAGACCTTGTCCTCAAGCACGACGGGATGCTGCATGTGACCTCCGTGGTTGTTGTTGGGCCAGTTGTGGTTTGCCTGCCAGAGGAGCTCGCCGGTGTCCGGATCGAGCTTGTAGAGATGGTACGCGCCCGCTGTGGACGAGACGATCACGATGGCATTGTCGGTGCAGGCCAGGAAGAAGACCACGATGCCGTCGGCCGTGTCGAGCGGCGTCTGCCAGACGGGGGCCCCCGTTTGCTTGTCCAGCGCCACCAGGTACTGATCGGACCACAGCGCGACGTCGTTGAGGCGACGCGTACCCGCCTTCCGGGCCGCCTCGTTGCGGGACTCCACGAAGAAGACCGTCTCTCCGCTGACGGCGATGGTCGTGTTGATGATCGGCCCGTTCGCCCAACTCCAGCGCAGTTGCCCGCTGTCGAGGTCGTAGGCGAAAAGGGCGTCACTGCACACCTTCTCGGTGCCGTAGCCGCTGGTTCGGTCGTACCAGGAGGCTCCGCCCCAGAAATCCGTGTAGACCGTGTCCTTTTGCACGGCGCTGCCGAAGAGCAGGCGCTGGGTGCGGGCGACGTAGCCCCAGTCGTACTGCGAAACGACATAGTCCACGGGCAGCTCGAAGACGCGTTCGAGACGCCCGTCGTAGTGTTCGATCACCCAGCATTTGTCCTTGACGGCCACGTACAGGGAATCTGCGTCGGTGCACCAGTTGCTCGCGTCTCGCGGCAGATTGACCCTCCTGAGGTCCGGGATTTCGAGCGACCAGAGGATCGTTCCGTTGTACGAGTCCATGCCCACCATGCGGTTCATTCCCTGGTGGAAGAGCTTTCCCGCGACCGCCAGCGGGGCGGGCATACGCGGATTCCGGTCCATGCCAAAATCGGCTCCCGGCCTGCCCAACCACTGCACCTGCAGGTCGTCGGTGCCCGAGGCGCCGCCGAGATCGTCATGGCTGTCGGCCGTATTGCCCGCGTCGCCATACTGATGGGTCCACGAGCCCAGAGAGGGCGGGATTTCCTTGTCCACGCGATAGAAGGTGCCGACCGGCGCTTCCTCCGTCTGGAACGGGACGGATGACGCCTGGAGCCACGCCTCCACGGCCTGGGGGGCCTGCTGTGGGCAGCAGAGGACGGCGGCGCCGCGCGGGCTCAAGACGCGGACCATCTCATCCGCTCGTCCGGGGCACCGCGTCTCCACGAGCATGCGCTCGGAGACGATGAGGTTGGCGAACTGACTGGGGTAAGGCAATTGGGCCAGGTCGGCGGCATGGTGCACCGAGATTCGGGCTCCATAAACGCCGGCTTCGTAGAGCCGGTCGCGCACCGCCGCGACGACGGCAGGATCTTCATCCAGTCCGATCACGGTCAGCTCGCTGTGGGCGGCCAACTCGTACGCCAGGGAGCCGTCCACCAGGCCCCAGACAAGACAATATCCCTTTCTCGCGCCCGTCTGCGCGAGAATCTCATCACATACGTCCGCTGGCAGATTCGCCCCGAGCGTGCCGTCCGGGAGTTCGACGTCCGCAGGCAAAGGCGGCACACTGTAGTTCAGCGCCGTATCGAGCTCATACGTCTCGCCTGTTTGCACGACCTCGCCGGCGCCGACCTTGATGCGATAGGCGTACACCTCGTTGGGCAAGAGTCCCGTGAGGGTCATCGCGTGATGTTTCTTGGGCACGCTGTCTTCGAGGCGGTTGTCCAGATTACCCCGGTGCGGCCCGCGCAATTCGATGCTCGGGGAGTACTTCGCGTCCGGGCCGGCCGGACCGTACTCCAGAATGGACGCACACTCGCTCGTCGTCCACCAGCACACCTCCGCCGTCGACGGTGTGAGATACCGAACGTAAGGGCCCAGCTCCAACTGTAACGGCACCACCTGGGGAGGGCTTTGCATGCCGTATTTCTCCCGGATCTGCTCGGCGTCCAGGGCCTCGGCATAGATCGCCACTTCGTGAAGCTGCCCGTTCATGGGGAAAAACTCGTCGTCATCCTTGTAGGCGCCGATGGTGTAGAAGGCTCGCTCGGGGTAGTCGATCGCGCCGCGCATGCGCCGGCTGCCTTCGAGCTTGCCGTTGACGTAGAGGTCCAGCATGTCACCGTCGTACGTCCCGACGACGTGATACCATTGCTCCGGCCGGAACGCCGTCTTGCCCGAAAGATACGGCAGCTTGCCCTCCGTGGAAACCGACACCGTGAACGTCGTGTTGTTGTAGCCCAGGACCCATCCTTTCTCGAACGCCCCGTTGTCCTGGAAATATCCGACGATTCCGCCCCAGGTCTGCCCGGAGTTCAGGTTCACCCAGGCTTCCAGCGTGAGACTCTCGGTCGGCAACAGGCTCTCGGGAGGATTCTCGACCGTCAGGAAAACACTCTGTCCGTCGAGCAGCAGGGCCGGGAACATTCCGCCGTCGAACTGCCCGGACCCCTGGAGTTGTGCCCGCTGCCCGTCGACCTCGTCGAGCAGGGCCCCCTCCTGCATCGCGTCTTCGCTGAAGAGCCAGCGCGCCACCGGATCGATGGCCGCGCCGAACAGGGACGCCGTGTTGAAGAGAAATACCGTGGCAATCGTCAAACGAACTGTCGGAAGGGAATGCGATTTCATCTTTCGTCCACGTCAAGACCAGACCAATTCGTGCATCCGCGCCGTTTCCTGCTGTCGGCGCGAACCGCACGTTTCCCGTGGCCCTTTCGGCCACGCCCCAGGCTGATTCCCCCGATACCGCCGGCAGCCGCTTCCCGGCGCCATCGGAGCCAATTTCGAGCCGGAGATATGATAGCTCATCACCGGCTGCATTGGTAGTCACTTGCCGGCCTCTCGCGGGGCTATGGAGAACCACAAGGCTCGCCGACGGGGCGAAGGCAATGTGTCGCCACGAACTAATTACAGTATTCACAACAACTTACCGTGTCGGCGGCGAAGCCGAGCCGTAGTCGTCACGAGTGATGGAAATTCGGTTGCACGCCAGAGTTTTTTCCTGTAAAATTATAAATATGCACGCCCCCCGTTCGACTGGCGTCGTTCGGAGGCTTTCGCGTTTGTGCCGGTGGAGCGGTCCCGGGGTCCGTGCGGTGGCTTACAAACGGAGGCCCTGACGCAATGTGTTTCGCCGGAAACGTGGAAGCAGGGGAAACAGGTCCATCTTTCACACATGCTCCCTCTCCATCCATTTGCCTGCGGAGCGGTCGTTTTGCGTCGGGAAGGAGGTGATTGCATGGGTTGCGCGAATCTCATGGACGGGACAGGGATACTGTAAACGGCCGCCGCGGCGTGCCGCCGCGGCGTGGCGCCGAGGCAACGGCGCAGATGCACAGCGGCCGAGCGTGTGTTTCGCGGCTGGGCGAAACGACGGCACCATTTATACGACTCGTTTCTGAAGGAGGACTACCATGCGTTACAAATTCATACCTTTGATCGTGGTGATCTTGCTGTCGGGTCTGGGGCATGCCCAGCTTCCCGACCCCATCGGGTACTGGCCGTTCGACGGCGACGCCCTGGATCATTCGGGCCTTGGAAACGATGCGACGCTCGAAGGCGATCCGGAGTTTGTCGATGGGTTTGTGGGCCAGGCGATTTTTCTCGACGGCGACGATTACGTAAGGATGGACGGGGTCGCCGACGACGTGGTGAATAACGACATCACCATGAGTGCCTGGGTCAAGACCACCGACACGGGCGACTGGTTCTCCGTCAACACCGGCACCGGTGGCAACGTGGCCCTGTTTGCCACGGAAAACCAGCGGGCGGCGATGTACGACAGTGGCTACGAAGGCCACTCGACCACCATCGTCACCGACGGGGAATGGCACATGCTCACCTATGTCAGGCAAGGTGACACCGGGTATATCTCTGTTGACGGTGTGCAGGAGAACAGCCACGAGGCCAACTTCACCTTCAGCGCCGACGATCGCTGGTCCCTGGGGCAGGAATGGGATACCGATATCCCGAGCGATTTTCTCATCGGGACCATCGATGAGGTCTATGTCTACAGCGTCGGCCTGACCGAGGCGGAGGTTGCGGAGCTCTTCAACAGCGCCGCGGCGTCACCGGCGGCGTGGAATCCCTCCCCTGACGATGAAGCCTCGGAGGTTGCGACGGACGCTGATTTGAGCTGGGCGCCAGGGATCGGCGCCGTGTCACACGACGTCTACCTGGGCGTGAAAAAGGCGGATGTGGCCTCCGGCGCCGGCGATACCTTCCAGGGCAACCAGGCCGAGACGAGCTTCGATCCCGGCACCCTTCTGCCCGGCGCGACGTACTACTGGCGGATCGACGAGGTGGACGCCGCCGGCACGACGACCGCCGGGGAGGTCTGGAGCTTCACCACCGTGGATTATCTCGTCCTGGACGATTTCGAGAGCTACACGGACTTCGAGCCCGACAGGATCTTCGACGTGTGGTTGGATGGGTGGAAGATCGACACCAACGGGTCCGAGGTGGGCAATGTCGAAGCCCCGTTCGCCGAGCAGGAGATCGTCTACGGCGGCCTCCAGTCGATGAACGTCGCCTACGATAACAGCGGTACGGCGGCGATCTCGACGGTCGAGCGCACGTTCGAGCCGCCGATGGATTTGACCGTGCAGGGACTGGAAGGACTGACTCTGTGGTATCACGGCCAGCCTGGCGCCGTGGGCGGCCTGAGCTACGACGCGGCGAGCCAGAGCTATACCATCACGGGCAACGGCGCCGATATCGGCGAAAGCTCCGATCAATTCCACTTCGCTCACAAGCCCCTCAACGGCGACGGGACCATCATCGCACGGATCGACAGCATCGAGAACACCAACGCCTGGGCCAAGGCCGGCGTTATGATTCGCGAGACCATGGACCCGGACTCGGTTCACGCGATGGTGGCGGTCACGCCTTCGGGCCGTGTCGCCTTCGTGTTTCGGCCCGGCACGGCCGGTGGGTCGCAGGTAACGAGCACGGCCCAGGACAGCGTCAGTCTGCCCCACTGGGTGAAGCTGACGCGCCAAGGGGCTCGGTTCAGCGCCGAGCATTCGGCTGACGGTGTGAACTGGATGCCGGTCGAAAGCTCCGATCCACAGGACCCGTCGCAGTTCAACATTCCGATGGTCGCCAACGTGTCTGTAGGCCTGGCCGTTACGGCCCATCGCACCGACGGGACTCCCTGTGCGGCCGTGTTGTCCAACGTCAGTGTCGCCGGCACCGCTGCCGGTCCGTTTGCCGAATCGGTTGACGTGGGCATCAGCAGCAACGATCCGGGCCAGCTCTACCTGGGCCTGGAGGACGCCGCCGGAACGTTGGGCATCGTGGACCACTGGGCGGGACCGGAAGCCGTCCTCACCGACGACTGGCAGCTCTGGTCGGTCGCCCTGGAGCAGGTCGGCGCTCTCGGTGTGGACCTCTCTGCGATCAGCAAGATTCTCATCGGCATCGGTGACCGGGCCACCCTCCTGCCCGGCGGTTCGGGCGTCGTGTATTTCGATGATATTCGCGCCGTCCTTCGCCTGCCGACGGCCGGAATGGTGCTGTTGTTCGAGGAAGACTTCGACGGCTTGACTCTGGGCGCGAGCGTGGATGAAGAAATCCCGGGCGACGACGTCTGGACGAAAACGCCGCCGCCGGGCTGGGCGATTGATGACAGCGGTGTCCCCGGGGCGGGCGATCCCGCCAATGACGGTGTCACCGAGTGGGCCGGCTGGAGCTTTGCCAGCCAGGCCTGGTGGGTCGAAACCGCCGAGGATCAGGAGCGTTCCACCTTTACGCTCGGCAGCGGCACCGTGGCGCTGGTCGATCCCGATGAATGGGACGATCTCGACCATGCCGAGGGGCTCCTGAACAGCTTCCTGAGCACCCCGGCCATTGAAGTCTCCGGGATGCAGGCCGGCGAGGGGATGCTGCAGCTTACCTTCGATTCGAGCTGGCGTCAGGAAGACACGCAGACCGCGAATGTCACGGTGCAGTTCGACGAGGGCGACCCCATTGAAGTGCTGCGATGGGAATCGGCCGGAGGCGATCCCGCATTGCTCAAGGCCGACGCCACCAATGAAACCGTCACGGTACGCATCGACCGGCCCGCCGGAGCCAAGAAGATGGTCGTTACCTTCGGCATGCTCGATGCCGGAAACGACTGGTGGTGGGCCATCGACAACATTCAGGTCCGCGGTGTCCCGAGGGAAAGACTGGTAGTCCTCTCGGAAGATTTCGAGGGTTTGCCCCTGGGGCCGAATGTGGACGAAGCTGTGGCCGGCGATGCCGTCTGGACGAAGACCGGTCCGGAAGGGTGGACCTTCGATGACAGCGGCGTGCCCAGCTTAGACGATCCCGCCCACGGTGTCACCGAGTGGGCCGGCTGGAGCTTCGCGGACAACGACTGGTGGGCCAGTGTGGACGATCAGAGACGCTCGGAGTTCGAGCTGGCGGTCGGCGCCATCGCGGTGGCCGATTCCGATGAGTATGACGACAAGGGCGATCCGGTCGGTATGTACAGCACCTTCATGAGCACGCCGGCCATCGATATTTCGGGCGTCGAAGCCGGTTCGGTGGAACTGAAGTTCGATTCGAGCTGGCGTCCGGAGTCCGCCCAGACGGCCAACATCACCGTCTCTTATGACGGCGGCGCTCCCGTCGAGGTCTTACGCTGGGAATCCGACGCCGGCAGTGTGAACTTCAAGAACGACGACTCGACCAGCGAGACCATCGTTGTCGACCTGAGGAATCCTGCCGGGGTCAAAAACGTGGTTGTGACCTTCGGTTACTTCAACGGCAGCAACAACTGGTGGTGGGCGATTGACAACGTCGAGGTCAGCGGCATTCCGAGGGAAAAGATCCCCGTGTTTACGGAAGATTTCGAAGGCCTGCCCCTGGGTCCGAACGTGGACGAATCGGTTCCCGGCGACGCCGTCTGGACCAAGACCGCCCCGGAAGGCTGGACCCTCGATGACAGCGGAGTGCCCGGCATAGACGATCCGGACCAGGGTGTAGCCGAGTGGGCCGGCTGGAGCTTCGCCGACAACGATTGGTGGGCCAGCGTGGACGATCAGGGACGCTCGGAGTTCGAGCTGGCCGTCGGCACCGCTGCCATTGCCGACTCCGATGAGTACGACGACAAGGGCGATCCCGTCGGCACGTATAACGCCTTTATGAGCACTCCCGCCATCGACGTTTCGGGCGTCGAGGCCGGTTCGCTGGAGTTGATCTTCGATTCGAGCTGGCGGCCGGAATCCTCCCAGACGGCCAATATCACCGCCTCCTACGACGGCGGTGCCGCCGTCGAAGTCATGCGCTGGGAGTCCGACGGCGCCAGTCCGCTCTACCACGACCACAACACCAATGAGACGGTCACCATCGCGCTGGACAATCCCGACGGCGCCCAGAGCCTGGTCCTGACCTTCGGCTATTTCGACGCGAGCAACAACTGGTGGTGGGCCATCGACAACGTGGTCGTCCAGGGCACACCGAAGCCGAGCGTGGTTCGCGTGTTCGCCGAGAGTTTCGAAGGGCTGGCGCTGGAGCCGGCGCTCGACGAAGCTCCTCCGGGCGTATGGACCAAGACCGGGCCCGAGGGCTGGAACGTTGAAGACGGCTTCATGCCGGGCATCGGCGATCCGGCCACGGACGGTGTCACCGAGTGGGCCGGCTGGAGCTTTGCCGACAAAGATTGGTGGGTGCAGGTCGCCGGCGACCAGGAACGCTCGCAGTTCGTTCTGGGCACCGGCACCGTGGCCATCGCCGACCCGGACGAGTGGGACGACGCCGCTCACCCGGACGGCTCCTTCATGGCGTTCCTCGATACTCCGGCCATCTCGCTGGCGGGCATCGATGCCGGCTCGCTTGAACTGACCTTTGATTCGAGCTGGAGGCCCTACGCCAGCCAGACCGCCGTCGTGAGCGTCTCCTACGATGGTGGTGACTGGGTCGATGTGCTGTTGTGGGAGTCGGACCCCGCCAGTGCGAACTTCAAGACCGACACCACCAACGAAACGGTAACCGTCAGTATCGACAACCCCGCCGGCGCGACGGACGTGATCGTCTCCTTCGGCCTGTTTGACGCCGGCAACGACTGGTGGTGGGCCATCGACAACGTGAGTCTGACCGGCACCTCGGGCGCAGCGCCCGTCGATCTGCTCTCGGAAGATTTCGAAGGCCTGCCTCTGGGGCCGGGTGTGGACGAGGTTCCTCCTCCGCCGAAGGTCTGGACGAAGTCGGGCCCGGAGGGCTGGCTGATCGACGACAGCGGCGTTCCCGGCGCCGGTGACCCGGACAACGACGGCGTCACCGAATGGGCCGGCTGGAGCTTCGCCAACAAGGATTGGTGGGTCCAGGTCGCCGAGGATCAAGACCGTTCCCTGTTCACCCTGGGCACCGGCACCGTGATGGTGGCCGATCCGGATGAGTGGGACGACGTGGACGACCCGGCTCAAGGCGAAAGTGCCGGCCTCTACAATACGTTCGTCAGCACACCGGTGATCGACGTCACCGAGGCGGACCCGCGGACGCTGCGTCTCACGTTCGATTCGAGCTGGCGCCGGGAAGACACGCAGACGGCCACGGTTCTCGTCAGTTTCGACGGCGCCGCGCCGACCGAGATCCTGCGCTGGGAATCGGAAGGCGGCGATCCGGCCTTTCTCAAGGACGACGCCACCAATGAGACCGTCACGCTGGACCTCAATGGTCCCGCCGGCGCCCAGACGCTGGTCGTTACCTTCGGGATGCTCGACGCCGGCAACGACTGGTGGTGGGCGATTGACAATGTCGAGATCACCGGCGCGCCCGCGCAGTAGGTCGTGGTTCCTCCGCGGCCGAATCATGGCGCGGACCGCGCAGCGGGCGATTGTGGTTGGGGGCTGTGCAGAACACGCACAGCCCCTCGCCCTTCGTGTGTGCGTCCGAAAGGGGCGCGCATCGCAGAAAACGCAGGAACCGAAAATTACTCGTTTTCTCGGCGTCAGCCCGTGGTACAATACGGGCGATTGGCTTTGTGGACGACGGTCCAAAGGGGTTTTTTGGGGTTAGAATGATGAGAAAGCAGGATGCGTTCACGTTGATTGAGCTGCTGGTCGTTATTGCCGTCATCGCCCTGCTGATGGGGATTCTCATGCCCACGCTCAGGATGGCCAAAGAGCAGGGCAGAAACATCGTTTGCAAGGCCCACACGAAGGGGCTCGGCGTGGCCCTGCGGATGTACCTGGACGACCACGACGGCAAAACCCACACGACGCCGAATCAGGGGCTCTGGGACAACGCGTGGGAGAGACCGGCCGTGATCAGGAAGTATGGGCCCGACGATTCCTACGCCTACTGGGGCATTTCCTACGAGCCCTATGTCAAGACCAAGAAGGTTTTTCGATGCCCCAGCACAAAGCGCAACGACGACTGGCCGGAAATCGGCTGGGGCATACTGTACCAGGAGTACTTCCGCTACTGCTCCTACGGCCTCAACGGTTACGTCGCGGACAAGAAGATCGACCACGAGTTTACAAAGCATGACGAGGTCATCGTGTTCCAGGACCACATCGAGCAGAAACTCGACAGCGTTAACTCAGACATGTTCTGTATTGGCCCCAGTACCAACATCAATCTAAGGCAGTGGCGTCCCGCCAGAGAGGGAGGAGAAGGTTTTGTCGACACCTACTGGAAGGGACATGACACGGTCGGCGAATGCTACCGCCATTCAAGGACGTCGAATACCTGCTGGCTGGACGGTCACGTCAGCAGCATCAAGGAGAGCACGGGCGAGGATGTCCCGGTCTACTGGTACACCGGCGATCGACCGGGCAGCGGTAGCTGATCGCGACGAGATGGATCGTTCGAATTGACAAGGAGTCACACCGTGAACGCTGGATATCGTTGTACGTGCGTCATCCTGGCTCTCGCCTGCCTGGCGGTCTCGGGCTGCAAAGAGAAAGACGCGACCACCGCTTCGGACGCGGGCCAGGCCACGGTCAGTCAGGCGGACATTGACGCCGCGCGAGACATGATCACGCGCGGTATGCGAAAGGTCGCCTTCGGCGATCTGAGGACGACACCGGTCGGCACCACCTGCGTCGTGACGGCGCGGACGATGGAGGATCGCGCGCAGCTCGGCCCGCCGCCTCCCCCGCCCGGCATGGTGCGCCTGATGGGACAAACCACCATCTACCGCGGCGAGCTCGACGGCGTCTCGCCCGACGGCCTCACCGTCCGGGCCGCGTACCCGACCACTGGCAACTACAAAAAGATCAAGATCGCCAGAGAAGACATCCAATCCATCCATCTGGCCCAGTGATCGTCGACCATCGACATTCGGCTGGATTTTCACTTGTCAAAAAGCGGTACGGCCGGGGGAAATCGGCGGGGCCCGGTTTCGGTGCGGGGTTGTGAACGAGACGGCGAGCGGATAGAATCTCCGGGATCGTTGCAGTAATCGTATGTGCAGGGCAGGGCGGCGGTGAGTGACGGTATCGCAAAGCTCGGATCGAAGAAGACGCTGCGAGTGGCGGGCTTGATGTCCGGCACCTCGGCCGACGGGGTCGATGCGGTGGTGGTGGACGTGCGCGACCGAGCCGTTGCCGTGCGGGCGTTCGACGTGTTTCCGTACCCCGCGGCGCTGCGCCGGGAGATTCTCGCGCTGTGCCGGCCCGAGTCGGCGCGGCTGGATCGCATCTGCCACGTCAACCACGTCCTGGGCGAAGTTTTCGCCGAAGCGGTCGTCAGGTTGTGCCGGGATCGTGACATCGCCTTGCGGTCCGTCGACCTGATCGGCTCGCACGGCCAGACGATCTTCCATCAGCCCGCAGGCGGCCGCTATCGGGGCAGGACGGTGCGCTCGACCCTGCAAATCGGCGAGCCCTCCGTGATCGCCCAGCGCACCGGCGTCACCACGGTGGCGGACTTTCGCCCGCGTGACATGGCCGCCGGCGGGCAGGGGGCGCCCCTGGTGCCCTTCGCCGACTGCGTGCTCTTTCGCGACCGCCGCCTCTGTCGCGCCATGCAGAACATCGGCGGCATCGCCAACGTGACGTTCCTGCCCGCTTCGGGTGGCAGCGTCAAGGCCGGCTCTTTGGCCGACGTGATCGCATTCGACACCGGGCCGGGCAATATGGTCATCGACGGTGTGATGCGGCTGCTGACGCAGGGCAAGCGTCACTGCGATCGGGGCGGGGCGCTGGCCGCCAGGGGTCAAGTTGACGAAACTCTCCTCAAACAGATGCTGCGCCATCCGTTTCTGCGCCGCCGGCCGCCCAAGTCGACCGGCCGGGAGGAGTTCGGCCTGCAGTATTGCGAGTGGTTCTATGAAAAGGCGCGGCAACGGCGGCTGTCCCGCGCGGACGTGGTCGCGACGGCCACGGCGTTCACCGCCTCGAGTATCGCCGGCGCCTATCACCGGTTCCTCCCCCGCCTGCCGGACGAGATGATCCTCTCCGGCGGCGGCGCCCACAACGCCACGCTGGTCCGCATGTTGCAGGAAGAGCTCGCGGGCGTTAGAATCCGCTCGACCGACGAGTTCGGGATCGATGTGGATGCCCGCGAGGCCGTGGCGTTTGCCGTGTTGGCCTGGGGGACCGTCAAGGGAATCCCCAACAACGTTCCGTCCGCCACCGGGGCGGACGGGCCCGTGGTTCTGGGAAAGATTGTGCCGGCGCGATGAAGCAACGCAGAGACCTGCTGACAACCGAAAAGCGTAACCCCAAGAGCGCGGATATTGATACCTTTTCGACTCTTGAAATCGTCGACCTCATCAACTCGGAAGACCGGACGGTGCCGCAGGCGGTGGCGACGCAGAGCGAGCGGATCGCGGCGGCCGTCGACCTGATTGTGGCGCGCATGCGCCGGGGCGGACGGCTCTTTTACGTCGGCGCCGGCACGAGCGGCCGGCTCGGCGTCCTGGACGCCTCCGAATGTCCCCCGACCTTCGGCGTCCGGCCCACGCTCGTTCAGGGCATCATCGCCGGCGGGCGCGGCGCCCTGGTGCGCTCGGCCGAGGGGGCCGAGGATTTTCCCGCCGACGGTGCGGCCGCTATCGACAAGAAACGAGTCACCGAAAAAGACGTGGTCGCCGGTCTGGCCGCCTGCGGCATGACGCCGTACGTGCGCGGCGCGCTGCGCCGGGCCCGCGCGATCGGGGCCGGGACCATCTTCGTTACCTGTGCCCCCGAGGCCGTGCGGTCCGTGCGGGTGGACGTGGTGATCAATCCCGTCGTCGGCCCCGAAGTCATCACCGGCTCGACGCGGATGAAGGCGGGCACCGCCACCAAGCTCGTACTCAATACCCTCACCACCGGCGCCATGATCAAGCTGGGCAAGGTCTACGGCAACCTCATGGTCGATCTGCGCGCGACCAATGAGAAGCTGCGCGACCGGTCCATTCGCATCGTCATGACCGTCACGGGCCTGTCGCGACAACGAGCCCGCGCGTTGCTCCAGCGGGCCGAAGGCAAAGTCAAAGCCGCCATCGTCATGCATTTTCGCGACGCGGACCTCGAGCGGGCGCTGGAGATACTGGCCGAGCACGACCAGATGCTGCGGCCGGCCATTGCGGAGGCGACGAAATCGATATGACCCGAACATGCAAACGGTTTTGTTGTCTTGTGCGATGGATGCTTCTTTGCGCGCTGGCAAGCGCCTGCGCCGTCCAGGCGGCGCCGCCCGAGCCCGTATCGTTCGACGAGTTCGTGGCATCATGTCCCTCCGACGTGCAGGCCGGAGCCCGCGCCGTCTGGGAGGCGCTGGAGCCGGTCGAGCCGTCCGAAACGCCCGCTGTCACCGGCGCGGAGGTCCCCGATGACGATTTGTTCACGGCTGTCACGGGCCCGAAGCAAGAGGCGGGCCGGGCGCAGTTGAAAGAGCTGCGCGTGCAACTGGCCGGCGCCCGCGCCGAGCGCGATGAAGCTCTGGCGACCCACGCCCGCTGGAACGCGTTCGCCGAGCGTCTTGAGAGCCGCGCCGACATGGGAGCCGTCTATCTGCGTTCGCTGCGGGTCGTTCATCAGCACGAGGCCCGGCTCGAAGACGCGCGTCGGCGCGTCGCCTCGCTGGAGCAGGAAATTCAATCGTGCCGCGTCGACGCCGCCCTCGGTGCGATCGCGCGAAACTTCACTCGGCGGGACTGGCTTGTCATCGTCGTCTATCTGATCCTGACGACCGTTCTGGGCGGACTGCTCGCGGGCAAGCAAGCCTCGATGAAGGACTTCTTCCTCGGCGGCCGCAAGCTGCCCTGGCCCGCCGTCTGCGGCTCGATCATCGCCACGGAACTCTCGGCCGCCACCTTCCTCATCGCCCCGGCCCTGGTCTTTTCCGCCGGCGGTGACATGACCTATATCCAGCTCGCGCTCGGGACGATCCTGGCGCGTTTCGTCATCGGTTACTTCTTCATCCCCGTCTATTACGAGCGGGAGATTTACTCGCCGTACGAGTACATGGGCCGGCAGTTGGGCCCGCGCGTCCGCAATGTCACGACCGGTCTGTTCATGATCGGCGGC
Organism: uncultured Pirellulales bacterium; assembly: GCA_964415045.1. Lineage (GTDB taxonomy): Bacteria > Planctomycetota > Phycisphaerae > Sedimentisphaerales > Anaerobacaceae > CAYPZL01. Next base: position 11,431 of record CAYPZL010000015.1, on the reverse strand, counting down.
ATCCTCGCCCAGGGCGCCCGCGTCTACATCGCCGCCAAGGCCCTCCAGGTCATCACCGGCACCGATGTCACCACCTCGATCGTCATCATCGGCGCCGTCTCCATCGGCTGGACCGTCATGGGCGGGATCACCACCGTGGTGTGGACCGACGCGATTCAGTTCCTGCTCTTCGTTTTCGGCGCCGTTGCGGCCGTGGTGTTTGCCGCGGCTACCATCGACGGGGGCCTGGCCGCCATCGTCTCAGAGGCCTGGCACGCCGGCAAGTTCCGGGCCGTCAACCTCAACTTCAATCCGAAAGAGGCTTACACGCTCTGGTGCGGACTGATCGGCTTTAGCTTCCTGACGCTGTCCTCGCACGGGACCGACCAGCTCCTGGTCCAGCGGATGTTCACCTGCAAGAGCCAGCGTCACGCTCGCCGGGCCATCGTCTGGTCCGGCCTGTCCCAGGTGCTGACGTATCTGCTGCTCTTCGTCGGGGCCGCCGTCTTCGTCTACTACCGCCACGTCCCGATGACCGCGCCCGAGCGAGTCATCGTCGACGCCGATTCCATGAAGGTCTTCGCGGTCTACATCGTCGACGTGATGCCGCCGCTGCTGTCGGGGCTGCTCATGGCCGCGATTTTCGCCGCCGCCATCTCCACGCTCGATTCGCTCCTGGCGGCCCTGTCGCAATCCACGATCTCCATTCTCTACAAGCCATTTCTCAAGCCCGAGGCCTCCGACCGTCACTACGTGCGGGCCTCCCGCGTGATCGTCCTGATCTGGGGCGTCCTGCTGACCGCCTTCGCCATTTACTGCGACGTCCTGGCTCGCTCGTATGCCGACCTGATCCAGTTCGCCCTGGCCATGGCGGCCTACACCTACGGCGGGTTGCTGGGCGTTTTCCTGCTGGCCTTTCTGCCCACCCGGCGCGACGACCTGGGTCTGATGTGGGGCGTCCCACTGTCGATGCTGACGGTCTTTGCCCTGAGCTGGCACCAGCCGGTCCCGCAGGGGATCGTCCTGATCGCCGGCGCGGTCCTGCTCGTGCAGGCGTTTCGCCGGCTCCGCGAGCACCCCGCGAAGATTCTCTACGTCGGTCTGGCCGTGATCCTGGTCTGGATGATCAGCATGGCCGTGGTAGGCACTACGCCCGAAGGCAGGCCCGTCCATATCACGCTGGCCTGGCCCTGGCATTTCCCCATCGGAACCGCCATGACCTTCATCATCGGCTACCTCGTAGGCAACCCCCGCCCCGCCCAACCGAAGCCAGACCCCGCTGCCACCGGCAAATGCCCGTCTGCCGACGGCTGAGGCCCCGGCCGCGGCCGACGAGCCCCACGCGTAGATATGCCCGGTTGCGTCCAATCTGCACAAACTTGCCTATTGTTACATTGGCTTCGTTTGGCGCGCCCCAGGCGCCTCTCCGGGTGGCAGCGGCAAGCGCGAGCTACTGTGGCCGGCGGCTCGCCAAGGTCCATGACGGGGTGAGCGCGGTCGATCACTCGATGCTTGCGTCCCCCGGGGTTTTCCAGTGGCATTTGGGCCGCGTCGGAGGCTATAATTCCTTCCGAATGGGCGCCCGTCGCTCCTGGCAGCGTTGGAGAAGACAGCTTGGCAGAGAACCTCGACGTGCTCAACGCCGCCGTCTCGCTCCTCATGAAAGCCGCGTCACTCTATGAAGATGAAAGGCAGACCAGGATGATGAAGAATCAACAATGCAAGACCGTGTTTTCGCTTGTCGCGCTCGCGACGTTGATGCTGGCCCTTCCGGCTATTGCGGCGGCCCCTCCCGACAGGCTGCCCGACCCTGACGGCAAGCCGGCCGATCTGAGCAAGCCGGTGAAGGTGTTCATCCTGCTGGGGCAATCGAACATGCTGGGCTTCGGCCGGGTCGGGCCCGAGGACAAAAACGGAACGCTGCAATACCTGACCGGGGCGAAGGGCAGGTATCCGCATCTCGTCGACGATCAGGGCAACTGGACGCAAAGGAGAGACGTCAGATACGTACAGGTCATGCACAGAAACGACAAAATGTCGACGCTGCGGAATGAGTGGCTGACGGTCAACGGCCCGCACATCGGCGTCGAACTGCAGTTCGGCCACATCATGGGGCACGTGCTCGACGAGCCGGTACTCCTGCTCAAATCCTGCATCGGCAACAGAAGCCTCGGCTGGGACCTTCTTCCCCCTGGAAGCAAGCAGTTTGAGTTCGAGGGCAAGATCTACGCCGGCTACAAGGAATCCCCTCTGTCCTGGGAGAAAGGCACCGAGCCGAAACCGATCAACTGGTATGCCGGCAAGCAGTACGACGATGATATCGGTAATGCCAGGAAGGTCCTGGAGAACATTGGTGAGTACTATCCCGGCGCCAAGAGTTACGAGGTCGCCGGATTTGTCTGGTGGCAAGGGCACAAGGACCAGAACCCCGCGCATGCCAGCCGCTACGAGCAGAACCTCGTGCACCTGATCAAGACCCTGCGCAAGGATTTCAACGCGCCGAACGCAAAGTTCGTGCTGGCCACTATCGCGTTTGGCGGATGGGATTTGAAGGGCCCCGGGTTGACGGTCGCCAATGCCCAGCTTGCCGTCAGCGGTGAAAAGGGCAAGTATCCGGAGTTTGCCGGCAACGTAAAGACCGTGGAGGCCCGGGATTTTTGGCGAGACAAGAGCGTGTCCCCATCCGGCGCAGGGTATCACTATAACCACAATGCCGAGACCTATATGGAAGTCGGCAGTGCCTTGGGTTGGGCCATGGCGGAGCTCTTGCGAGGGAATTGAAGGCGTCCGGCCTTGCTTGCTGAGGGAGCTTGCGGTAGCGTATGCGAGGGGACGCTCACATGGGCGGCGCCTGCTCGTTTCTTACGATGGCAATGGGAGAAGTGACGGATGGCACGAGCATACGGACCGGGCGTGGTGGCGTTTCTGCTGGCGATATTGATCGGCGGCGCGGCGGCGGCGCCGGTGGATTCGCAGGGGCGGCCTTTGATTCGCAAACTCGGGACGATCGACTGCGATCTGGTGGAGACCACGCCGGTGGTGTTCCGGGGCAAGCTCTATCGCTGCGAGTGGGTGCGCACCAGCTACGAGGGCAACGAGCTCGGCGAGAACTACTCCCGCCTGGTCGATGTCCGCACGGGCGAGCCGACCGCGCCCTTCGCGCGTGGGTACGTCTTTTCCAGCGCATTTGTAGACGGCGACACCGTCTACGTCACCGGCACGAGCACGGAGCAGGGCTGGACCGGCCGGCGGGTCGAGATGTTTGCCTCGAAGGACCTCAAGCGGTGGCGGAACTGGACCGCCCTGGATCTGGACGGGTTTGGAATCTGCAACACGTCGATCTGCAAGGCGGCGGATAAGTACGTCATGATGTTCGAGATTCACAAACCCAGGGAGCAGGTGGGTACGGCCTTTACCGCGCGGTTCGCCACCTCGAAGGACCTGCGCACATGGAAGCTGACCGCGCCGGAGTGCGTCTATGCTAAGGACCGCTACTCGGCGCCGCATTGCCTGCGCTATCTGGACGGCTACTTCTACGATTTTTACCTGGAAGCCCACGACGGCTACGAGATGCGCGTCGTGCGGTCCAGGGACCTGATCCACTGGGAACCGAGCCCCCTGAACCCCGTGCTGAAAGCCTCGCCCGAGGACAAGCAGATCGCCAATGAGAAACTCACGACCGAGCAGCGCCGGCGCATCGCCGAGGCCCGGAATATCAACAATTCCGACATCGATTTCTGCCAGTACGACGGCCGGCTCATCATCAACTACTCGTGGGGCAACCAGCAGGGCAAGGAATTCCTCGCCGAAGCCGTCTACGACGGGACGGTCGAGGAGTTCCTGAGAGGCTGGTTCCCCCCGGGAAGATCGCGGCCTGAAACAGAGGGAACGAAAGGGGGCGAGCCTTCGACCTTGTTGGAGAAGGCACGGGGCCGGGTGGGCGATCTTCGGTTCGGGTGCTATGCGACGTCGCGACAGGTCGAGCAGATGGCGACCGACGCGGACTTCCGGGCGCGGGCGTGGGACGTCGTCGAGCGGATGGGGATCACGAAGCTATACCTGGAAGTCTATCGCGGCGGGCACGTGGTTTCGCCCGAGCGGCTCGTCTTCGTGCGCGACTGGCTCGCGCAGCGCGACATCGCGGTGGCAGGCGGGATCGCCACCGTGCCCGGCGCCGACGTCGGCGTGCGGCAGCAGGGCACGCTTGGCTGGTTCAACTGGCAGAACGCCAAGACGCAGCGCGACCTGGAACGGATCATGCGCATGGCCGCGCCGATCTTCGATACGTTCATCGTCGATGATTTTCTCTGCACCGCCGACGTCAGCGCCGAATCGAAGCGGGCTAAGGGCAGTCGCTCCTGGGGACGGTACCGCCGGGAACTGCTGACCGAGCTGGCGCGATCGATTTTCGTCGGGCCGGCCAAAGAGGTCAATCCCGACATCACCATGATCGTCAAGTACCCGCAGTGGTACGACCGGTTCCACCTGTTCGGCTACGACACCGAGACATTTCCGCGGATCTTCGATCGCGTCTGGGTGGGCACCGAGACGCGCGGCCGCAACACGCAGCGGTTCGGCTTCGTCCAGCCGTACGAGGGGTTCGTCAACTATCGCTGGCTGGCCGGCATCGCGGGCGGCAAGATCGGCGGGGCCTGGTTCGACCACGGCGACTGCGGCGAGCACGATTTCCTCGACCAGGCGTACACCAGCGTCCTGGCCGGGGCGCCGGAGTTGGTGTTCTTCAACCTGGGCAACGTCATGGCCGGGCATCCGGATCACGAGAAGGTCGCGGCGCAGTTCGACCGCCTCGCCGACTTGGCCGCCTTCGTTCGTAAGCATCCGGTGGTGGGCGTGCCCGCGTACAAACCGCCCAACAGCGATCCCGCCGGCGATATGTATCTCATGGATTTCCTCGGCATGCTGGGCATTCCGCTGGTTCCGGTGCACGAGTTTCCCGACGATGCGCCGATGGTCTTTCTGCCGGCCCAGGCGGCGGCCGACCCCGATCTCCCGGCGCGCATGAAGAAGGCGTGGGCCAACGGCACGAGTGTGGTTGTCACGACGAATCTCCTCCTCGCGTTGCCCAACCCCCGCAAGCTCGCCCGCAGGCTGGGCGTCGATCCGCAACTGAAGTCGAGCCCGCTTCGCGCGGTGTTGGAGACCTCCGTTCCGGGCTCGCAGGCGCGGACGGCGGTCGATTTGGAGGCGCCCATCGAGGCCGAGAGCGGCGACGTGACGTGCCGCGCCGACGGGAAGAAGTTGGTGCTGCTACGCACGGTGGCGAAGCCTGAGAAGCGCCTTTCGCTGCTCAACACGCATACGTACAGCCAGGCGGATTTCGACGCGGTGGGGGAGGTGCTGCTGTGCCCCCGGCCACTGGGCCTGCTCTCGATAGGCGGGGGCGCGCTGTCGGCGCTGCGGGCGGTGTTTCGCGGTGCGGAGACGCCGATTTTCGCGGGGCCCGCCGGCGTGACCTATCATCCGTTCGCCAATGCGGGGCAGGGCGGTTGCGTCGTGCAGAACTTCAACGACGCGGATGCGGACGTCACCATCACCGTGCCGCTGGCGCCCGGCAAGCACTTGCGCTTCACCGACCGTTTCTCAGGCCGGCCCATCGCATCCCGCCCGGACACATCGCAAGATACCGTCGTGCTGCGCTTCCGCATCCCGGCCCGCGGACGCGTGTGGGTCCATCCGGCCGAGGAGGGCCGCGCCCGCTAAGGCAGCGTTCTCTCTTCGCGGAGCAGCCCGCCTTTGGGCGAGTCGACGGTGACGGTGAACGCGCCGCGGCCGCTGACGACGAACTGCACGCGCGTCTCGTCCATCCCGGCGATGGTATCGAGCATCAGTCGGTCCGGCCGGTGTTCCACGGCCTCGACGCGCTTGAAGAACCGGTCCGTCACGTAGCCGCCCGAGAGCACCGTGACGTCGTTGCCGGCCAGGGAGATAACGTCGGGGCGGTTGATGTGGTTCGCGACGTCGTGGGCGCTGCGCGTGGGGATGATGCGGTCGTTGCGCACCGTCACCCAGATCTTGAACAGACCGGCGCCGAGCTTCTCGATCTGCACGTCGTCGATCGCGAGCCGGGGCATCATGCCGGCGTGGTAGAGCGCGAACGCCATGTTGCGGTGCAGCTCCTCTTCGAGCAGGAAAGACGGCGGGATTCGGCCCCATTCCTTCTTGCGCCCGCCGATCTCGATCTTGCCGTAGGTGGGGTGGTCGTATTCCTGCCAGGGGACGAAGCCGTCGCCCAGGAGCACGTAGTCGATGAACTCGGCCTCCTGTTCATCCGAGGTGTGGTCGCCCGTTTTGTACAGGTTTCGTGACGTCCACAATTCGTTCGTGAAGGTGAGAATGCCGCGCCCCCCGTAGAGCCAGTCGTGCTCGCTGCCCCAGACGGTGTACAGGTCTTTCCACACGGTCATGGCCCGGTAGAAGGGCAGGATCTTCTCGCCGCGCTCGGTCATGAGGCGGAGGACTTCCTCGTCGCGGCTGTGCATCGCGCCGCCCTCTCGTCCGGGGCTCATGAGGATCATGCCGCCGGCGTTGTGGTAGGTCTGGGCGGCGGCGATGTTGGGATGGTCGAGCACGAACTGCGCGATCGCTCGCGTTTCGGGCTGGGAGAACGGGTAGTCGTGGGCCCCGCGCTGTACGTACTCGGGCTGCCAGTCGTATCCCCAGTTGCGGTTGAGGTCGTAGCGGCCGGGCCCGTCCTCGTTGATCTGGCCGTCCCCGTCGTTGTCGATGCCTTCCCAGCCGAGCAGGCAGTACTCGCCCAGCTCGTCCGGCGGCGTCCGCACGGTGACGTCATCGGGATAGTCGGGGTGCGGCTTGTGCCGGCCCCAGCGCGACGCGTACGGGTCCTTGATGCGCATCATGGTGATGACGCCGTCGCCGTTGAGATCGTCGTAGTTGTCTTCGTCCACCAGCCCGTCGCGGTCGTCGTCTCGGGGCTCCAGGCCCGTGCGCGAGGAGATGCCCTCGGCGTCCTGGAACCACTGGTCGCGGCCGTCCGGGTTGATCGTCGGCACGAGGTAGAAGACCCGCTCGTCCAGCAGGGCAGTGACTTTTTCGAGGCGTCCGTATTGGTGGCAGAGATACCAGGCGGTGTAGGCCACGGTCTCGGCGCACTGCACCTCGTTGCCGTGTATGTTGCCGTGCATGTACATGCCGGGCTTTCGCTCCGGCGTGCCGACGTTGCGGGCCGTCACCTCCAGGCACCAGAGGTCCCGGCCTTGAGTGGAGGCGCCGATGGAATAGAGTCGCGTCAGGTCCGGGAAGGCCTCGTGCAGCCGCGCGAGGATGGCGCTGAGGCCGGCGTGATCGTAGAACCGGTTCCAGGCCACCTCGACCTTTCTGGCGTGGGAAGCGCCCAAGGCGGGGAACGAGTGGTCCGCCGGATCGAGCGATTTCGGCCCGCGCTTCGGCGGCGCGCCGGCGAAGCTTGCCGCCGTTGCGAAAAGCGTCGCGCCGGCGAGCAGGAGCACCGTGCAAACTCGTTCTGTTCTTCCGGTGAGGTAGCTCTTATCACGCGTTCTGAACGTGTGCATGTCACTGCTCCTTCGACAGTTCGATCGTGCCGTGGAATTGGCCGGCCAGCGCCGAGACGACGGAGAACTCGACTTCGCGGGCGTCGGGTACGTGCAGGACATACCGGGCCCGGGCCGTTGCGCCGCTGCCCGCAATCGGGGGCAGATACGTGATCCGCCGCCCCGAGAGAATGCGGTCGTCGTGGATGCCCAGCGTGACGCGCGTGGGGTGAACCGCGCCCGTGCGCACGCCGTGGGAGAGCACCGTCGGCAGGAATCCCTTGTTCTCGACGGAGAGCGTCACTTCAAAGACGGAATTGCCCAGATGCTTGACCTCGGTCCCGGCCAGACCGATGCGCGGCAGCTTCTGCGCCAGTGCCGTGAGGAACTCGCTTTGGCGCGCGACGACGTCGGCGACCCTGTCCCGCGGCGGATTCGTCAACGCGAAGGGCCGGTAGCCACCGATTTCCACCCTCCGGCCCGGAAAATCGGGATGCTCGAAAGGCTGCCACGCGAGGAAGGCGTCGGGGCAGTGGGCGTCGAACCACGCCAATCGTTGCCGCTGCTTCTCATTTCTCTTGTCCTCGTCCTCCTTGTCCGACTCTTCCTCGTCCGGCCCCTGCTCGGCAGTGTCCCGGTCGCTCGTTTCATTGGGCTCGGCCGTCTCTTGATCCTCGTTGTCTTCAGCAAGCTCGATCTCGACGTCGAGATTCCAGGGGCGGGCCGCTACGGAGAACCGGCCGCGATGGAAGTACATCCAGTCGCTGAACGTTCCGGGAAACGTTTGCCCTTCCAGATCTTTATCCAGCCCGAAGGTCTCGCGGAAAAGCTCACCGGCCACGCGATAGTAATCCACGTCCTTTTCGTCTACCGCCGTCAGCGGCTTTCGCCTTGCCGGCGGCTCGCCACCTTCGGGGCATTTCAGAAGGTTGTCAGCGGCCCCGTAGGTCAGTACGATGCCGATGTTCGCATGGTCCACGACGAAGTCGGCCAGGGCCCGCGTCTCGTTTTCGCTGACGGGGTGAAGCCCGGCGTCGGAGGCGAAGTACGCGTACCGGCAGGGGAAGTTGCGGTTCAGGTTGACGCCGCCGGGCCCGTCCTCGTTCCATTTTCCGTCGTGGTCGCTGTCGATGCCTTCGGGCAGATAGCGCCAGGCGCCCGCTTCCCGTTCGGCGGGATCGGCTTTCACGAGCAGTCGCTCGTCGATGGGATCGAGGGCGTATTCGCCGCGCGGGTCCCGAACGCGCATCCAGGTGACAGAACCGTCGGCGTTGAGATCCTCGGGCCCATCCTCGTCGAGCAGTCCGTCGTGGTCGTCGTCAAAGGGCCGGCCGTTGACGGTCCTCTCCACCTGCACCGGGCCGAAGAAGTCCTCCGCCGCGTCCGGATTGAGCCGGGGGACCACGTAGAGGGTCGTCGTATTCAACAGGTTGGTGATATCGGCGTGCTGCTCGTACTTCTCGATCAGGTTTTCGATCCAGGACGCGGCTACACGCGATCCGATCAGATCGTCGCCCTCGATGCCGGCCACCACGAGCATCGCCGGACGGGTGCTGCGCGCCTCGTCGTCGCCCCGTCCGATCTCGGCGATCCAGATCTTGCGCCCTTCCAGGGACCGCGCCAACGTATCGAGGCGTACGAGATTGGGTTCGCGCCGGGCCAGGCTTGCCAGATGGCTTCGCAGCGATTTGTAGTTACGATAGGGCCCCGCGCCGGCGTGAACGGGTCCGCACGCCGTGACCAGCAGCAGAATCATAGCGAAGCAACTGAGATTGGCTTTGGGTCTGTTTGCGTCTATTACCATTGGGTTCTCCCCTTTTCACGTCCGGGTCGCCGTGACGGCGCCGAACGATCCGATTCCTGGCGAGTTCCTCACGCAATGGCCCGTCATTCCCGTCCGGACCACGACCAGGATGCTAACAGAAACACTCGGCGAATACAAGATCCTCCGGCAGAGGCATGAGTCCCGAGGCTGGAGACGCGCGGCATGAGAGATCTTCTTGCTGGCCGGGACGGTGGAAGGATCAGTAGTGCCGGTGTGTCGTGATTTGGTCCCAGGTGTGCAAATCGAAGAGCTTCGCGAGCAGGTGCCTTCCGCGAACGACGAGGATGATGGCGGGAAGAATCAGGCCGGCAGCCACGACCCCTGCGACTACCTGATAGAAGCGGCTTGTGCGGTTGGGGGCCTCCGGGTCGGGACCGGCGTCGGGCGGCGCGGTCGCGGGCCGATGGGGCTTGAGTTCGGCGGTATCGACGACGGGCTCGTTTCCTTGCTGCACCGACACGGCAGGGATGCTCTTCGTAATTTGTGCGGGCGTGACCGACGGCGGCTCCTGATTCGTGCCGGCGGAGGTAATGTCTTCGGCTGCCGAGACTGCCGGGGCAGGGACTTGCATCGGCCGTTCGACGGCTGCCTCTGCGAGGTCACCGGCTACGGGAACGTCGGCGGCCGGCACGTTGGGTTCGGACGCCGCAGGGGGATCGGGATCCGGCTGCGCGTCGGACACGAAACGGCCGTTCGACGGCGTGGGCGCGTCACTTTTCGCAAGAGCTTCCGCCGTTTCTTCTGGCCCGGTGGCGACGTCGATGGGCGATTCGGACGGCGAACGATCTTCCGACGGCGCACGTGCGTCACTGTCCGGAAGGGCCTGTGCCGTTTCCTTCGGGCCGGTCGCGACGTGGGCGGGCGCATCGGCGGCGGCGACGTTGGCGGGCTCGGTCTCATTCGGCTCTTCCCGCCGGTTCCCTACCAGATTCAGTCTCATTGCCAGGCAATGAAAACCGCCGGCGGCGATCTTGTTGAAGTCGGTATCCTCCGGGACGTCGCACTGGCCGTATCGGTCCCAGCCCCAGGCCACTACGGAGCCGTCTGACCGCAGAGCGGCACTGTGAAAGCCGTTTGCCGTGATAGCGACGAAATCGTTGCCCGACGGCACATTGCATTGACCGTAGTCGTTGCGTCCCCAGGCGATCAGCGAACCGTCCTTACGCAGGGCCAGACTGTGGAGCGAGCCGGCGGCAATCGCAACGAAATCATTGCCTTCCGGCACCTCGCCCTGGCCGTCCCCGTTGCCGCCCCAGGCGACGAGGGCCCCGTCGTGTTTCAGAGCCAGGCTGTGATACTGGCCGGCGCAGATCGCCTGGTAATCGTTGCCCGGCGGCGGGTTGCACTGACCTTGTTCGTTCCAGCCCCAGGCGGCCAGCGAGCCGTCGGTTCGAATCGCCAGGCTGTGCCAGTTCCCGGCCGCAATGGTCTGAAATCGCTCGCCCTGCGGGACGTTGCATTGCCCGCGCCAATTGTTGCCCCAGGCGGCAATCGTTCCGTCCGACCGCAAAGCGAGATTGTGATAGTATCCGGCAGCAATGGCCGTGAAGCCGCCGTCGCGGGGCGCATTGCACTGGCCGTTCACCCATTCGCCCCAGGCGACAAGCCGGCCGTCCGACGTGAGCGCCAGGTTGTGGTAGGCTCCTGCGCAAACGGAGACGTATTCACGTTCCGGCGCGTCAGCTTCCGGCCGGTCGAGGGGGTTGCCCCAGGAAACGACAGAAGCGCCCTGAGCGGCGGCGCAGAGAAGGAGCGCGCAAAGCCAGGGAGACAGAGTCATCCGCAACTGAGGCGTGTGTGTGCGACGTTCGCCGATTGCCAGTTGGTACTGCGCAATCATGAGAATCTCTTCATCATCCCTTGTGCTGGCTGCAAAACATCGGTTTTTGAAGCCCCGGGGATCTCCGTATAGTTTCTTCCGCATCCTACGGTTATATTATAGGCTTTTGAAGCAGGAAAAGCAAGCAAATTGGCCAGATTTCTGCCGTTGGGGCTATGGCTCGGTCGCGGCGGAGAGCCCGGCAATCCTCGGTATCTGGAACGGCAGCCGCCTTCTTACTGAACTTTTGCAAAATGGAGATTAGGCTTACTTTAGGGA
>CAYPZL010000014.1:0-50144 GCA_964415045.1 uncultured Pirellulales bacterium | reverse complement strand
AGTGAGCAACGTTTCTCATCTATTTTTGGTTGTGGCCGAAGGCCACCCCAAGCTCGCAATGACAGGGCTACCCGCATATGTCATTGCGAGGAGTCCCGGCGCGCTGGGAAAGCAATCTCCTCGCGCGTAGTCGCGGAACTTGCGAAATGCCGTACTACACGGTACCGCACAGGTCGGCCAAGTCCTGGTGGGAGAAGAACAGTACTTCCGGGTCGTCCAGATCAAAGCCGAAGCGTTGCTCGAGGCCCTCGTCGTTTGTCAGGGTGAACAGGAAGAGACGCCCGTTGTCATCACGGATGCGCTTGGTCCAGACGTCTGGCTTTCGACAAGGCTCGGTTGACAGCACGCGATAAAGCTTTTCCTTCGTCAGCAGCATATTGGGCGGCGTCTCGGCCAGCACACAGAGGGCCGCGACCTCGGACGCCTCGATGTCGCGTGCCGGAATCGCAGGTTCCTCCTCATCCTCGGCCGCGTCTTTGGCGTCAAGCTCCGCAAACCACGCATTGGGCTCATGGTAGACCGTCAGCGGAAACGTCTTGCCGCACATCGGCGGGCTGTCGGCATAGAAGTGTGCGTGATCGCCCTCGACAGCCTCCCGGGCCAACTCCTTGCACAACGCGGCCAGATACCGCAGGCCCTCCGCATTGCCGGTCAATTCGGGACCACCCTTTGAATATCTCAGATGGAGCTTCGCTGCTTCCGGCACCTCGCCTACTTCTTCGGCAAAGCTGTTCCGCCGCGTCGGCGGCATGTCCAGCTTGTCCGCCACGACCTCCATGAAAGCGTTGAAGTCCCGGCGTTTGCGGAAATGTTCGTCAGCGTAGTCTTCGCACTTCTCGTACGCCTTCTTCCTGCCCGCCTCCGTACTCAAATCCCACCCACCGATCAACTCGTCAACCACACGCAAATAATCCACAACATTTCTCCCACATCCCCCAACTGCAAACGACACGACTTCTAATACGAGAGAGTCCCTGACCCTGTCACTTCGGCCTTCGTTTGGAGTACTTTCCCTCCGAACGAATGGAGGTCTGCTCGAGACAATCGGGGCGATTCCTGATGTTCAGCCAATACTCTTGCCTCACGTCCTCGTCAATCTCGACAATCCCCGGGTACAGTGTATCATCGCCGTTCTTCTTGCAGCCCGAAATCCAGTACTCCTCGTCCGTCTCCACATCGACGTAGTTGGCCTTGTAGCCTCTGATCGGCTCAAACACCTTGCCTGCGTAATAGGCGGTCTTTCCCGTTTTCGAGAAGGTGACACGTCCGATCCGCCCCGGCCCGGAAAGCCCCTGTCCCTTGCACTCGATGTACATAATCCGGCTCTTCATTACGTCCTCACTTCCTCGATCAAAGAGAATTCAGCTCCAAACCACCGTGACGTACACGAGGTTATTGTCGTCGTCTACAATGACCTCTGCTTCCAGGTAGCGGCCTTTCGGTCGAAACTCGTAGCGTCTTCCGCGATCTACCGGTTGGCGGTGCCAGTCGGGCGCGCCGGGCTCGGCCATGAAGGATTGAAACCACAGCGTATCGTATGGCCAGCCGCTCCTGCGCGCCGGCGTAGAGGGCGAAGGCTCAGCCTTCCGTTGGAACGGCTCGGCCTGTTTACCTTTCAAGCTGGGCGATTCGCTCAAAAACCGTTCGATCTCGGCCGGACTTGCACGGAAGCGAAGAAAGTCTTCGCCCGAGAAAGGCGACGACCACTCGTGCACTCTGATGTCCGCCGCCGAATCAGGCAGAGATGCCAGACGCGCATTGTCGAGAATCTTCGCGGCTCTGACAGCAGGCTGCAACTCGTGGAGAGCAATGGGTCGAAGCCGCAGGGCGCTGTAGAGCGTTATACCGCTCAGAATGACCGTCGGCAACAGAAACAGCACCGCCCAGATGGCGGCGCGCCGGATTCTACCCTTGAGAAACCGGTGGAGGAGAGCCTGACAGAGCAGCAGCCCGCCCGCCAGGAGGCCCCAGCCGAATGCACCCTTGACACACTCGATCGCGACCACCCACCAGACGACACCGGAGAGCACCAGTATGATCTGGCGGCCGACGACGAGGGCCAGAAAGAGAATGACCGCGCCGAGGAGACTCAGCCATGCCGGGAAGCGCGGCGTGAGCTGGCCTTGTGGCGACCGGCGCCGGGCGGAGAATTTGTGGCCGCAGCTTTCGCAGCGGTGCTTGTTCAGGATGGCCATCGCAGCCGTAACGAACAGCGCGAAGAAGGAGGCCAGGCCGGCCAGGCACAGAACGAACCCCAAACACATATCCAGCCTGGGAACCGCGAGACAAATCAGCAACAGGAAGCCAAGGAACACCGCGAGATTTACGAGGAACGGCCTGACAGATCTTCGCACGTGTTCGCTTTGACACGCGGGGCAAGTCGACTTCCCGCGCTGCTGACCTGGGGCGCTATCCGTATCCCCGCCGTCGACAGTTGTGCCCGCGATCTCGTTGTCGTTCTTTTCTTCCGACGGCATCTGAATCTCGCTTTCACAGGCAATGAAACAGCATCATACGAACTCGGCGATTTCTTCGAGCGGTTTCTTTTTCAGGTCGGGGACGGTGGCGTTTTCGGCGGGGTAGCCGACGACGAGGATCAGGAAGGGACGCTCGTTGTCGGGACGACCCAGGATTTCGTTGAGGAATCCCGCGCGGGCAGGCGTGTAGGTCAAAGCCGCCAGGCCCGCGTGGTGGACGGCGGCAACCAGCATACCCGTGGCGATCCCGACCGACTCGCGCACGAAGTAGTGCTGGACCTCGCTCCCGTCGGACGCGACGCCGTGCTTTTGGGCGAAGATCGCGATCAGATACGGTGCGACCTCCAGGAAGGGTTTTTGCGCGTCCGTCCCCAGGCTCGACAGGGCGCCGAGCCATTCCTCGCCCGCCAGGCCCGCGTAGAACTTCGCTTCCTCGTGCTCGGCCGCGATGCGGATTTGCCGCTTGACGCCGGCGTCACAGACCGCCACAAAATGCCAGGGCTGCATGTTCGCCCCGCTGGGCGCCGAGCCGGCCGTAAGCAGGCACTGCTCGATCACCTCGCGCGGCACCGGCCTGTCCGAGAATTGCCGCACGCTGCGCCGTCGCTGCATCTCGGCACAGAACGCCCCCGCGCGTCGCCGCATCTCGTCGGTCGCATACTCCCGGTACGAATCCAACGCTACGTATTTTGCCTCTGCCATGGCATCTCCAGTCTATTACCTCACGCATCCTCGCTCGTCGCATCCCGATCCCGTTCATCGGCCAGCAGACGCTGGAGGTATCGATCCAGAGCCACCACGCCCGAGTAACCGAAAGCCACGCCGGCCAGGCCCGTGATGATCGCCATGACGACAAGCACGTCGCCGGCAATCAGGCCGCACAGCATCGTATCCCGACCCTGCACAATCACCGCGTGCGTGAAAAGCAACAATACGAACGAACGAAACAGCAAGGTGATTCCCGGTTTCATGTGTCACCTCCCAGACGTACATCCTCAAGTTTCACGACGCCCAGCCCCGCGCCGAAGCCATCGCGCAAGATAACGGTATCTTGTCCGAGCGAGAACCTCTCAGCCGGTTTGGCATTGTAGCGAATCAGCGGCTCCTGGCCAGCTTTTTACGACTGTGGCTAAAGCGCTTGAAGACGACCGACAGCTCGCTACCGGTGCTAAAGAGAATACTATGCCGATAGGCGACGGGCCCTTCGCCGGTCAGCTCGCTGTAGAGCCAGCGTTCCAGGAGCGTCCCGTCAAAGCTACCGGCGGCGCCCCGAAGTCGCGCGTCAATGGCCTCGATGCCGGCGTACTTGAGCTCGTAGAGCCACGCGCCGGTGCCGTCTGTCACGTCGATCGCAACGCCGCTGCCGGGCGATCGGGACAGGACGACAGGGACATCCGTCTCCAGAGCATCTCCCAGCGTGATCTGGAACACGGTCCCATCGTGCAAATGGTACGCATGGTCACGCCAGAACCGCTGCTGGTGCTCGCTGAAGTGCTCCAGGAGCAATTCCAATTGCTTTTCATACCCCGCGACGTTGCGATCCCAGGTCCGCTGGGCCTTCGCCACCACCTCGGGGTCGGAACTGTTGATCTCGCTCATCAGCTTCCAGGTAAAGTATTGCATAGCATCCCTCACCGCCCCCAACAACATCGAATATGGCACACCTCGAAGAGATCATCGTTTTCATGCGTTGCCCTCCGGCAATCGATCCGCCCGCGCCGGCACGACGTGGCGCAGGCTGCGCAGGGCCTGATAGCCTTTGCCGATGCAAACGAGGGCGAAGACGTGGAAGGCGATACTGATCCAGTCGCCCACGAGCAGGAACAACAGCCCGTCGAGCGCGTACAGGACCATTCCGACGAGAAACGCCCAGCCCAGACCGCGTCAACATAATGCCGTAACGCCGCCAGCGGTTGGCGAACTCGTCGTACGAAAGCGATTCCCGCCCGACCAGGGGATCGCCGATGACGACTTCGGAGTCGGTGACACGCAGGACGGTGACGAAATGATCGATGAGGAAACGATAGCGCACGGCGGCCATCACAGGCTCTTTGCCCCTCAGATCGCCGATGGAACCGAACCAGCGGCATTCAGCCCGCACCCCCTGCCCGGCGAAGCGCCGATTGATGGCCGCACAGAGCAGGTCAGGAGCCGTGCCCATTCGCGATGTGTGCGAGAGGATGGCTAATTCCCCTTCGTTCGCTTCGATGCCGAGCTGCCGCAGCGCGGTCACCGCCGAGGCGGCGCCGCAGGTGTAACCGGTGCTTTGCAAGCAGACGCCGTCCCGATCGATGGTCATCTCTATGGCTGCCAGCGTCCCGCGGGTGAAAGCTGGCAGCAGGAACGGCAAGGCCGACTGGGCGATCACGTACATGCACACCAGAAGCCACAACAGGAGCCTTTCGCGTTTGTGACGTAATTTGGGAACGACGGTTCCGAACAGCACGGGCACCGCGACTCCGAACGCGATGAATTCCGTCCGACCGGCCATCAGCCAGGCGGTCGGGGCAAGGAACTCCAAACGCGGGAACCGGCGAGCCAGCACAATCGCCAGGATCAGCGTCAGCGGGACGACGTAGGCAACCAGCCACCAGGGCTTTTTCCACCGGCCCGCCCGCAGCCCGACGACGGCGCCGGCTGCCGCCAGGGCCAAAACTCCAATCGTTTTCAAGTAGATCAACAGCATAGGTCTCCAACCACTCACGCGTCACGGTCCTGACCGCTCCCTGCCCTTTCCGATTCCGACTTGCCCAAGCCGCAGGCACGGACGACCGCGTCTTTGCTCGTGTAGATACCGACGACAGCGATGAAACCTGCCAGCAAGAGATTGGCGACCCGCTGGATGGTAAACCCGGCCAGCGCGGCGTCGAATTCTCCCTCCGGAAGCGTTGCAATTTGCACGTAGGGCCAGAAGACTCCCACGAGGGTCAACAGTAGAATAATGGAGCTCTCGGCCAGAGCCACGAGGGCGGCCGACCGCGGCCGGAAGTACACCATGACGCCACAGAGAATGCACAGGCCGTAATAGAGGTTCTTATACAACGGCATCTCGTCCAGCACTGCCACGCGCACATTGATCCCCCAGATATAATCCAGCAGGATGAACGCGGGCGTCCAGAAGTAGTACAAGCGAGGAATCCGGTAACGCATCGAATCGTTCATAGCTTGGTCTGCCTCCGTAAAGTCGTCGCAGTGACCGCCTCCCGCTCGCGTGCAACGGCGCCCGGATCCCGCCACACTCAGGAGATAGAAGCACAGGCCGGCGGCTATGATGCCGACGGCAGCGGTGGCCGCGTGGTACTTGAAGGACGGTGCCGCGATGCAGACCAGAACCACCAGACTTGAAGCCACCACCGTCAGCGGCGTCAGCAGCGTCCAGAAGTTCAGCACGCCCCGCTCGCGCAGTGACAACACGTAGGGTGCCGCACACAGGACCATCAGAAAATACGCCGCCGGCAGTTCGATGCGAAACGAGTAGCGAACGAAAGGCGCCGTCGAATCGACATCTGCGGCAGCCCCGGTGTAGTGCCGCACGAAACAACAGACGCACAAGACCGAAGCCGCCGGCACCATCGCCGGCGCCAGGACAAATCCCAGCAATAGTCGGACATCCTTCATCGGTCCCCTCAGCTTCATCTTCGCACGCATCTCAACGGGCCCGCATTTAACGGAGGCTATTATGGGCAAAATCTGCAAGGAAGAAAAGGGTAATTTCGCGGTGGAGCTTAGTACCTGAGCTTGCCGAATTCGACAATGAAGCAGGACCTGATTTTCGAAACCGGCCGGCGATAACGCGCCCTGTCGCGAGACAGAAGTCGCGTGGTGAGGCGCAGAGGCGCTTGTGGGCGCGGTCGCAATCGGCCGACCGCGCGTGGTTTTGCCCGATGTTCGATGCACGAAAAAAAATTCCAAAAGATGGACCGCTCTCATCAATTTCTCATTGGCGTTCTGTCATCATGAGGTACGCCAAACGGGCGGAGATCAAGGAGATCGAGCGGGAAACCGAGAAAGTCAAAACGGTTTACGAAGCCACGATTGAGTTGCGAATCTCAGCGGACGGCAAGATCCTCGGCCCCGAAAGGGAAGATGAAGACGACGACTAAATGACTCACACTTGTAGCCGCGTCGAGCCTCATGGCACCGGCTAGGTGTGTTCCTGGTACCACCGCGGACCTGGACAACAACCAGGCAAATCGACGCGACGATCGAGATCGCCGTTGCCAAAACAGGATGCAAACTGTCGGCATGGCAACGGTCAAGGTTTCGGCAGGCGGCTCATCTCGCGGTCGGTGGGCGGGCAGTGCTTGAAGGTGGACCACATACCCGGCGCGCCGTCGTCCCAGGCCTCCTGGCGCCAGACCTTGCCCTTCTTTCTGTGCTCGACGTGCCCATCATAGAAGGCGATGTTCACGCCTTCGGCATGTCGATACAGTGTCGGCCCGTCGCAGCCCACGTTCTTGTACGGCATGATCGTGTCCTGCCCGAGCACGTCCCAGCCATCGACGTAATTGGCGCCCTTCCACCAAAGCCACCAGTCGTTGCTCTCGGTGAAGATGAGCTTCATGGCGGGACCGGGAACGGTGGTGTTCTTGTGTCCGGCGTAGCCGATCCCGAACCAGTCCGAGAAGTACCAGTCGGTGAGGTTGTAACCGTAGCTGAGCCAGGAGTCCCACTGCGAGTCGGGCCTTCCCTGGATCGACACCAGATCGCCGGGGCACATGTATCTACGCCGCAGGCTGAACGCTCCATACGTTGACACCGTTACCGAGGCGGGCCCGGACGGATTCTGGCCGGGTCGATTCTGAACCGCGTGGAGATTTTCGTGAGGAAACACGGATCGCGCTGCGTGGCGGTCGTCGGACACTGGGACTGCACGGCCAACCCGGTTCCGGAAGGCCGCCAGAAAGAGCAACTGGATTTGTCGGTGCGATCTGTGGCGGCTCGCTACCCGAACGTCCGCGTGCTCGGTCTGTGGGTGGATTCCAGAGGATCGGTCGAAGAGTTCTGCGCGGTGAAGGATTAACCGACATCCCAGCAGTGCGCACGACCCCGCAGGTCTCGCCCCTGCCGAAGAGCCTGCTTCGCGGCCTCCGCCTCCAGGCCGATGAGGGTGATCCCTTTGTCGACGGTGTTGCGGAAGATAGTCTCGGCGTCGTTCAGGTCGGGCTGGGTCATGTTGACGGTGTACGCGCCGGGCATCTCGCCAACTTTGGCGATGAAGTGATCGCCGCGACCGCAGAAGTGGACGCCACCCCCGCCGAACTCATCGAGGAGCCGCTGGTCGTACGGGCGAACGAACTCCTCGAACATCTCGGGCGAGAAATTTGTGGCCGCGTCGTCGCGTATCATGATGCGCCCTTTGTGAAGCATCGACCAGTGCACGGCCCAGCCGTCCAGCGGAGCAACGATCTTGTCCCAGCGCCGCATGAACCGAATATAGGTCTCGGTAATCAGCGAAAGGAATTCCTTGATCAGGTCGGGCTTGTCGTAGAAATCCACGTAGAGCGAGGCGCCCCAGAGCATCTCACAAACGTTCATCGGACCCTGCAAATCCGGGTGATAGATATAGACGTGCCTTTCCAACCTCGGATAACCGGCGAACAAGTGGCGATAGTATTCGCCCATCTGGAAAACCTGCCCGCCCAGGTTGGTATCCAAGGACGGCACGCCCTGGTCGAGCAGGCGCTTGACCGCATCGGCCCCACCGGCGAGCGGCCGGCAGGTGGGCAGCGTATCGAGATCCCGGCCCATGCGGAACATCTCCGCCCCGAAGAGTGAGGGCAGGATGGCGGTCCCGTAGTTGCACCGCACCGCCAGCAACGCCCCGCTACCCTCGGCCAGTGCCTGCGAGCACGGTTCCAATTGCTGCAAAGCCATCTTCTCGAAATCGTCGAGCGCTTCATTGACCAGCACGTGCGGCCACGCCAGATGGGGTGCCGCCGCTGCAGGCCGTTTCGGCGAAAACACGCCGGCGCTCAGACCGCCATCAGCGAAACTCTGCCACTGCGCCAACAACTTGCCCTCGGCGTCAGGGTCAATCCGACGCTCAAGATCTTCCAGGTATTTCTCGATCACGACATTCCTCACCGATGCACCCGTTCCCGACCTACCCGGATACTTCCCATATGGAACAACTGGGCACTTTTGCCCTTGGAACCCGACGTGATCGACGAGATCCGTTTCGCGATCAACAGGAGGCCGGCCGGCGCGCTGCGGTTCTCGTATCTCCAGGAAATCGACGCCGTCGCGGACCAGTTTGTCGAACCCGAACGGCCGCGAGAGCTTTCGACCCCCGTGGCAGAAAGCCCGGGTCTCATGTGGCTGATCGACCTGGCCCTCGGACAGTTGGGGCGACAGTAGCCCCCGCACGAAACATGTCCGGGCCATTCAGTAGAATGCGACAATGTGCGCTTGCTCATCTGACCGCCCGTCGAGGATAACCCATTCCTTTTCGCGATCGAAGTTTGCATACGACCGGCCGTTCAACTCGCAACGTATCATCTTCTTGCCGTGCGGGTGACGAAAACGAACGACGATCCTACGCGGCGGGCTCCGTCATCATACGCGTGTCAGGCCAGTAACTGACGGCGAACGCATTGAAGTACGCCCGAAGAAAGTGCCTGGGCTCGTCCCGCAACAGGTACGGGATCGGGTTGCACAACAGGTTGGCCTGCATGGAAATCCCCCCCCCGGCTGAACCAGTACCGCTCGAACTCGTCGCCGGTGATGTTGTAACCGTACTGCTCGGAGATGTAGAGGTTGTCCTCGAAGTCCTTGATGATCCAGGTCGCCATCCGACCGTCCGGCTCGATCAGCCCGGTCCGGATCATGTGAATGGCCCCTTCGAGCGTCTCGGTGATCCAGCCGAAGGTGCGGCCGCGCCGGTGAACCTCCGGAGGAATATGCGGTATCCAACTGCCGTCGCGCAATCGCACCACGGGCGAACGTTGCATCGCCTCCGTAAACGCCCGGAGGATATCCTCGCGATAGGCGGCGGAGGCCTTCAGAATACACTTACCGCCGGGCAGACCCACCGTCCCCTGGTGGTGCAGCCAGGTCTCCAGCGCCTCTTCGGCCTGCTGATGGTAGCCGCGCCGGTCCAAATCGCTGACCATCATGCAAGACTCGTTGCTGAATGCGCCATAGGAGAAGGTCCCGACCCGGGCCACGCGCCGGTTTTTCGCTCCCACCTCGCGGTCCGTGTTGAGCAGCAGGTGAGAAAGGTGCGCCCGGTAGAAATCGTTGATCATCGGCTCGGGCGTGACCATCATCGGCAAACACCCTTCCATCAGGGATCGTTCGACGAGCTGCGCGTCGGAAAGGCCGAAGCCATACCGAATCCGGTTGCCGTCGTAGAGACAACGTTTGGTGTCCTTGCCGGGTATCCGGGCCAGCCAGCCATACCGGCAGAAGATGCTTCCGTCAGGCTCCAGGCCGAAGTACTGCCGGCCCCCGTCAAAGCCGAGCGGGATGTAGTGCGGCTGTTTTGCCGGCACATCGCGCCAGGCGCCGGGCAGCGTCTGCTCAGGCACAGTCGTCACTCGCGTGTAGATGTTCTTCTCCCGGTTCTGCTGCCAGCGGACCAAGGCCGAGTCGTATGTCACGTCACTGCCGACCCGACGCACCAGCACGCCGAAATCCGGGAGAAAGATATGGCCGTATCGGACGAGATCATTGGCGGCAAACGAGAACGTCTCGCATGCCGCCCGCACGGTGACGATCGTCTCGTCGAACGAGTTATGCCCTTGCGGTTGGGCGTACAGGATCGAGGCCCCCACGCCATCGGTGGCTTCCCGCACGGTCGAGCTCCACGCAAAATCGCCCTCTATCTGGACGCTGCTACCGGCCGTGACAGGTTCGACTCGCTCAATGATCCCATTGAAGATCTCCAGGCGGCCGTCCCAGCCCTGCGCCGCGTTCCGCGCGGTCCCGCCCCATTCGACTGCAAACTCCAGCGGCCTCCACACCGAATCGGTGCAGGCGCAGAACGCACGATCACACGGAAAATGTCGCGCGAATCCTCCCAGATCACCCCGTAGTCCCGCCCCCGCGCGTCCCAACACATCAGTTCTCCGAACGGAACAACATCAACAGCATCGCCTCGCGACGCGGCTCCCGATGCCGGGGCCACCAGAAGCATGGTGGTCGCGAGCACGATAAGGGGCCGCAACAGGAAACTCCTCGATCTCCGCACGAGCAACCACAAGCACATCCAACCGATTTCCATCCGCCTTCTCATGGGAACACACTCCCGGCAACGACCCGCATCAGCCTGTCGAACTCACCGCAAGCTCGACAGGAAAACCACATCTGTACCGCCTGAGCTGTGGTTGATCAGCCCACCGACGGTAAGAAGGAACGCCGCAGCAATGCCCGCCGCGGACCTCAACGCCGCATCGCGGAGCAGCGGTCCCTTAGTCCGAGTTCCTGACCGCGCACGTATTGATCGAATCGGGGCTACCCGTACTACCGGCCGACTGTGCCTGACCGGGGTCGGCCGGCGCATCCAACGCGGGGCTCTGGGCCTGCGAATCGGACGGCTCTTTCGCAACTGCGGCAGCCTTTGCCCGTCGCTTCCGCTCTTTTGGCCGGCTCTTCCAGCGACGATGCAGCCACCAGTATTGCGTCGGGTCTTCCCGAACGAAGGTCTCGATGGCCCTGGTGTATTCGGCGGTGATCCACTCGAGTGGATTGTCCTTATCGGCCCACTCGTGCGGGAAAATGATACGCGTCGTCCCCAGCTCAAAGAAAAAGCGGTTCTCAATCCTGCGACTGTACCCCACGACAATCGGCAGGTTGTACGTGATGGCCACCAGACCGATGCTCTTGTACGTGCTGGCCTTTCGTCCGAAGAAATCGACGAAAATGCCCTTTCTGCCCGCGTCCTGGTCTGCGATGAAGCCCAGAGTACTGCCTTTCTCGGTGATTTGGGGCATGAGATTGGCGGCGCCCTTCTTGTCGATCAGATTCTGCCCCCGCCGCTCCCGCACGCCGTACAAGTAGCGATTCAGGTACTTGTTGTCCAACGGCCGCGCGATGCTGTAAATGTCAAAACCGAACAGCCCCATGAGATAGCCGATGATCTCGAAATTGCCGTAATGCCCGGTGACCATGAGCAGGCCCTTGTGCTCCTGCATCAGCCACTTGGCGTGCTCAGCGTTCTTGTACCGCGAATACTCTCGCCAATTGCTCTTCCTGACCAATCTCGGCGTGAACACCACGTCGATGGTGAGCATGACGAGATGCTCGAAGCTCCGCCGACCGGTCTGCCAGATCCACTGCTCGGATTTCTCCGGGAAACTGGCCCGCAAATTGTCCAGAGCCCGCTGGCGACCGCGATGGTAGTGTCTCCACAGAAGCCTGCCCAGGAAGCAGGCAAACTCCAGGTTCGTTTCCACGTCAAAGAGCGACAGAAACATCACCAGAATCCTGACGGCCACGTAAAGAAGCCAGTCGAGAATCGGATTGTGCTTTTTTTTCTTTCTTTTGCGGGGGCGTTGATCGGTCATGGTGCCTGATTTTAGGGGCACATACAGGCCTGTCAAGGCCCCAGAGGCGGTGCACGCCTCGCTCTGACCCTGGCACCGGGAGAATACCGCCCCCCCCTGCCTTGACGGTCCGCCGGCCGGCCTTCGGCTACGAAAACGGCGACACACACCCCCCGCCGGCCGCCGTTCAGCCATAAACACTTAGCCCAAAAAGACTTGCAACCACACTGACCGAACAGCAATGCTTTGTGGCGGCCAGGAATGCCGGGAAAGACCGAATTCACGCCTCCAGCCCTCGTACATGCACATGCCCCCGGAGCCCGCCACCCATGAAACCGCCGCAAAGCGGGGTGGAGCCCGATAAGAAACCCGCCAGACGAACAATCTATCACATTCTCTAAAGAGACTCTTGCATGGGGTCGATGAATGTGGTACAAGTACATATGGTTGTATGTGGCGGCTTTGATCAACCGATGCCAACATGGAGGTCTTGGGTATCGCACCGCGCCATCGTGGCGGGATGCGGTTGCGCATCGAGTCAGAGTCGGAGGCCCTGACGAAATGGGGTTTGTTATACAGGGTGACCGGGGGAGTTGGGTGCACGTCTCTGCTGCATTACGCACGTTGTCTAACCATTTCAAACAAAACAAATTCTGTCCCATCGACTTTAGAGTGCGGGAAGGAGGTGAGTGACTCGATTCAAGTATGAGGTGACCTCCCAAGGACGTTCCGGAGGTGGTGGAAGAGAGCGAAAGCGCATCGACGGATGGAGCCGCATGGCGCCAGGCGGAGGGCTGATGTGCTGGTGTGTGACCAGGATACAAGAACAACATTTTTCTGAAGGAGGTTATGATGTACGGAAAACTTGTCCCTTGGTTGGTTGCGGGCCTGGTGCTTGCGTTCGCCGGTGGCGTCGGGGCGCAGGAATTGGGTCAGGGCCATGTGCTCTTCGAGTTTTGGTACGGAGGCGGGATCGGCGCCGACCTTGACACGCTTAAGGCCCATCCCGACTTCCCGGACAACCCCCGCGACAGTAAGTGGGAAACGAGTTTTGCGACCGATCAGCCGAACACCGATTACTACGGCGGCCGCGGTCGCGCCTTCCTGACCCCGCCCGAGACGGGCGATTACACCTTCTGGGTCTTCAGCGACGACGACAGCGAGCTGTGGCTCAGCACCGACGACAGCGCGGCCAACGCCGTGCAGATCGCCGGCGTCGAAGGCTGGACCGGTTGGGAAGAATGGACCAAGTATGAGTCGCAGCAGTCCGCCCCCGTAACGCTGGAGGCCGGGCAGCGGTACTACATCGAGGGTCTCTACTCCGATGGTACCGGCGGCGGCAACATGGGTGTCGGCTGGGCCGGCCCCGGCATCGGCGAGGAAGTCACGTTGATCACCGGTGACTACCTCACCGCCCTGATCCGGGACCCCGAACCGCTCTTCAAGGCCCAGAGCCCCGACCCCGCCGACGGGACGGTGGACGTGACGATGCCGCTGTTTCAGTGGCAAGCCGGCCTGACGGCCGCAATGCACGACGTGTACTTCGGCGAGACGCCCGAACTGGGTGAGGCGGACTTCAAAGGTCGCCAGCCTGCGCTAATGTACTTCCACCTGGGCGTCCTCGAGCCCGGCAAAACGTACTACTGGCGCGTCGACGAGGTCGACGCCGACGGCAACGTCTATGAGGGCACCGTCTGGAGCTTCACGGTCATGCCGCTGGAAGCCCACTTCCCCTCACCGTACGACGGCGCCCTGTGGCGCAAGCTTGACCAGACGTTCAGTTGGACGGCCGGGCAGGGTGCAGCCTCGCACCTGATCTACGGCGGCACCGATGAGGCCCTCGTAGCCGCTGGCGATCCGAATGCCCTCCTGGGCGAGAAGACGGAAACCACGTTCTCCATAACGGAGATCGGTCTGGAATCGCTGGAGCCCGACACCCGCTATTTCTGGCGCATCGATGAAGTCGACGCCGACGGCAACGTGGTCGCCGGTCCGGTCTGGACCTTTACGACCGTCGATCTCAACGGTGGAGCGGTGGCGTACTACTGGGACAACCAGTACTTCGAGGGTGATCCGTGCGTGGTGACGACGGAAGCCGAAATCAACTTCGACTTCAACGCCGATCGCGACGGCAGTCCCGATCCGTGCATTCCGATCGACCACTTCTCCTGCCTCTGGGTCGCTGAGCTGAACGTGCCGGTGACGGGAACGTACCGCTTGTTCGAGGCCTCCGACGACGGCTCTCGGACGAAGCTCAACGGCGCAGTGGTCGCCGAAGGCTGGTGGGACCGTGGCACGACCGAAGATGCCACCGAGCCCCTGGAGCTGGTCGCCGGAGAGACGTATGTGATCGAGATGCAAATGTACGAGAACGGCGGCGGCGCCACGGCGTACCTGCGCTGGGAAGGCCCCGGCATCGCCAAGGAGATCATCCCGCAGGGTGCCCTCCAGTTGCCGCAGGTCGCCTACGGCATGAGCCCGGCGCTGGGTGCTGAGGGCGTCTCGGATGCAACCAGCCTGAGCTGGACGGCCGGCGTCACAGCGGTCGAGCACGATCTCTACTTCGGAACCGACGCGGACCTGGTCGCCGCCGGCGACGCCAGTGTCCTCGTGGGCAGGATGGCCGAGACCAGCTACACCCCGGCTGATCTGCTCGTCTGGAACACGACCTACTACTGGAAGGTCGACGAAGTGACCGAAGATGGTACGGTCATTCCCGGCACCCTCTACAGCTTCACCACGGAAGACCATCGTATCCTGGAAGATTTCGAGGCGTACGATGACGTTACGGGTGTAGTGCCGATCGAGCCGGTGGCCGCACCGATTGCCCATTACGTCTTTGACGGCGACGTTAACGACGTCTCCGGAAACGGACATGATGGCACGATTGTCGGCGACGTCAATTTTGTAGACGACGACATCATGGGTTCGGTTCTCAGCCTGCCCGGTGGCGACAATCAGTTCGTCGAGATCGGCGAAGTAGGCCTCAGCGGCAACGATCCGACCACGATCGCCTGCTGGGCCAAGGCCGACCACACGTCCATCCCCGACTGGACCCTGATCTTCGGCTTCACCGGGACCGCGGACGGCGGCGGCGGAAACGGCAGTCACTTCAACATCGGCAGCCTGGGCGGGCCCGGCGGCGTCGGCGCCCACGTCTGGGGCTGGGAAGAGAGAATCTTCTCGGATCAGCAAGCTCTCGAATGGCACCACTATGCCATGACGTATGATGGCACGACCATCCGCTACTACGGCGACGGCACCCTGATGGACACGGATCCGGGCAAGTCAAATGTCCAGGATCTCGCCATCCGCGGCGACCGCGTCCATATCGGCAGCCGTGTCACGCAGGCCAGCTCCTTCCCCGGCAAGGTGGACGATTGTCGCGTCTACGATTACGCTCTGACCGATGCCGAGGTGGCGGGCCTGTTCATGCCCTTCAATCCGCTCGCCGGTACGTGGTCGGATGACGGTGCGGTCGCTTCGTCGCTCGTGACCGATCCCAACCAGGGCCAGGCCATGCAGATTGCCTACGACAGCGGAACGGGCAGCGTTCGGGCCGCAGTAGGCAGCCTGGATCTGACCTGGGGTCCCAACGCCATCGCTATGATGGTCAAGGGCGATCCGAACAACGCGGCTGCCGCGCTGTTCCTCGCGGCCGAAGACGGCGCCGGTAACGTGGCCGTTGTGCCCGTCATCAATTCGGCGGCAGCCGTGCAGACGGCTGAGTGGACCAAGGTCATCGTGGCGCTGGACGACGTTGTCACGGGCGGTGTCAACATTGCCGACATCGCGAAGGTCGCAGTCGGTGTCGACGCCAGTGGCGCCGGTGCCGTCCTCATCGACGACATCCAGACGGTCAAGATCTGGGAATACGTCCCGAGGAACTGGGCCATCACGCTCGACATCCCCGGCAGTCTGTCGCTCAGCGGCGCCGATCAGGTGTTCATGACGGACCACATCATCCGAAAGGGTGAGGTGTTCACGTTGAGCATCAGCGTGCGCGTGGGCTTCGGGGCCATCTGGGACGGCAAGAACATCAAGATGTCCATCCTTGCCGACGGCAGCTCGGTCGCGAGCAAGACCGGTCCCTGTGCCGACGGCTGGAAGCAGTACAGCGTGACGTTCAAGTCCGCCAACGCTGCCGCCACCGATGGGAAACGGGTCGGCGTCAAGTTCCACAATGAGATTCACAATACGCTGGCTTTGAAGAACATCAAGCTGACGGCCAAATAGTCACAGTGAGGTACGTCCCCTGCGGAACAGTCCGCAGGGGACGACTTTATACTACTGACGAAGATAAGGAGGTGTTGGCAGGAGCAACGGCAGCACCGCTGCCGGTTTCAGAACAACACTGGAAACTACGGGTGTGTTTTTTGCGGGGTGAATCCGCAATGCGATTAACGTCGCGGATTCACCCCGTTTCTTATGAAACCGTATGTTCCGGGCATTTGACGAACGAGGCATGTTTCTGACGGAAGAAGGTGTGCGAGCCAATCCGATCGCGATTTGACCTGCGACAGGAAATCTGGAGGTGGTGATGCGAGCGAGACGGTGCGTCACCGGACGGAACCGCGTATGTACTGCACGCTGCCGGGATAGAGATACAAAACCGCCCAGCCGTCGCCGTTGGATTGCGTCCCCTCGGTCCAGGCGCCGTGGCCATTCTTGGACCACGTGGCACTGCCGCTGATGTTCTTGAGGGGATTGCCATCGGCGTCGAGATACTGGACACGCAACTCGGCCAGACTCTCCAGGGGGATCTCCACATCCGTCAGAGGACGACCAGCCTGGACTTCAACGGTGGCTCGGCCGATGCCGCGGTCGCAGCGCAGGTTATGCGGAAGGTACGCCGTGAGCGTATGCTCGCCGGGCGATACGAAAGGGAAGTGGAACCGGCCCTTGAAGTGCGCCTCCACCATGTTCGCCCGGCTATAGTCAAGCCGCACGAGCAATCCGCTCAGGCTATAGGGAACATCGGTGGCGATCAACCGGCCGGAGACGCCGGCCTCCGTTCCCGATCCACTTCTTATACCGCGGAGACCCCTCGAAATCCCTCGGACAAAAAGCCGGCGCAGGAAAGAAAATACAACGCATTTCTTGCAGAGCCGGAGAAGGCAGTGTCACATCCGGCCGGAAGGAAGTCTATATATCCGCGCAGAAAAAAGGCTGCGCGGCACGCGCTTTCCGCTCATGCCACGCAGCCCACTGGATTGGAGGCTGCTGTCAAGCGGGACGCCCGCTTACGGCGACCAGCCGTGTGGGGCCAGACTGGCCTCGACCGTGCCACCGTAGGCACCCATGTTCGTCCGAACGTTCGGCCCGGCTCGTTCGCTCAACGGATCGTCCGAAGCACACGGCAGCTCGTCGCCCAGTGGCAGACTCGGGTCCCCCGCATCGATACACAGACTGGTCACGTCATCCCACGCCCAGTCCTGCTGCTCAGCGTCCCAGGACCAACCCTCGCTCTTGAGGTGATAATCACCGGGCAGCCACACAGCATCCGGCTCGGGCAGGGCAACCGGTAGCATGCTGCGCGGCCCTGTTACGGCCCAATGCCCGCGAGCAATGAACAGAGGATCGGCGTCGATGTTGCCCTCGCCGGGCCAGCCGCCCTGGATATCAGTGTAGGTCACCGTCACGGCCGGACTCTCGGCCACCAGATTCTCGCCGCCGGCGTTGTTGAAGTAGATGATGGAGTTGGTAACCTGCGACCGCACGCTGGTCAGACCATACGCCTGATTGTCGGCCACGGTACAGTTCTCCAGCGTGGGAATGCCGCCCCAGATACCATTGTAGCGACTTCCCGCGATGACGCAATGGCGGGCCGTCACGTAGCTGTGATCCACGAAACGTCCGCCTCGATGTGCCCACATTTCGATCCCCGTACCGTTGCCTATGATGTCACAACCCTCAACCGTTGGATTCGCCTCGTCCCACAATTTCATGCCGGCATAGACGTTGTCGGCAATCGTACAATCGCGGATGACGGGGGAAGCGCCACTGCAATAGACGCCGTAGCTGCCGCGCGTAATGGTAAGGCCGGCGAGAACATCGGTATCATCGCCGTTTCCGGCCAGCGTTACCGACGAGTCCGGCAGAGCACGCGCCCGCACCGGTGAGGGTGGCGGGCTAACCTCTGGCTCCTGTGTGAATGTCACCAGAGCGCCGGCGCCGGTAACCACAGTGGCGGCCCGCACCGCCGGGTCGGCGGGATCGGTCGAGGTAACCGTAACGCCCTTCCCGGTAAAACGCAGCTTCTCGTGGTACAGACCCTCCGGAACCACGATCGCATCCCCGGCGGAGGCCGCATCGATGGCGTGCTGTATGTAGTCGTAGCGTTGCCCTGTGGTTGCGTTGCTGACCGGACCCTCGGCCAGACCGTAGGCAAATCCCAACGAAAGTCCTCGCACGCGATTTCCGTAAGGCCACAGAAGTGTCGTGCCGTCCAGTTGCGGGTGCCCACCATAGTACGAATAGTATTGTCCCTGGTGCCTCTCGGCCTCGTAAAGCGAGATGTGCACGAGGCCGTAGTCGCTGGACATGCAGCAGACCCGGAAATCACCATAGCGGTCGTCACCGTCAAGGAATACGATCATGGGTCCGTCGACGTCCGGCTGCAACTGCAACCCAGGACCGACCCACACTTCGAATTCGCATACATTCTCCGGGTCCGAGATATCCGCACCGTAGATGTCACCGACGTCGTCTCGTTCGTCGGCCCACACCACCAGGTTGCCGGAAACAGCAGGGTCGTGTTGCCGCTCCGGGGCTGTGCAGATGGGGAAGACCTTGATGTTGTCAAGATCGGAGAGATCCGCAGCGAAGATGTCGCCGTCTCCCTCCCAGACAACGATGTCTCCTGAGACATCGACGATGTCGTCGTACGTGTAATAGTAGTCGTTGTGCGGATAGGGCGGGCAGTGCCCGACCTCTTCGGCGATGGTGAAATAGACGGGCTCTTCCGGGTCGGAGATATCCGCCCCGCAGATGTCGTAGGGCGTCTGATCGAACCGACTCTCATTGTCGGTGTCCACGTCGCGATGTTGCAGCCAGACCACCGTTGTTTTTGAGATCGCCGGATAGCCATACGACTCGGTCGACGAGGCCTGGCGCAGGAACTCGACTTCGCCTGTGGAGAGATCCCCCAGGAACACGCTGGTGCACATGGGATTGTAGTACCGGCCGGAACCGCCCGACCAGACGATGAAACGGCCGTCCATTCTCGGCATGAGGTCTACGGCGCCGCCATCGAAAACCTCGATGCGCCCCGTCTTCGTGTCCACACAATGAATCGCCCAGTCCTCCGGATACCCGTCGTCGCTGCCCGCACAAACGAACCGGGTCCCGGATACCGAGGCGTAGTAGAAGTAGCCTTGATCGTAGTCCGTCAGATTATACCCGCCGTCTTCCAGCAATCCCCTGGCGGTCAATGTAAAGTGAGAACCCTCGATCTTCACCGTGTCAGGTTCGCTGGCGACGAAACCGTCGTTTACAACGAGTTCAAAGACGAAGCGGCCCGGCGCATCGCACTCGAAATAGGGTGTCGCCGAATCCGCGTCCTGGAGAACCACTTCGGGACCCTCCAACTGCGTCCATGTGTAGGTGAGTTCATCAGGCGGGTCCGCATCGCTGGATTCGGAGCCGTCGAGGCGAATGTGCCCGGGAACGAGCCACAACTGAGCCAGCCCGGCATCCGCTACAGGTCGCTCGTTGCCTACAACGATGAGGACGTTGTCCGGATGGCTGGCGTATTGCCCGTCGTCGACGGTCAGCGCAAAGGTGTACCAGCCTTCCGCCGGCGGTGTGAAGGTCGGCACCGCGGCCGCCGGGTCATTCAACTCCACCGCCTCTCCCTTCGTCTGCGTCCACTGATACTGCCTGACGCCGTTGGGGTCGGAGAAGTAGCTTTCACTGCCGTCCAGCGTCACCGGCTCAGGAGCCAAGATGTGTTGATCGGGGCCGGCGTGGGCGAGCGGTTTGACGTATCCAACGTGCTCGTCGGCGCCGATATCCACTCGGAGCGCATAGACGCGAGGGTCCCCGTCGATATCCACCGCCCCTTCAGGAGCGACGAGATTCGGATCACCGGCACTGACGCAAGGGGAAGTCGGCTCAATGTGATAGTCTTTGTTCCAGGGATTCACAAAAAGCGGATCCTCGGAGATATTGCCGAACCGGCCCGTGAGATCGGCCTCTTGACCCTGGACGAGCATGTTGGTCCGAGCATCAACGGCGCTGTAGTTGGACGGCGTGTTGTCCCAGACATCATTGAAACAGAACAGATCGTCCTCCGGCTCCACCCCGCAAAAGATGCCGGTGCCCGAGGCCGCGCCGCATATGATGTTGCTGGCAATGAGGTAATCGCCATAGTAGTTCAAACTGGCGTAGACGTTTCCGCCCATTCCCCAGCCCGGCTCGCGCTCCTTGCGGCAGTCGTTGCCCACGATCGTGTTATTCGTCAGGGTTCCCGTATACATGTAAACACCGCCCCCACGCTCGGCGGAGTTGTCGCAGATGATATTGTCGGAGATCGTCCCCCGGCTGACGTTGATCCCCCCGCCTTGATACGCGGAGTTGTTGCGGATGATATTGTGCGTGATGGTCGGGTGCCCCCCCTGGCAGCCTATGGCCCCACCGTAGGAGTAAGTGTATCTCCACATGCCCTCCCCCTCCACGATGGAGTAGGGACAGTGATTGTTGGTGATGACATTGCGCGTGATCGTTGGAGAAGCATTGTACGAACAGTAAATTCCCCCTCCATAGAACTCTTTCTGTATATCCCAGTCATAAACCAGCGTTCCGACGCCTCCGGTGATGGTGAAACCGGTCAGGACCGCGGCGTTGGTTTCGCCGTTCTCGAAGGTGACGACCGTGCCGTCCTCATCGGCATTGATGATCGTGTAGCCCACCACCTTCGGGTCGTTCGGGGCGGTGCTGCGGACGACGATGTCCTTGCCGCTGAAGTTGATGGTCTCGTAGTAGACCCCCGGGGCAACGATGAGCGTATCGCCATCAACGCAGGCACTGATGCCCTGCTGAATCGATGGATACTCGCTCGGGACGTGCCGCACCGTAGCCCGGGACAGTGAACCGGAGAATATCATCAGGATGAGGCCCGAGAAGAGCAGCTTCTTCATGGCGTGTCCTTTCCCTCGCTCGTGAGTTCCATATCGCGTCAGTACAAACGCGTTGAAATGACGCCCCTCCAAACGCGCTCTGTTTTATCTTACACAAAGGGGCCGGTTCGTTCAAGCTAATTGTCGCGTACCTCAGCATGCGCCGGCAAGAGCGGCAGGAAGCACAAGGCACCAAATCAAAGGGGGGCGGCGAAGATGCCTCTGGCGATCGTGGGTTTGGTGTCGCCTGTGAGATCCATACCGACGCCGAGATTCCTTTGGGTATGGCTGTAGCAAAGTGTGTGTGAAAAGCCGGAACCATGAAGGCCCGACAGCGCACCGCCAGCAGAACTGCCGATGCGCAGACACAGCGCATCTCCGCCGCCGAAGAGGCTAAACAAAGGCCGAAAACCATGCAAGGCGGCCCCGGCACGGGAAAACAACTCGTTTACGATCATCAGGTCTATAATCCACTCAAGACGTCCGTCGGTTCGCCTGTCGCTACACATTCCCTCAACTGCCCCAGACAGGAATCGGTCGCTCCTGTCAGGGTGATCTCCGTCGATGCGTCAGCCCTGCGGGCACGGAACCAGCGAAGAAACTCTCCATAAGACATGAGCCGATGAAACAACCGTTCTCATTTTCTCCGCCTTTCCTCAGCACGATTCCCGCACGCTGCAAAGGCCCCCACCGGGGAGCCTTCACTCGATAAGACGCTGCTGCGAGTCACTTGTTACAAGGTTTCTCGCTTTTTTTTTGCGGCGCGAACGTATTGGGGCAGGCGAACCGGTTTGCGGTTGAAAATCGAAGGGGACTGACGATAATTGCGTTAACGCGCTGAACGGCGAACCGGGGCGGCATCCCGCTGTCGGCCCCGAGGGTCCGATCGGCGGCACTTTCCGCATCAAGCCGGTTTGGAAAGGGAATGGTTATGCAACGACGAATCCGAGCGTTCTTGTCGCTTTTGCTTCTGGGTGTCCTGAGCCCGTGTTCCGGGTGCCTGCAACTCGGGCAGGAGAATCATCCGGCGATACCGGCCGACGGCGTGATGCAATCGGCCCGGGAGATTCCGCTTCTGTACGACGTGGACGTGGTGGTCGTGGGCGGAACCTCCGGGGCGGTCACAGCCGCCGTCGCCGCCGCACAGGAGGGAGCCAGCGTCTTCCTGGCCGCTCCGCGCACCTACCTCGGTGAGGATATCTGCGGAACCTACCGCCTGTGGCTGGAGCCGGAGGAGGAACCGAGGTCCCCCCTGGCGCGGGTCGTTTTCGCCGAACCGGAGGTGCCGGCGCTGCTGCAGCGAAACGCAATTCCCTTCACGTACGAAGCCAGCGTGGAGTCCTCGTCACCCCACAAGGACACGAGCCCGCCCTCGATGCTCTCCGACGGCAAGTGGCACAGTGCGCCGTCGCAGAGCGTCCAGTATAACGGCGACGTGGATATTGTCACCGACTTCGGAAGCGAACAGTTCGTCGGCAAGGTTCACGTCACGGTTTATCAGCGCAACGACGACTTCGAGGTCGAAAGCGTCCTCGTGCAGACAAGCAAGGACGGGCAGAACTGGGAGCGAATCGCCCGCGTGGAAAACGACCGGCTCGGAGGCTCCTTCGAGGAAGAGGCGATCCCGTTGTCTGTCACCGTTGGGCGGAACGCCCGATACGTGAAGCTGAGCATTCAGAAGACCCCTGAGGCCGGACGCGTGCTCCTGGGCGAGATCCTCTTTGAACAGCAAACGCAGGAGGCCCCGGCCGCGCCGTACCGCATTCCTCCGACCCCGATGCAAGTCAAGCAGGCTCTCGATGACGCGCTGCTGAACGCAGGCGTCGGCTTCCTGTACGGCTGCTACGCGACGGACCTGCTGTACGATTCGGCGGGCCAACCGGCAGGCATCGTCATGGCCAACCGCTCCGGCCGGCAGGCTGTCAGGGCCAAGATCGTCATCGACGCGACGCAGCGCGCCGCTGTGGCACGGATGGCCGGTGCGGAATTCGATCCCTATCCGGCCGGGATGCGCACGTTCAAGAGAATCGTCGTCGGCGGGGAACCTCGCCGGGACCCGCTCATCGAGGCCCGCGTATTGCCCGCGCCGGTCTACGCGGGCAACGGTCGGGCTTATGAAGCGACCGAATACACGCTGGAGATCCCGATGAGCGACGGCTCCTTCGCGTCGTTCGCGGAGGCCGAGCAGCTCGCGCGTGATAGAACATGGCATCGCGGCCAGGTCGACGCCTCGGAAATGCTGTTCCAGGTCCCGCCCGACCGCATGCGGGCCAAGAAGCCCCAGTGTTGCGTCTGGCCCGGGGCCGAGAAGGTCACGCTGGACGCGTTCCGCCCCGCCGGTGTCGAGAGAATGTTCGTCCTGGGGGGCTGCGCGGATGTCTCGCGGGGGGCCGTGGAGAAAATGCTGCGACCGCTCGAGATGATGCGTTTGGGCAGTCGAATCGGCGCCGCGGCCGCCGTCGAGGCCCGGCGCACCGCCGTGCCCCTGGACGTCAGGCCGGCCGCGCAGGCGGTCGATCCGGTGGCGGTCGGTGACATTGGCGAAGACCCGGCGTGGATGCGCGCGAGCCCCGACCTCCCCCACATCGAGGCCGAAGCACAGGCCGTGCCCGTCTTGGGCGAATACGACGTTGTCATCGTCGGCGGAGGTACGGCCGGCGCCCCGGCCGGCATCGCCGCCGCCCGCCAGGGAGCCAGGACCCTCGTCGTGGAATACCTCCACGGGCTCGGCGGAATCGGCACGATGGGCCTGATCGGAAAATACTACTACGGCTACCGCGAAGGCTTCACCAAGGAGCTGGACCAGGGACTGGCCGAACTCGGCGGCGAAGCCGAGGGCCGCAGCGGACAGGGACAGGCCTGGGACAGCCAACTGAAGATCGAATGGTACCGACAGGAGCTCCGCAAGGCGGGCGCCGACATATGGTACGGTGCGCTCGGATGCGGCGCCTTCGTCGATGGAAATCAAGTCAAAGGTGTCGTCGTGGCCACCCCACACGGCCGCGGCGTCGTTCTGGCCCGCGCGGTCATCGACTGCACTGGCAGCGCCGTGATCGCGGCCTCGGCCGGCGCCGAGTGCGTCTACACCACGGGCGAGCACATCGCCGTCCAGGGCACGGGACTGCCCCCGTGGGAGCTGGGGGCGCGGTACACCAATACCGATTACACGTTTATCGACGACCTAGACGTGATGGACGCCTGGCGCTCGTTCCTGCTCGGCCGCAGAAAATTCGCCGGTCAGTACGACCTGGCGCGAATCGTGGACACCCGCGAGCGCCGGCAAATCGTCGGCGACTTCTGTCTCTCTCCGATGGACGTCTATCTGGCCCGCACGTTCGGCGACTCCGTGGTCCGGGCCAGCAGCAATTTCGACACGCACGGCTTTACGATCCACCCGATGTTCATGCTCCGGCCGCCCCACCGCAAGGTCCTGCCCTGTTACGTCCCCTACCGCTGTCTGCTTCCCAGAGGGCTGGATAACATTCTCGTCACCGGTCTGGCTGTCAGCGCCCACCGGGACGTGATGCCCGTCATCCGCATGCAGCCCGACATTCAAAACCAGGGCTATGCTGTCGGCATCGCCGCGGCCATGGCCACGCGTTCCGGAACGAACCTGCGCGACATCGACATCCGGACGCTACAACAGCATCTCGTGGACAAGGGGAATCTGCCCCGGGACGTTCTGACACACGAGGATTCGTTCCCGTTGCCGCTGCGTGCGGTGAAGGTTGCCGTGGGCACGGTGGCCAACGACTTCGACGGACTGGAGATCCTCTTCGCCCAGCCGGAACAGGCCTTGCCGCTGCTGCGCCAGGCTTATGCGGACACCGCGTCGCAGGAGGACAAACTGACGTACGCTCATATCCTGGGCATTCTCGACGACCCGACCGGCGTTGCGACCCTGGCCGAGGCGGTGGCGGCCAGCGAATGGGACGAGGGCTGGAAGTACACGGGCATGGGCCAGTACGGCCGCAGCATCAGTCCCGTTGACAGCCTCATCATCGCCTTGGGGCGGACTCGTCAGCCGCAGGCATTGGGCCCGATCCTGGCCAAGGTGCAGCAACTCGGACCCGAGCACGCCATGTCGCACCATCGGGCCGTGGCCCTGGCACTGGAGACACTGAAGGACCCGGCGGCCGCGGCGCCCCTCGCCACCCTTCTGAACAAGCCCGGAATGAGGGGCCATGCGATGACGGACATCGAGACGGCCATCACAAATCTGCCGGCCAGTGCCACCGATACGTCGCTGCGCGAACGTTCGCTGCGCGAGCTGATTCTCGCCCGCGCTCTGTACCGTTGCGGCGATGACCGGGGCCTTGGCAAGCAGGTCCTGACGGAGTATAGTAAGGACCTTCGCGGCCACTACGCCCGACACGCATTGGCCGTTCTGAAAGAAAATCAGCATGACCATTGATCCGAAGCGTGCGTGACGCGACGCATCATGGCCATACAGGATGGATGCCAGGCCAAACTCGCGGCATCACCATTTGAAAGCAAGGAGAACAGAGATGGCAGGACAGTATCGATTTTCGTTCGGACCCTGGAACGTTCACGAGGGCGCCGATCCTTTTGGACCGACGGTGCGAAGCACCATCGCCTTTGCCGAAAAACTGAAGATGTACAAGGACCTCGGCTTCGAGGGCGTGCAGTTCCACGATGACGACGCCGTGCCCGAGATGAACGACCTGAGTCCTGAGCAGATCGTCAAGAAGGCCGAAGAAGTCCGCAAAATGCTCGACGGCGAAGGGCTCGCGGCCGAGTTCGTCGCCCCGCGTCTCTGGGAAGATTCCCGCACCATCGATGGCGGATACACCTCGAACGATCCCGAGTGCCGCCAGTACGCGAAAGACCGCAGCCGTCGCGCCATCGACATCGCCGCGGCGCTCGACACGAAGCTGATCGTGCTCTGGCTCGCCCGCGAGGGCACGTACATTCGCGAGGCCAAGGACAGCAAGGTCGCGGTCGATCGACTGGTCGAAGCCATCGACGACATGCTGGACTACAACCCGGAAATCAAAATCGCCATCGAGCCCAAGCCCAACGAGCCGATGGACCAGGCCTATATCCCGACGACGGGACATGCCCTGGCTTTGGCTTATCTGACGAAGGACCCGAGTCGCGTCGGGGTCAACATCGAAACGGCCCACGCCATCCTGGCCGGCCTCGACCCCTCGGACGAGATGGGCTTCGCCCTGGCATATGACCGGCTCTACACGGTCCACCTGAACGACCAGAACGGATTGAAATTCGATGAGGACAAGAGCTTCGGGTCCGTCAACCTGCGACGGGCGTTTAACCAGGTGCGCATTCTCGACAAGTACGATTACGGCACGAAGGGCGAGTTCGTCGGTCTCGACGTCAAGGCCATGCGAACGCAAAAGGCCGGCGTCGCCACCAAGCATTTGAGCAACAGCCGGACCGTCTTCCTGAAACTCGTGGACCTGGCGCGCAGCCTCGACGAGGGCCAGGTCGACAAGCTCATCGCCGAGCGCGACTACGAAGAACTCGACATGCTCATCATGAGCCATCTGCTGGGCAAGTAAAACGCAACAAAACAAGCCGTTTGGAGAACCATGGAAGACAACAAAGTTGTTCTGAGCATCGGCGCGCATCCGGACGACGCCGAGTTCCTGTGGGCCGGCACACTCGCGTTGTTGCGCCAGCGCGGCTGGCAGGTTCACATCGCAACGATGACGCCGGGCGACGCCGGCACGGTGGAATACAGTCGCGAGGAAATCAGCCGGATTCGCAAAGCCGAGGCGACAAAGGGCGCTGCGCTGCTCGATGGAACGTATCACTGCCTGGAATGTAACGACATCTTCATCATGTACGACCGTCCGACCTTGCTCAAGACGATTGAGCTGGTCCGCAAGGTCCGCCCGAGAATCGTCTTTACCCTGAGCCCTTCGGACTACATGGTAGACCACGAGATGGCGAGCAAGCTGGCGCAGACCGCGTGCTTCTGCTGCGGCGTGGTCAACGTCGAGACGCCGGGCGCCGAACCGTTCGAGCCCGTCCCCTACCTCTACTACGCCGATCCCGTCGAGGGCAAAGACAAGCTCGGCACGGAGGTCAAGCCCAGCACCATCGTGGACGTCAGTTCCGTGATGGACATGAAAGAGAAGATGCTGTGCTGCCATGAAAGCCAGCGCGCGTGGCTGCTGAAACACCACGGACCGAACGCCTACGTGAACGCCATGAAAGCACACGGGCGCAAGAGAGGCGCCGACATCGGCTGCCATTATGCCGAAGGCTTCCGCCAGCATCTCGGCCACGCTTATCCGCATGACAACATCCTCAAGAAGGAATTGACCGACGTCGTTCACACGTTGTAAGGAGGCGTACCATGGGGAGAAAGAAGAGTATCCTGGCCCCGGAGTGGTGGGACTATACCACGCTCGACGACGAGATCCTCGACGATGCGGCGGCCCTGACGGCCGACGACATGGCCGCCTTGAGCCGGGAAGGATTTCGCGTCGTCTTCTACGACACGCTCGAAGACTTCTACTTGGCCGAAGCGCTGGAATATGTCACCGCGTGGAAACAGGCGACGCCGGACAATCCCGTCGGCATCTGC
Source organism: uncultured Pirellulales bacterium (assembly GCA_964415045.1). Taxonomy (GTDB): domain Bacteria; phylum Planctomycetota; class Phycisphaerae; order Sedimentisphaerales; family Anaerobacaceae; genus CAYPZL01. The sequence goes on along the minus strand of CAYPZL010000014.1, from coordinate 22,483 downwards.
GGCCCCATCGGCCCCACCGAGCAGCTCCCCCTCGTGGCTCGACTCGTCAACGAGCTCGATCTGAATCTCGCCAACGCCCACTTCTGGGGCATGGACGAGTGGGTCATGGATGGGGCGGAGGTCGCTGAGACGCACGCACTGTCCTTCGCCCGGGCCGACAGGGAGTTGTGCTTCGACCGAATCCGCCCCGAGCTGAAGATGCCGGACGCCAACATTCATTTCCCCAAAGCCGATACGTCGGCGTATATGCAAAGTTGGGAAGGCGTGCGCTGCGCGGTCATGCAGGGCGGCCAGGGCGATATCAAGCACTGGGCGTTCAACGATCCGGTGCGCCGGGAAGGCGAGTACGCCGACCAGCCGCCGACGCCGGAGCAATACCGCAGGCTCACGACCCGCGTGGTGGACCTGCATCCTGTGACCGTGATGCAAAACGCACGCACCAGCGGAGGCGGTGTCGTAACGGGCGTGCCGACGCAGGCGGTTACCGTGGGACCGGTCGAGACCTGGCAGGCCGAAAAGGTCTCGATCTGGCAGGCGGGCACGCACGACAACCCCTTCGGCATGCGGCTGACCACCCTGATGATCGGCAAGAAAATCGCCGACAGCGCCGTGCCCATGTCGCTGTTAGCCGATCACCCCAACGTCCAGTTCAACTTCTTCCGCCCCGCCATCGGCACGTGCGAAGCGGAGATGCATTGAGAGCCAAACATGGAGACACGACAGATGCCTGTTGACGTTCTGATCCTAAATACCGCGGTGACCGACTTACGCCGGCCCGACTTCGAGTTCGCCGACGAGCTCGTGGGCAAAGGCGGGCTGGCCAAATGTAAAACCGAGGACATGCCCGACTATTCGCAGGAGCAGATCAAGAAGTGGATCGACGAGGGATTCGCCACCGCCGGCGGACCTGGAAACACGGCCCCGCTGATTGCACGGACCGGCCTGGGCGTCGCGGTCGGTGTCAATCTCGGGAAAGGCGATTTCGACGGACTCGACGCACAGGGTCGCTACTTCCACGACGTAATGACCGCAAACGGCATCGACATGTCGGCCACATACATTCATCCGAGCCTCGCGACCGGCACGACGTTTATCCACAGCACCACCGGCGACGACCGCGGCGGCATCGCCTATTTCCCCAACGCCAACAACGACTTCGATTTCGAGATCTTCAAGCAGGCCGTGGAGCGTCTGGAACCCAGGGTGGTCTACTACATGTACTCCGGCCTGTCCGACCGGGGCGACGCCAACGCGGGCCGGGACCTTGCCGATTTCATCCGATGGTGCCGGGGCCGAGGGGCCGTGACCATCGCCGACAGCCACACCCTCACCGGCAATCCGCAAAAACTCATCGCCGAGGGCAAGCCGGTCGCCGAATATCGTCTCCTCGAACCGCTCCTGCCCGAGCTGGATGTCTTCTTCACCTCCTCCGACGAGGCGAAGCTCATCGAGAACACGCTCTGCCGGCAGCCGCAGTCCGATCGTGACGAGCAGCGGTACAACACGTACTTCCTGCAGTGGCTGACGGAGGAGTTCTGGGGGGCAGACAAGCGAACCAGGCTGTTCGGCGTCACGGTCAGCGACGGAGCCCATGAAAAACACATCGGCCCCGACGGACGGGCGGGCGGCCCCAACAAAATCACCTCGCGTTTCATGGCGGGTGAAGTGGTGGACCTCGTCGGCGCGGGAGATTCGTTCCGGGCCGGACTGATTGCGTACATCGCCAGCAACCTCGAAGCGTTCAAGCAAGGCTCCATGGATTTCGAGCAAGCCGTGCAGGCGGGCAACCTCTTCGCTTCGCTCTACATCAAGGCCCCGCTCGAAGATCGGTACGGCAATATCAGGGCATACGACAAAATGCTGCAAATCCTCAAGAAAGAAGGCGGCTTCGAGAGCTTTGAAACCCTGCGACGGGCGCTCGATTGACGCTCCTGTGGCGATTCGGATCGCGCGTGAGTTGAGAACTCACCCTACCCGATGCAGGTCAGGTCCTCGAAACACGCGACTTTCTGTAAGGTGGGTTCTCAACCCACGCGGCTCTCTCAGCAATGAGCGACACGACAAGAGAACGGAGTAAAGCCAATGGCTAAAAAGAAAAGAAAACTCAACGGGCAGGACAGGGTCGGCAACGTCGCCCAGATCGGCGGCATCGAGACGTCCGTCCTGGACAACGGATTGGGTCGAGGCACGCGCATCGCCTGGGTCAATACCGGATCGGGCCTGCGTTACAAAGTGGTCATCGATCGCGGCCTCGACATCGTCGATGCGTTTTACAACCAGCACAGTCTGGTCTGGCTCAGTCACGCCGGCGTGACCGCACCGAAACCCGACGCCAATCGGGACCTGGAGTGGCTCTGGAGTTTTGCCGGCGGCCTGCTGACCACCTGCGGCCTGACGCACGTGGGCGGCCCGGAGACCGACGAATTCGGGCAGCGTGGCTTGCACGGGCGCATCAGCAACATCCCGGCCGAGATCGAATCGATCGTCCAGCCCGACCTCGCCGGCGGCAGGCTCGATATGAGCATCACGGCGGTCATGAGACAGCACCGGGTGTTCGGGCCGAATCTCGAACTGCGTCGCACCATCTCCGGCACGCTGGGCGAGCCGAGCATTCGCATCCACGACGTCGTAACCAACGTGGGCAACGCCAGGACGCCGCACATGCTGCTCTACCACTGCAACTACGGCTGGCCCCTCGCCGATGAAGGCACGAAGATCGTCTGGAAAGGCCAATGCCAGTCGCGGGGCCTGGATATGGACAACGCGATATTCAACGACCGACACGATTTTCGCACGTGCTGCAAGCCGCTGGCCGGCCACAAGGCGGGCGGCGAGGCCTGCGGGTTCATCGACGTCACGCCCGACAGGAACGGCATGTGCACCGTCGGCCTGTACAATGAGAAACTGAACCTGGCGGTCATGACCCGATACAAGAAGGAGCAACTGCCCTGCCTGGCCAACTGGCAGCACTGGGGACCGGGCGAATACGTCACCGGCCTGGAGCCGGGCACCAATTTCCCCATCGGTCAGGCGGCGGCCCGCCGGCAGAAAAAGCTCCGCCAGCTCGGCCCCGGCAAGAGCCGAACCTACGACCTCGAAATCACCGCCCTCACCGGCGAAAAAGAGATTCGAAAATTCCTCAGAACGGCGGGCGGTAAATGAGCGAACACGTATTTGTCGGCTTCGGGTTCGGTCCCATCCAGGCCGGACTCTTCGCCAAGGAAGCCTTTCAGAGCACCAACTTCAAGAGGATGGTGGTTGCCGAGATCGACTCGAAGCTCGTCGAGGCGGTCCGGGCCAACGCCGGCTCGTACCAGGTCAACGTCGCCCGAGTCGACGGGATCGAGAAGGTGCGGATTGACGGCGTCGAGTTGCTCAATCCCGCCGATGCCCGGGACGTTCCCGCGCTGCGCGAGGTTTTGGTGCTGGCCACGGAGGTCGCGACCTGTCTGCCGTCGGTCAGTTTTTACGATTCCGGCGCCGACGACAGCGTTGCGGCGTTCATCGCAGAAGGCCTGCGCCGGCGCCAGGCGGAGGCGACCATCGTCTACGCCGCCGAGAACAACAACCACGCCGCCGAGATCCTGCGGGAGACCGTGAGCCGAAGGTTGGGGACCGCCCCCCCGGATCGGGTGGAGTTTCTCAACACTGTGATCGGCAAGATGAGCCGGGTCGTGCAGGACCCGGCCGAGATCGCCGAACTAAGCCTCGCTCCCATCGCGCCGGGGATCGACCGCGCATTTCTCGTGGAGGAATTCAACCGCATCCTCGTGAGCAAGGCAACCATCCCGGCCTTCCGTCCCGGCATTGAGGTCTTCATTGAGAAGGACGATCTGCTGCCGTTTGAGGAGGCCAAACTCTACGGCCACAACGCCATTCACGCCCTGCTCGGCTTCATCGGCTCGCTCAAGGGATACGCGAAGATGACCGAGCTCCAGGGCGACGAGGCCCTGATGCGCGTGGCGAAGGAAGCCTTCCTGACCGAGTCGGGAGGAGCCCTGATCGATAAGTACGCGTCGCTGGGCGACACCCTTTTCACCGAGGCGGGCTACCGCCGCTATGCCGAGGATCTCCTGGAGCGCATGACCAATCCGTATCTCGGGGACACCACCGCCCGCGCCGCCCGTGACGTTGTCCGCAAGCTGGGCGTCAGCGACCGCATCTTCGGCACGATGGCCCTGGCGCTGGAGCACGGCATCGAGCCGAAGAACATGGCGACCGGCGCGCTGGCGGGTATCGCCCTGCTGCTTCAGAATCCCGCTGAATACAGCCTGCCGGACGACCTAGCCACGCTCAACTGGCGGGACATGAGCGCCGACGATCTGCGTCGACTCCTCGCGCACCTCTGGCAGAGCCAAACATCCCCGCACGTCCCCGCCCTGATCGAGCACACACACAAAGCGATCGCGCCGCTGACGGAGCTGTTATAGGGATGATGTCTCCGAAGCATTTCCGCTGCGCGGCGGGCGTGACCTCACCTGTTTTCCGCACGACTTTGCGGGCCGGGTTCTCTATAATGCCATCTCATGACGACCGCTGAGCGACAACACAAGCTCGCCTATCTCTACGCCGCGGTGGCGGTGGTCTTCTGGTCCACGTCCGCCTCGGCCTTCAAGCTCACCCTGCGCCATATGGGCGTACTGTCCCTGCTGTTCTTCGCCTCGGCCACGTCAACCGTCGCGCTCTTTGTGTACCTGGCCGGCACGGGCAAGCTGAAGCTCCTGAGAACGTTGACACGAAGAGACTGCCTGTTCTCGGCGGGACTTGGATTTCTCAACCCGTTCCTGTACTACGCGGTCCTGTTCAAGGCGTATGCGCTGCTGCCGGCCCAGGAGGCCCAACCGCTCAATTTCGTCTGGCCGCTCACGCTCGTGCTGCTCTCGGTCCCGCTGCTGGGCCAGCGGATCGGCGTGCGAAGCATCTTCGCGATCCTGATCAGTTTCTCGGGCGTCGTCGTCATCGGGACGCGCGGCGACGTCCTTGGCTTTCGGTTCTCCAACCCCGCCGGCACGGCCCTGGCGCTGAGCACGACGATTGTCTGGTCGCTGTTCTGGATCTTCAACACCAAGGACAAGCGAGATGAGACCGTCCGGCTGTTCGTCAACTTCGCCTTCGCCTCCGCGTACATCCTGCTGCTGGCCCTCTGCCTCGGCAAGCTTGAGATGCCGCCGCTGAAGGGACTCGCGGGCGCCGTCTACGTCGGTTTGTTTGAGATGGGCATCACTTTTCTCGCCTGGCTCAAGGCCCTCAAGGCCGCCAAGACCACGGCCCACGTGGTGAATTTGATCTTCCTCGTCCCGTTCCTCTCCCTGGTCGTGATCGCCGTCGTGCTCCGCGAGAAGATCCTGCCCGCCACCCTCATCGGCCTCGTACTGATTGTGACCGGCATCGTCACGCAGAAGCTTGTTGAGTCATAGAACCGGACGCCCCGCTATCACAGTTTCTCCCTGAGCGTCACGCAGCCGAACACGCCGCCGGTGAGGCTGCCCCGGTGGCCCTGGAAGCGAACGGTGATCTCCGAGCGGCCGCGGACCAGCGCCTCGGGGATCTCGTAGTCCTCGTGAAAGAACTCGCCGGGGACGTTGTTGTCCAGCCTCACGACGGAAATCTGCTTGCCCCCAACGATCACATCGAACGTGCGCCCCACGTCGCTGCCCCAGTAGGTGCAGCGCAGGATCGTCGGCTCGCCGGACGCGATGGCAAGGCGATAGCTGAACCAGCCACCGGGAGCGGCGTCGCGCCAGGGCCGGCCTTCATGAACGCCCGCGCGAGAATCGCGGCTCTCCATGCCGTGGGCCTTTTCGGATTCGGGATTTCCAATGACCACCGAGTCAACGGTACGGGCCAGCAGTTCCTCTCGCTCGCGTTCGCGCGCCAGGTGGCGTTCATAGGCCTGGCTGCCCTTTCGCAAAACTCGCCAATAAACGACGTACCGCTGATCGAACAGCCGATGGTACGGCACGAGACGGATCGGCTCGTCCAGCCCGACGGTCCGAAAGGCGACATCGGGCCCGGGGACACGCTTGAGCCAGTCCGTGACGTTGTCGGAATCGACGACCATGGGCGGTACCGTCGGGATGGGCTGGGGGAACTTGTACCAGTTCTGCGTGGTGTGCGTATTCTCATCGGAGAGGCCTTCGCCGCCCAGCTCGCCGGCCAGAACGAGCGGGCCGTACATGAAGGCCGTCAGCGTCGGATCATCCGGCATGGGATGCGTGTGCAGCACCAGAACGAATCGTTGGGCTGGTTGAACATCTTCCACCGACCCGTAGCCAGCGGAACAAAGTACATCATCATGCCCGTGCGCGGGTTCTGCGTGCTCAGGATGCTGTTGACCAGCGCCCGCTCATAATAGTCGGCGTACCGCCCGTCCGGGTCCCACGTAAACAGGTGCCGGGTGAGCTTGAGCATGTTGTACGTGCAGCAGGTTTCCTGCGTGTGGTCGCTGAGGTGATGGGCCAGCTCGTCGGGGTCGCTGCGCCAATGCTCGCCGTCGCTGGTGCCGCCGGTGCAGTAGGACCGATGGTTGACGACCTGGTCCCAGAAGAACTCGGCGATGTGCCGGTCGGCTGGGTGGCCGGTCAGCTCATACTGCCGCGCGGTCCCGATCACGTTCGGAATGAAAGAGTTGACGTGCTGGCCTTTGAGTTGATCCTGGCGATTCAGCAACGGTTCGGTATAGGTCTTCTGGTTGAACCGGCGTGCCAATTGCAGGTACGCGTCGTTCCCGGTCAGAGCGGCCAGGTTGGCGAGGGCCTCGTTCATCCCGCCCTGCTCGGTCCGCATCGAGCTCGTGCAGATATCGACGGTCCCGCTCCTGGGCGTCCTTGAAGGGTCCGGCCAGGAGACGCACCCGGCTCAGCTCAAACGGCTCGGCCTCGAGAGCGACGGCCACTTGCACGTTCGACACGGTCACACACGCCACGACGCAGAGCGCCGACAAGAATGAAACGCCTGTCGTCACCATGATACTCCTTCCCACTCGATACGGAAATGATTCGCGGCCTGTCACACATACAGCCCCCCCCGGCCGACGGGCGTCGCCCTGCATTAAGCCGTGAGGCCTGCGGCCCTCCTGGCCGACTCGACTGTATTGTAGAGCAGCATGGTAATCGTCATGGGACCGACGCCACCGGGGACGGGAGTGATGAACGAAGCCTTTTCTCTGACCGCTTCGAAATCGACGTCTCCGACGAGCCGGTAGCCCCGCTTGCGGCTGGCGTCCTCGACGCGGTTGACACCCACGTCGATGACGACGGCGCCGTCCTTGACCATATCGGCGGTAACGGTGTTGGGCCGGCCCGCCGCGGCAATGACGATGTCCGCCTGCCGGGTATAGGCCGCGACGTCCTTCGTGCGCGTGTGGCAAACCGTGACCGTCGCGTTGCCCGTCGGGCTCTTCTGGATCAGCATGTTGGCCAGCGGCTTGCCCACGATGTTGCTGCGCCCCACGATGACGACGTGGGCCCCTTCGATCTTGACACCGCTGCGTATGAGAAGCTGGACCACACCGTGCGGCGTACAAGGCAGAAACGTCTTCTCGCCGATCATCATCTTGCCCACGCTGACCGGATGAAACCCGTCAACGTCCTTGCTCGGGTCGATGGCCAGCAGCACTTCCGATTCGTCGAGCTGGCCCGGAAGCGGCAACTGCACCAGGATGCCGTTGATCTTCGGATCGTCGTTCATCCGCCGAACCAGCGACAGCAACTCCGCCTGAGAGGTTTCCACGGGCAGCCGGTTGTCGTCGGAGTAGATTCCCATCTCTTCGCAGGCGCGTTCCTTGCTGGTCACGTAGGACTGGGAGGCGGGGTCCTCGCCGACCAGGATCACGCCCAGCCCCGGTACGATCCCCTGCTCCTTGAGCCGGGCCACCTCGTCCTTCAGCTCGGCCCGAATCTCGGCCGCAATCTGCTTGCCATCAATAATCTGTGCCGTCATCGGCGCTCCTTTACAGAACCAGGGTCCACGAGGCGTTTCCAAACCAGCCACGCCACACACATTGATTGTCGCGGACGGAGGCCTGTTGTCAAGACCGCTCTTGCCAAATGGCCCAGCCCCAGGACGGAGCTGTTCGAGGCGTCGTGTCAGTTCGCTGCGCCCGGCGAGGGCGACCCGCTGCTCCAGTTGACGGGATCGTTGCCGTACGCGGTTGGGTCGACGCGGGTCAGGGAGGAGCCATGGCCGTCGGGCTTGGTGGGCCAGGGGTCAGTGCCGCTCGGGAAGTCGGCGCCCCGGGAACCGTCGCTGTAAACGACGCGGTCGACGCGGAGCCAGTGACGTGTGCCGTCGTCTTCTTCGTCACCGGGTTTGCTGAGCTGGGTTTTCTCGCTGCCGTTGGACAGGCTGCCCGCGCCCCAGGCGAAGACCTGGACGTTGGCGGGCACCGCGTACTTCGCGGCGAGCAGGTTTGCGTCTTTGGCCAGGATGATGTACTCGCCCGGCACCAGCGTCACGGGCGGGTCGGTCGGGAAGAGCAGTTCGATGCCCGGATTGTCGGGGTCGTCGGTGAAGCGCCACGGCGCGTCCCGGGCCGGGTCGTACAATGTCACGGAGTCGGGGCTGATGTTGAGCAACTCGACGTATTCGGCGTCGGCCGCATCGATGGGATGGTACATGATCTCCGTAATCACAACCGGTCCGACCAGCGGGGCCGCGTTGGCGGCGCCGGGCGTCGGCGCGCTCAGGGCGACGAAGTTGTACGTGCCCGTGCTCTTGAGGCGGCGACCGAGTGACACCCCGGCGTCGGAGGCGTCGAAATGCTCCTGCTCGCTGTAACCGGCCAGCTCGCCTTGCACGCCCGAATGCAGGTATACGGTCTCGCCGTCGCGGCTCAGGGCGAATCGCTGGTGACACCCAGGATCGTCCTCATTGCCGAAATGATGGTCCTGATCGAAGACAAGATATCCGCCGGCGGGGAGCACAATACCGGCGGCGATTTCGTACTTCGTCAGGTTGTCCGCGTCGTCGCTGAGGAACCAGCCGCCAATGTCGATGGCCTGGTTCGTGGTGTTGTGCAGCTCAATCCAGTCGGGCTCGTCGCCGACAGAATTGGCCAACAGCTCGTTGATGACCACGCTCCCAAGCTCGGGGACCTCGCCCGTATCGTCGTAGCCGGGCGAGCCGCCGATATGGGCGCTGGGCCGCCAGGCGCTCTTGCTGCCGAGACCGCCGGGCACAACGGCGGCCGGGTCCCTGACCGTCAGCGAGAAGCCTTGTCCGTCGGTGATATCGAACCAGCCGTCTTCGAAGCGGAAGTCATGAATCACCGCGCCGACGGCATCCTGAAGCTCGATGCGCTCGCCAGCGTTGTTGAGACTGCCAGCGTACTGACCGACGATATTGAAACCGGTCCCGTACGCAGCTTTGAAGGCGACGACGTCCTCAACTACGAGGCAGTAGTCCCCCGGCGCCAACTCGAAGCTTCCGAAGGTAAAGTCGATCCCGTTGGTGAACGAGACCAGATTGAGATCGATCGTCTCGGAGCCCACGTTGGTCAACTCGACGTACTCGGTATTCGGATCGGCTGGATGGTACATAATCTCACTGATCCGCAAACTCTCAACCAGCGGCCCCACCGCAAACACCGCCTCGCTCAACGCGCTCCACGTACCGCCGCTTCGCGCGCGAGCCTTGACGAGGGCGCTTCGTTCCAGCGTCACGGCTCCGGTGGCGACCCGAACCGAGGCCGTGTTGACGGAACCGCCCGGCAGGCGCGGGTCCGTGCCATCCAGCGTGTAGTAAGTGACGCCAGGGCCGGGGCCGATGAGCAGCGTGTCCGTCGCCGCTATACGTCCGCCATGCTGAGGAACGCCATTGACGCGGAATTGCGGGGCGTCAATGCTCGGGTAGAGATTCGCATTCTTGAGCCAGCCCAGGACATCGTTCGACCGACGGGGGAAGAAACCGGTCAGCTTGCCGGTTTGCGTATTGGCCCAATCCTGGCGGGTATAGGGACGGGATTGCCGGTTGTCGCCCCAGCGGGCGGACTCGCCCACGATGGCGCGGTCGATCTGGTTAACGCGGGCGGCATAGAGGTCGGCCGCGGCGGGATAGCTGAGCGGGCCGTCGTTGAAGAAACACCGCTGGATGTGGTCGGCGAATCTCATGCGGTACTCGGCGCTCCTGGCGAGCTTCGAATGAATGTCGGAGGGGCTTTCGCCGACGTCGTTGCCGCCCTCGACGGTGTGCTCGGCGTCCCAGGAATGGAAACGCCATCTGCCGTCGGGCGTGTTGCGGTGGGTGGCGTACCAGTTCTTGTGAGGCCAGTCGTGGTTGCCGGTAAACCAGTTGGCCAGCACGTAAGTGATGAAGTTGTCAACGTCGAGCTTCTGACAAAGCGTCTCGTATTTGGCGAGATTGCCGGGATCGGAGGATACGGCGTTGGCGGCGCTGAGCATGGCGTTGTAGTTGGACGTGGCGCTGCCGCCGGTACCGTGGTTGATGACGTTGCCGCTGTTGTGTTTGATGGCGTCGTACTCGTCTTCGTCGCCGCCGAAGACCTGAGCGGCCCAGGCGTGGTCGGGACGCTCGTGGATGTAGTACATGCCCCAATAGAGGCCGTTGATGTAGATATGGGCGTACGCGCCGTGGCCGGAGTGACCGCCCATGGCGTTGTGCAAATCGGATACGTACTGATCCTGAATATACAGGGCGGTATTGCGCTGGCCGCTGCTGGGATGGAGCCAGGAGTGATTCAGGACCGCATCCAGGACGACCGTGTTGTGACGCTCCACCGGCGAGTCCGGAAAGAGCTTGAAATCGAGCTTGGGCGGCCCGCCCGTGGGCGTTCCGTCGTCGGTCTGCGTCTTGAAGCGCGGCCGCATCGACAGCTTGAACGATTTCCAGCGGTTGAGGCTGGTTCCGCCGCCGCTGACGCCGCCCTGCATGGCGATGGCGCAATTGACCTGGAACTCCTCTCCCTGGTTGGGATCGATATACTCGATCGAGGCGACGCGCTCGGTGCCGTCCTGCGACTTGTTGATATAGATCCCCCGGTTGCCGAACCAGTCATCCTTGTCCATGACCAACGATATCGTCGGGACCGCCTTCATGTCGTCGCGGATGGTCTCGGCATAGAGACCGCCGAAGTTGTCACTGCCGTTTTGTCCCACGACATCGGGGTCCACCTGGTAATCGCCGGTGACCGAGCCCCACGAGGCCGGATAGCCGGCCGGTGTCATCTGCGCGCCGGTGGCCGGGTTCGTGGCCTGCCGGATCACGTCGTCCAGGAAAATATACGTGTGCGTGTCGACGTTGGTGGACTTCCAGCCTGGCTTGAACGCCACGGCCCGCAGCGTGGTCGTCGTGGTGATGCGGATCGGTCCGATGTAGACACTTCCGTGCGACGTTGTCGGCGTGCTGCCATCGGTGGTATAGCGGATAATCGCGTCCTCGGTATCGCTGGTGATGACCAGATCGAACGGCTCGGTGTAGAACCCGCGGTCGTGGCTGAATGTCGTATCGGCCACGACGGCCAGGAAAGCGCCGTTATTCGACCCGGCCGGCGTGGGGACCAGCGTCACCCAGCTTGCCGCCGCATCGGGCTCGCGGCCGGAGGAAACATCCGGCGTCTGCCTGTCGAAGCTGACGCAGTCGAGCAACGTGGCACCGTCGCTGTCAAACAGGGCAACCTCGTCACCGCCGGCGTCCAGCTCGAAGCCGGCGTGCAGACCGGCATCGGCCAGGTCGTTGTCTGCCCAGACCACCAAAAACCCACCGGGCGGTATCGTGGTCGCAGAGGGGTTGTCGAGCGGGAAGCGCCACTTGGTGGGAAACGACGGATCGTCAGTAAGGTGCATCCCGCCCACGTCGACGGCCTCTTCGCCGGCGTTGTACAGCTCGATCCAGTCCTCGTACTCGCCCTGCGGATCGGCGACGGTCAGATCGTTCCGCGCCAGCACCTCGTTGATCACGAGCGTCGCGCCCTCCCCGATGCGCCAGTTCTCGGCCATGAGAGCGAAGTCGGCGTAATTGACCCCGTTGACGATGTTCAGATCCGCCGGACTGCCGGAAGGGTCGAGCCATTGGGAGGTGAAAATCGCCAGGTCCTCCCAGTTGACCTTGTTGTCGCCGTTGAAGTCGCCCAGCAACGGCTCGATGATCGTAATCGTCACCGTACTGCCGGCCTCCTGCGACAGTTCGTCCCACACCCGGACCATCAACTCGTACTCCCCCGGCGCCGAGAAGACGGCGACGGGGTCGGCGATATCGCTGCCGGGAGTAAACGTGACCACGCCCGGCCCACTGACCTGCGACCATTCATACGTCAGAATTCCCAGGTCGCACGGGTCGTCATCGTAGGCGATCGGGTTGAGCCGCACGGTGTGCAAAGGCCACATCAGCGCCGGATAATCGCCCGCGTCCACTTCCGGAGGCCGGTTTCCGGCGCGGCCGGCCTCTTCGAGCAGGAACCCACCAAACGGATAGGCGCGGCCCCCGTCGGAATCGGCGGTGGCTTCGGCCCGCACCTTGAACGTGCCCTCGGCCGAGGGAACGATGTCATCCCAGCGCACGACGTAGCCGGTGATGCTGTTATCGCCGGCCAGGAGCTTCGTGATAGCCCCCTTCTTTTCCACCACGCCCGCGCTGCTGTTGTTGACGAAAGTAGCGGCGTCGAGGAGCGTGAACAACGAGACGCGCTGCGGATAGTCCCGCGAGCGAATCGCCGTACCGATGAAAGTGTAGGTATTGGCGGGGTCCAGGCCGGAGAATTCGATCTCGACCCACCAACCGGCACTGCCGTAGTAGACGATATCGGGGCCGAAATCGATGATCCCGTTGAAAATATCGTACGCATCGGTTCCCGGGGCCGGGTTGCCCCCGGCGCCACCGCCGCTGACGTTCAGCCCCGCGCCGCCCATCGTGAAAGTCACCGTGGGCATGCCCGCCTCGCTGCCCGTGAGAAAATCCGTCAGCCTGCCGGTGTAATGAGTTCGATCGTTGTTGTGGATCGTCCAGCCGGTAACGTTTTCGGCCGTCATATCGCCGCCTTGGCGTAGACAATCGTTGTAGGCAACCCAGGCGTCCGACCGGACGCCGCAGAGAAAGACAATACTCGTGATAACAAGGCGAATTGACCTGTTCGGCATCAGTGCGTTCCCTTCTTCACTCTTTCCTGATGGATTTGCGTGAGATCATTCCCCGCAAGACGAAAATGCCCCCTCCCGGCCGGCCGTCCTGCCGCTCGGACCATACCACACGAACCATGGCATCTTACTGTTATTCTAACAGATTTTCGGCCCCAAAAGCAATGCTTTTGCCGGTATTGCGCCTCTACGGATGTCTCCTGCAGGAGGATACCGCCTTTGCAGTCTTCAGGCGTCTGTAGTATCATCGACATCTGGAACGTCACATAAAACCGTGTAGCGGCATCGACCGCAGAGAATCAGGAGGTTCACAGCATGATTCGCAGGCAAGCCCATCGTCGAGGAACTCTCGCCACATTCCTACTGATCGGCATGGTGATGACGCCGTGCCTCAAACGCGTGTGCGCCCGGGAGACCGGCAGTGTGAAGAAGATCGTCTTTCTCCCCGGTCGGCAGAGCCACGGCTGGAGCGGCCACGCCTACAGCGCCGACTGCAAGCTGCTGGCGGGCATCCTCAACGAAAACGTCCGGGGCGTGAAAGCCGTGGTCGTCGAGGGAGGTTGGCCCAAAGACCTCAGCGTCCTCGACGGCGCAGCGGCCATCGTCATCGCCTGCGACGGGAACAGTCTGATCGGCTCCGAATCGAACTGGAAGGCCCTGGACGCCATCGCGAAAAAGGGCGTAGGGATCGGCTTCATCCACTACGCGCTGGACCCGGGCACGCGTTACGGCCCGTACCTGCTCGACTGGATCGGGGGTTACTACGAGCAGCACTGGTCGGTCAACCCGTCATGGGAAGCTGCGTTCAAGACGCTTCCAAAACACCCGATCACGCGAGGCGTCCGGCCGTTTACCATTCACGACGAGTGGTATTATCACATGCGTTTCCGCAAAGACATGGCCGGCGTGACGCCGATCCTGACCGCGGTCCCGCCGGACAGCACCCGCAAACGCCCCGACGGTCCGCACAGCGGCAACCCCACGGTCCGGGCCCGGCTGGGCATGCCCGAACACGTCGCCTGGGCCTGCCGGCGGCCCGACGGCGGACGCGGCTTCGGCTGCACCGGAGGACACACGCACTGGGTTTACGCCCACGACGATTTCCGCAAGCTCATGCTCAACGCCCTCTGCTGGATCGCCAAAGTGAAGGTCCCCCCTGCCGGCGTCCCCACCGAGACACCAACCGTCGAGCAAATGGAAGCCGACCTCCAGGGCACCCGCCCCAAGAACTGGACCGCCGAGCGAACGGCGGACATTATCCAAAAGATGAACGAGAAATAGAGCAACCACCGAGCGCGGGAAACCAGCCGGTCCCGGTGCTCGCTCGAAATCCCTTATCTGGACGTAGCGCTCCGTCGCTTGTCATATGATGATTGTCATCCTGAGCGGAAGCGAAGGATCCCGCCATCGCACGTTCCTTACGGTGCGGTACTGGCTTCTCTTGCTCGGCCCGGATGCTTCACTTCGTTCAACATGACAACTCTTTAATGAGTTGAAACAGAGCCGTAGAGTGTATGGCCCGCGTTCAATATTAGCGCGGTATAATTCCGGAGTTGTCTTCCGGGTCCGGACGATCATCGACGGCCAGCGCCTTGATGCAGAAGTTTGCCGTCTCGTCAAAATCGTACAGATCCAGCCACTGCCCGTCGAAGCGATAGTAGCTCTGGCCCGGCTGCGATGAGGACTCCACCATGGTCCCGGAAGCGGCCACAATGCCCTTGTAGAACGTCCAGAACTCGCCTTCGGCCCCGGCCTCGGCGAAGAATTGCGGATCGACCGGATCGCCCAGGAGCACCGGAATCTCCGACGTCCGGTCGTACGCCTGACCGCCGGCCGAGAGCTCCAGGTACACGTAGAAATCATCACCCGCCCCGATTTCCACCGGCGAAGACAGATCGACGGTATGAAACCCGGTCCGCGCGATGTCATTGCTGTCCGAGGCCAGTTCGTCGAGGAGCTGCCCGTCCTCGAACCGGTCGAAAAGCTTCACCGTATACGTCACGTCATCGACGGCGGTGATGAAACTCACCGCGGAAATCACCCCGTTGGCATCCGCCACGAACGCGTTGAAGGCCTCGTTGCAATCGGTTTTCGTGTCGCGCCAGCCGTGGTAATCGTGGTAGTAGATCTGGTTGTGCGCCAGCGGCTCGACGTTCTGAAACGACACCGCCCCCATTTCCTCGTGCCGGCAGCAATACTTGTCGTAATACGAAATCCAGAAGTAACCATCGTCGCCCCAGTTGCTGCCCCAACTGTTCCGGCACAGCCAGGCGCCGGGCTTCGGCGCCTGCGTCTCTTTGGCGTCGTCCCAACCGACGATGGCGATGGAATGGTTGGGTTCGAGGGTGCTGTCCGGCGCTTGGTAGTGGCTTCGCTTGGAAGAACGATAGAACGCGCCGTCGTAGCACATGCAGGTGGCCAGGACACCGTGGATCCGGATGACCTCCTTGATCGTGTCGATCCCCGCCAGATTCGGCTCGATGGTGTACCACTCGATATCGCGCGGATAGAAGACGTCATACCGAGCATCGATTCGAGCCGGGGGATCGTCGAACCATTTCGTGTCGCGTTCGGTGTTGTCATTGGCCAGTTCCGAATAGACGGCGCCGTCACCTCGCGAGACATACGCCTGGACGACACGATAATCGCCGCCCATGTGGACCTCCAGGCCGTCCCCGGTGGGCGGGTCGATGTCATCGTTATTGAACTGGTTGAACCCGCTCCACCAATCCAGATGATACTCGGCCAGATTCGGCTGCTTGTAATACCCGATCTCGGCCCAGACGCCGGTCATCAGAAGGTTGCCCTCGATGGCCGCCATCGTGCCGTGGGTCCAGCACGTACCGCTGGTCTGGCTTTTGATGGAAGTTACGTAGCTGACACCATTGACGTCGCGCAGGTCGAACGAGTCGGCCCGGCTTGTACGGGGGAGGATCGCGGCGGCCAACAGCACCACTGCGACGCACGATAGCATCGATTTCATCTTACCACCTCAGAATCCGTTCTCAGTTCCATTGCAGCAGTTCTCTCATTTCCCTCTTTGTGCCAGATAAAGACATTGGGATAGCCGGTTCGGAGAGAGTCGCCTGCAGCGAGGAAGCAGCGATCACCCATCCCTGCCACTGTCACCCAAGATTGAGCACTATACACTATCGGACCTTCTCGTTCAAGTGCAAAAAGGATATTTTTTGCCTCGCGACCGGCCGGCATGTCGCATCTTGCGGGGCGAGCGGGGATATGGTAGGTTACTGCGGTCTCGCAACGGCTGGTTCTGCTGCATGCGTGCAGCGTAGCAGGGATGGGTATCGTAAACCTGGGGGCAACGAGGATTTAGCGATGAAGATTGGATTTCATACCGACGCGTTTAACAGTGCGTATTTCAGCTTTGAGAAGTGCCTGGCGTGGGCGCAGAAGAACGAGGTGCGCTACATCGAGTGCGGCTTGATTGACGGCGTGAGCTGGATTCACGGCCTGGGGTACCAGCCGCACGTGGCGCTCTATGAAGACCCCATGCTGCTGCGTAAGAAGATGGAATCCTACGGGGTGCGGTTCTCGCAGGTCGATGCGGCCTATCCGCTCTCGGGCAAAGACGGGCCGCTCCGCGGTGTCCCCTACGTCATGAAAGCCATCCAGTGGGCCCACCTGATCGGCTGTCCCTTCGTCGACACCACCGACGGGATGCACGCGCCCGAGGGCCTCAGCGACGACGAAGCGATGGATATGATGAAACACAGCTACGAGCAGATCATCGAGGTGGCCGAGGCCCACCACGTAACCGTCAACATCGAGCCCCACGGTTATTTCACCACCAGGCCCGACATGATGGCGAAAATGCTGGACTTCTGCGACAGCCTGTACCTGCGGATGAACATGGACACGGGCAATACGTTCATCGCGGGCCAGGACCCGGTGCCGTTCCTCAAGCGTTTCCTCGGCCGCGTCAGCCACGTGCACGTCAAGGACGTCTCCGAGTCGCTGGCGGCGGCCGTGCGCGGCGAGCAAACCGGCATCGCGGTCAGCCAGTGCGCCATCGGCGACGGCGTCAACGCCGACAACATCCGCAAGTGCCTCGAACTGCTCCGCGATCACGGCTACCAAGGCGTCCTGAGCATGGAATGCGAGGGACAGGCCGGACCCATGATCGAGAAATCACTGGCCTGGCTCCGCCAAACCCTAAAAGACCTAAACATCCCAATTGAGGGCTGAAATGCGAAACTGCTGATGAATGCAAGGGACCGCGAACGGACGCGGAAGCGCTTTTTCAGCCGCTTTTGCTCTTGACGCGAACGCCGAGTTCAGCTTTATTGGGTTTGTTGAATGTGCTGGTGTTGTCGTGCTCCATTTGAGCGACATCGGCGGAGACTGAACGAAGGTCGCCCAAACCGGCAAAAAGGCGGTTCCTGTACTAATAGGAGGCTTCACAATGACACGGACAGTCGTAACAGCAGCTATCACCCTCCTGCTTGTGGTATCCGTTGGGTGTCAGAGTACCGATCAGGGGCGCAGCCAGCGTCTGCCGCGGCGGAGCGGAGCATACTCCGATCCCGCCCAACCGGTCAAGCTGCCGGAAACGGCCATGGTTCGGGCCTCGACGGACGAGGTGGACCTCGTCGAGCAGGTGGCCGCCCACCGACGGGCCTACCGGCAAAGTCTGGAGTTACTGATTCAGAACTACGCGGCCGTCGGGAACAACATGAAGTTGAACTGGGCCCAGGAGGAGTTGCGCTCGCTGGACAGGATTCCGCAGTACCGCTATATCATCGACGCCGAGGTGCTGCCGCCGGATCTCAGGGCGACGGCGCGGATCCCCGAGGCCGATGAGCTTTATCTGGAAGCGACGGGCGTGCAAAAACGGGCCGAGCCTCTGCCGCTGCTCAAGGACGACGAGCTGCTCCGCGTGGCGTTGGACCGGTACAGCCAGTTGATTCGGGAGTACCCGACGAGCGACAAGATCGACGATGCGGCTTACAAAATGGCCGGCATCCACGAGCATTTCCGAGACTATACGATCGCCCTGCTGTACTACCAGCGGGCATACCAGTGGGATGCGGAGACGCCGTATCCGGCCCGGTTCAAGGCCGCCTTCATTCTGGACAAGAAGCTGCGCCGGCGCGACGAGGCCCTGGAACTATACCAGGAGGCCGTGATCAAAGAGGCGCAGTATGACGAATGGAAGGCATTTGCCGAGCAGCGAATCGAGAGTCTGACCAAGTCCGACAGCGAACCGCAGTAGAGGTCAGATTCACCTCTCGCATATAAGCAACGTCCGGGCCTGACGCAGATCGAACGTCAGGCCCTTTTTCATTGCGGCCGCGGCCGGTCCACCGGATAACAGACCAATGGCATTGGACGCGTTCGAAACACAGGTGGCGGACTTCATCGGCCAAAACGCCCTGTTCGCAGGGACCGGCCGCGTTTTGCTCGCCGTCTCCGGCGGCGCCGATTCCATCGCCCTGCTGCACGTCCTGCTGTCGCTGCGAGAGGCCGGCTGCGTGGACGCGCAATTTGTTTGTGCCCACGTCAACCACCAGTTGCGCGGGCGCGAGGCCGAAGAAGACGAAGCCTTCGTCCTGCAGGAAGCCGCAAGATGGGGACTGCCCGTGGTCACCGCCCGCATCGCGGTGCGTCAGTGTGCCGAGCGCAACCGGCTGTCGGTGGAGACGGCCGCACGCCGGTTGCGATTGGAGCAACTCGGCGCGATGGCCCGATCTCACGAGTGCACGTGGATCGCGACCGGTCATCAGAAGAACGACAACGCCGAGACCGTGGTCCACCGGCTCTGGCGCGGAACCGGCTTCCGGGGGCTCGCGGGCATCTGGCCGGCCCGGCGGTTCGACAACGGGCTCACTTTCGCCAGGCCGCTGCTGTGCGTGCGACGTGACGAGATTCTGACGTATCTCAACGCGCGGAAGTTGACATGGCGTCAGGACCACACCAACGCCGATCCCGCCCACACGCGCAACCGCATCCGCCACCGGCTTCTGCCCGCCCTGCAACGGGAATCCACCGGACCCCTGATCGACACGCTGTCGGAGTTGGCCGTCGCCGCGGGCAAGCTGTTCGGTGACATCGAACGGCAAGCCGTACGAGCGCAGCGTCAGTTGGCCGAGCGTCTGCCCGACGGGGCCGCCCTGGACGCCGCCGGCTTGGCGCAGCTTCCCGTGCCGGTGGCGGCCGAGCTGCTCCGCCGGGAACTGGTCGCTCTCGGTTGCCACGAGCGGGACCTGTCGCGGAAGCACTACGCAAGCGTACTCGGCCTGGCCCGCACGCCGGTGGGCGGAAGAAAAGCGACGCTTCCGGAAGGATTCGTCGCGCAGCGCCGGCGGGACAGGATTGCCCTGACAGCGCCGCGGCTCAATGCCGGCAACGGCGAAATGGCGCGGGACTTTGAGCCCGTGACATTGCAGATCCCGGGCACCACCCGCTTCCCACGCGGCACCATCGAGGCGCGCGTGCGCCGGCGCAGCGAGGTCGAGGCAGACGAAATAGCGGGTGACAAAAGCCCCTTGTGCGAGTATCTTGATTACGATCGCGTGGCACAGGTCGTTGTCGTGCGGGCCCGCCGCCCCGGAGACCGGCTCCGGCCCCTGGGGACGGCCGGCGAAAAGAAGCTCGGCAAATTCCTCACATCGGCCCGGGTACCGCAGGCCGTGCGAAACGACCTTCTCGTCTTCGACGACGGCGAGAAGATCATCTGGGCCTGTCCCGTCCGGATCAGCGAACGCGTCAAGGTAACCGAGGACACGCGACGAGTCCTCCATTTGAAGGTCACTGAGTCGCGAAAGAGAAGACCGGATCAATGCAACATGAATTCAGGAGAACGCAAGTATGACGAACGCACGTGCGACGCGTCGTGAGCTGCTCAAGGCGGCGGGTGTGGGAATGCTGGGCACCGTTCTGCCGGCGCGTCTTTTCGAATCGACCGCCACGCAGGCGCAGAACCGCAAAAAGCGCCCGAATATCATATTCATCCTGGCCGACGACTTAGGCTGGGCCGAGTTAGGATGCTACGGCAACACCTTCAACGAGACGCCGAACCTCGACGGGCTGGCGCGGGACGGGATGCGCTTCACAAACGCGTACGCAGCCGCCCCGGTTTGCTCGCCCTTCCGGGCGGCCCTGATGACGGGGCAATACCCCGTGCGGACAGGTATCACCGACTACCTCCGCCCCAACGACCCCAAGCATTTAGCGACGAGCTACGTGACGTTGGCCGAGATGCTCAAGAAGGCCGGATACGCCACCGGCGTCATCGGCAAGTGGCACCTGACCGGCTACGCCAACCACGGGGCGAAAGAAATCGGCCCCGACCAGCACGGCTTCGACGAGGTGATCGTCTCGGAGAATCGCGGCATCGCCGGCGGAAGCTATTTCTTCCCCTACCACTTCAACCGGGAGATTCAGCAACGCCTGCCCGGCAAAGAGCACCTCGTCGATCGCTGCAACCTCGAGGCCGTCGAGTTCATCGAGCGGCACAAAAGCGAGCCGTTCTTCCTGTATCTGAGTCACTACGCCGTCCACACGCGTCTCAACGGCAAGCCCGAGCTGGTGGCCAAGTACGAGGCCAAGCCCGGCGCGGGCAAAGGGTTCAACGCCCGGCGCAACAACCCGCACTTAGCGGCCCAATTAGAGAGCATCGACCAGGGCGTCGGACAGATCCGCAAGAAGCTGGACGAGCTGGGGCTTTCGGACAACACGATCATCGCTTTTATGGGCGATAACGGCGGCGAAGCGCGCGTCACCTCCAACGCCCCGTTGCGCGCGGGCAAGTCCACACTCTACGAAGGGGGCATTCGCGAACCGCTGGTCGTGTACTGGCCGAACGTCACGCAGGCCGGAGGCGTCTGCGACAGGCCGGTGTGCAACGTCGACTTCTATCCGACCTTCGCCAAGGCCGTCTCGACACCCCTGGAGCAGGACGTTGACGGCGTGTCCCTCGTGCCCGTTCTGAAGGATGCTCGGGCCGCGCTGAGTCGCAACACGTTGTACTGGCATTATCCTCTGAAAAAGCCCCACTTCCTCAGCGGGCGATCCGCCGGTGCGATACGCAAAGGCGACTGGAAGCTCATCGAGTTCTTCGATTTAGGCAAAGTGGAGCTTTACGACCTCGCCGGCGATCCCGGCGAGCAGCACGATCTGGCACAGGAAAGACCGGACAAAAGGCAGGAGCTCCTCCAATCGCTGCACGACTGGCAACGCCGGGTGGGAGCCAAATGGCCGGAAGGCCAGCCGAAGCGTCCGTGAATCGTTCCGGACGGCACAGGGCGGCCGTGCCTCCGGCGGCCGAACCCCAAGACGCCGATATGACGGAGGGAACGAATGATTGGCAAACTGCAATTGCTCGAACACGCTAAGGCCCAGGGCGCCACGGACATTCACGTCTGCGCCGACGCGCCGATTCTCTTTCGCATCGGCGGCAAGCTCGTTCCCGTGACGAAGGAGAAGCTCACTCCGCAGCAAAGCCGCGACATCGCCTTTGACCTGCTCACCGATCAGCAAAGGAAGCTGTTCGAGGAGCGCCTGGACTACGACCTGATGCTGGCGGAAAAGGACGGGCGCTACCGGATCAACGTGGGGTATTTCGACGGTCAGGTCGGCGCCACCATTCGCATTCTTCCGACGCGTCCGCAAACGATTGAGGAGCTGTTCCTGCCGGCGACCGTGCGCGACCTGACCAGCCGCACCAAAGGGCTGGTCCTGATTACCGGCGCCACCAGCCAGGGCAAGACCACCACGATGGCCTCCATGATCAACGAGATCAACGCCAACCACGAGAAACACATCATCACCATCGAGGACCCGATCGAGTACATACACTCCAACAAGACCGGCGTCGTGCGGCAGCGCGAGATCGGCAGGGACACGCAGAGCTTCCAGACGGGCCTGCGCGCCGCCTTGCGCCAGGACCCCGACGTCATCGCCATCGGCGAGATGCGCGACTACGAGACCATCAAGATCGCGCTGACCGCGGCCGAGACCGGTGTGCTGGTCCTCTCGACCCTGCACGTCATCTCCATCGACAAGATTCTCGAACGGCTCCTGAGCTACACGCCGGCCACTGACGAAGGCCAACTTCGCTTCCTGCTGGCCGAGTCTCTGCAGGGCGTGATTCATCAGGAGCTTGTCCCCACCACTGACGGCAAGCAGAGGGTGGCCTGCGAGATTCTCGTCGTCACCGCCGGCGCCAAGAACATCATCCGGCGCAAAGGCGGCTACTTCCTGCGCAGCGTCATCGAAACGGGGAAAAAGCACGGCATGGTCACCATGGAGGAATCCATCAACGGTTTGCTCAAAAACAAGCTGATCACCGAAGGGGTCGCCGAAAGCGTCCTCGTGAACTATAAGTAGAGTTTTGCAAAATGGAGATTAGGCTTATATTCTTCAAGGAAATCGTT